>JAILBN010000073.1 GCA_024680915.1 Treponemataceae bacterium | reverse complement strand
GCGAGCCGCTTTGCCACAACTGAGATTGCGATGAGAACATCTCTGAGTTCTTCGCTGACATCTATGTCTTGGGTAGCGGCACGATCTTTTGTTTTCTCGTTCATCCCTTGCACCTCGCTTTCCGGATTGGTTATTTCCCTTTCCTGAGAGTTATGTATTTGAGCGGGTCCGATTTTCCGGTTTTTTGAAAATTTCTTTAAAAAACTTTTTGGCGGACATCTCTTTTACAGGAGTTATGTATTTGAGCAGGGGTGATTTTCCGGTTTTTGAAAATTTTTTGAAAAAAGTTGTTGACTGCACGTTACGTGCAGGTTGTATGGTATAATCAAGAAAGGAGGTGACGAGGTGAAAAAACTTAGCGAAGTCTGCAAAATCACTGGAGTTACGCGAAGAGCGCTTCAAGAATATGACCGCATTGGGCTTATAAGTCCTACCGATAGAACCGAGGCGGGATATTGGTTATATGACGATGCGGCAGTCCAGAAAATTATTCTCATACAGATATTCGTAGAGGTCGGGTATGAAAGAAAAGCCATCAAAAAGGTGCTAGAAGGACCGCAGGAGAATATTCTTATTGAGATGAAGAAGATGATCGGAGAGCTTGAAGCAAAGAAAAAGCGCATTGACGGAATGATCAATACACTTAACACTATATTGCTTCCCGAAAAGCTTCCGATGGCGACACTTGTTGCACTTTCAAATATTGATCCATCAATGCTATCACGGATGTATAAAGATGGAAGCTTTAAAGACTATTTGGAGACTTCGATTGACCAGTCTGCTTCATATACAGATGAAGAAAAGAAAGAAGCAGAAGAGTACATGCCGTTTTATTACCACTTATTGGCTATTGGGAGCTGTATAGGGAAAAATCCCAAGAGCAAGCTGGTGCAAGCATGTGTGAAAGATTTTTATGAATACATGATAAATATGGATGGCATCGCTGATCCGAATGAAAACTGGTACGACAAAGAACATCTCGATGAAATGGATGAAGTGATGTCCGAGTTGCTGGCTAAGGATTCTGAGCTGAGAGAAATGATAGATTCCCAGGCTGGCGACGGAGCAGCAGATTATATTATTGAAGCATTCAAGATTTTTAAGAAAATACAGATAAAATAAGAGGAGGACGTTGATATGATCGAAAAAGTTGGATTAGTAATTCCCGATTCGGCAGTGGCCCTCATTGATGCAGGAGAGCTTGTCCGTACAAACGGGGTCTTAAGAAACGCGGAAACCATGGAAATTTTTAAGCATCTGGATATCGTACCCCTTGATGCGGAGAGCAGCTGGCAGGAACTCGGAAGGGCAATATCCAGAGCTGTGAAGGAGAATAAGAAGGCCGTTGTGATTACAGTAGCCGTAGTGGCTGTAGCAGCAACTACCACAGGAGTCATTCTTTATAAGAAGCATAAGAAGCGCAAAGACCTGGAAGAGAAGTGTAATGCTTGGCTGAATGGTGCTATTAAGAATTACATAGAAGCTGCACAGAACGGTGAGCTGGATGTAGATACCATAACTGCTTGCGAAGAGGCGTTGATGAGCTTACCGCATATAACGGATAAGGTGTTTGTGTCTATGACAAAGGAGCAGATTCTTGAATTTTCAGCGGGCATCAAGGAATATACCGCCAAGCTGGCAGAGGTTCACAACTATTCTATAGAAGATCCGGGTATGCTTGAGAGTAACGGTAACGTAGTAACCTTCCTGCTTAACAACCTGCAGATCCAGAAGGACATTTTACAGAAGTGCGCATAATATAGTAATACAGTACGGGGCTTCCAGAAATCTGGGAGCCCTTTTTTTTTTCTGCCGGCCATCAAGGTCGGTTTTTTTTTCTATATAAAAAGGAAGCGATTCTGCCAGTTCAAAGAAATTTCAAGAAATTTCTAAAAAACCGGAAAATCATGGGTCCCCAAATACATAACTCCTGAAAGGTCACAGGAGGCCTTTCAAATTTTAACGAAAGGAGAACAGGCCTATGGAGAATGACCTTTTAAATCCAGAAGGCTATCCGGACCCTACTCCGTACGAGGCGATGAAGCAAAAGTCGCACGGCATCAAGGATTACAGACCGCTCGTGTACATATGCTCACCGTACTCAGGGGATCCACCAGGGAATACCGAGAGAGCCAGACGGTACAGCAGGTTTGCTGTTGACCAGGG
>JAILBN010000075.1 GCA_024680915.1 Treponemataceae bacterium | reverse complement strand
ATACGATGTACGCTGATCCGATTCATGTAGAAAACGCTCTTAAAGCAGGAGTCGCGGGATACGTCACGAAAAAGACGAAGCTTGCGGAACTTGAGCAGGCGCTTCTTGCCGTTGCAGGGGGAAGAAACTATTACGGTTCTGCAATTAGTAAAATTATAAGAAACCTTCTGTCTGGGAATTCTCGTGAGAATGATGACAGCCGTCAGATGCAGCTATATGCAGACTGGCGGACGCTTACAAAAACCGAGCAGGAACTTTTTGCGCTTTTAGCACAGAAAAAAGAAACGTATGAGATTGCTGAAATACTCGGCAAAAAAGAAAAAACGGTGGCAAACCAAAAATCACTGATTTATCAGAAGCTTGGAATTCGCGACCGCCTTGATTTGATTGATATTGCGAAAACGCTCGGAGTAATTGTATGAATATTGATGATTTTTCAGCATTGCGCGAAAAAAGCGAACCTTCACAACGATTAAAGCCGTCGCAGCTTGTTTTTCACTTTTGCGTTTTTGCAGTGGCGCTGCTTGCGAATTGCGCTGGCTGTATTCTTGTAAGTGATTTAATGGTACCTTTATATCTTGATTCAATACTTACGATTATGGTGACAGCTACAAGCGGATTGTGGGCGGGGCTTTTGTGCGCCGTCCTTTCCAACGGAATATTGACTGTTTTTGATTATACGATGCTCCCGTTTATGTCGTGCCACATGCTTACGTCATTTTTGGCTTGGGGTGTTTTTCATTATTCATCCCGACGAAAAGTACTATACAGATGTACGGGGGGGGCAAGCCGCTTTACGAAATAGACACGTTTTTGTGGGCGGGGTTGTGGAGCGCGCTTAGCAATGCCGTTTTGGGAAACATCATTTCTGACGTTCTGTTTTCTTCTGTAACCACGCCAAAAATCGACTCCGGTATACTTAGCGTTTATACGGCCGTGCCAAACCTAGTGTTCGCGACATACATCGTAGGTTTCCTTACGAACTTGACAGACAAAATGATAAGCGCGGTCGTAAGCTTCGCGGGGTACAGAATTTGTATGAAGCTTTACGAAACTTACGTGTTTCCCCGCGAAAAGTGAGCGACACTCAAAAAGCGCGTCGGTAACGCCCTTTCCTTATCCCAGGCTTGCGATTTTTTTGTGAAGCTCCATTACCTTTGCGTGAAGATAGTGATCTACAGCCGGTTTTTCAATGACACCGAGCAGCATTCCGTTTTCGTCAGTTATCGGCAGGGCTTCTGTGTCGTTCTCGTCAAACTGTTTGAGTACATCGGGAATAAGCATGTCCGGATTGCAAGTCACAGGACAAGGTTCAAGAATGTCCATAGCCATAAGACCTTCTGAGAAGTCCATCATTTGAAGACATTCTTTAAGATGATCAAGGGTTATGATGCCGGAAAGCTTTCCTTCTCCGTTTTTTACCACGTAGTTCAAATTGTGGTTATGACTGAAAGAGTCAAGGATTTCGTGCAGGCTCGTCGTGTCTGTGACGATTGCAGGGGAAGCTTCATCGCAAATCGATATTCCACCGGAAGTTACCTCGCTCACTTTACATGTCTTCATAATATCTTCCTCGCAGATGTCAAGATTACATTCGCCTGCGTGGTTGACGGCGTATTTTACGCAGACAGGGCCCAATAGCTGAACAACGAAGGTCGTGGCTGTGATTATGAGGATTATGGTGGAACCTATTGTGTCGCTGTAGGTTTGTCCGGCGGCTATGGAAAGACCTATGGCAACACCAGCTTGGCTAAGTAGACACCAGGGCAGGTATTTCCTTACAGTCTCCGGTGCCTTAGTTATTCGAGAACCCATCCTGGCACCGATGGTTTTTCCTATTGTCCTGCAGGCAATGTAAATAAGGGCGATTACTCCCACGAAGATTGTAACGTTCCATATATTAAGCTTTGCTCCAACAAGAACGAAAAAAAGAACATAGATGGGAGGAGTGAATTTCTCTACCAAGGAGAAGGTCGGTCGGGTTTTTACCGGTGCAAAGTTGACCATGAAAAAGCCTATTGACATGGCGGCAAGAATGTTGTCCATATCTATCAAGGTGCATATTCCTGTGGAAAGGAAAATGGAACCCAGGGAGAAAGCCAGGATGCGCCCTTCGTCTGTCATCACATTTTTTATGAAGCGGCTTAGAAGGAAGCCTATGACAGAGCCAAGAAGAATGGAACCAAAAACGTCATAGCAAAGATGGAGCAGCTGAGCGCCCAGGGAGCTGTTTGTATTACCCAAGAGGGCGGAGGCTATAGATGAAGAAAAAGCATAAAGGATAAGGGCAACGGCGTCATCCATTGCGACGATTCCAAGCACTGTCGTCGTTAAGGGGCCGCGGGTCCTGTTCTCCCGGAGAACATCTGTTGTGGCGGCAGGTGCTGTAGCTGAAGATATAGAACCAAGGATAATTCCCAGTGCTATAGAGACGTTCAGGTCCTTTGTGAAAAGATAGGAAACAAGGGTTACTATGATTGAAACCACTATGAAGGGAATTATAGCTTCGAAAAGCAGTATACCTATGAACTGCTTACCATATTTTTTCAAAACGCCTATTTTAAGCTCTCCACCAATTAGGAAGCCTATAAGGGAAAGGGCTACTTGGCTTACAGGATCCAAGGCGGTAATAACTTCTTTCCTTAGGAGTTGCAGGCCGGATTGACCTATTATTATACCTATAACGATGTATCCCACAACTTGGGGAATCTTAAGCTTTTGGAAAAGTCTTCCGCCCATAGCACCGAGAAGAAGAATTATACTTAATAAAAGGATTAGGTTAGCGCCGTCTATGGCGTTGAAATGCATGAATTCAGGAAGGAAATCAGCGAAAATATTCATTATTATTTGCCTCTTTTACGTCAAGCATTTTAACAGTCTTGGGAACAAAGGGCAAGAACATGAAGAAAAATATAGGGAAACAGATTGACATGATTTGCTATATTGTCGAAAATGCTTTTATGAGACCTTACGAACACAAAGTAAATTATTATGAGACAGATAAAATGGGAATAACCCATCATTCAAATTACATCCGTTTTATGGAAGAGGCCCGTGTGGATTTCTTGGATCAGCTGGGCTGGAGCTTTATAAAGCTTGAGGAAAGCGGAATAGCCAGCCCTGTTATGTCTGTGGAGGGTGTTTTCAAAAAATCCACCACTTTCCCGGATCTTATAAAGATTAATGTCACCATAGAAAAGCTTTCAGCTTTGAAGCTCATCTTCAACTATGAGTTCAAGGTGGGTGACGATGTGGTTTTCCTGGGAAAAAGCTCCCACTGCTTTTTGGACGAAGCAGGACGGCCTGTGATATTGGAAAAGCGTTTTCCTGGTTTCTATGCAGACTTAAAGCGGGAATTAGAAGCAAATGGGGCTGGCGGGGAATAAATATTGTGACCTCCCCCTTCCCGGACGGTAATCTTAGCTGCAGCCTGGTCTTCGGCCATTAAGCTCCCTACCAATCCTCTGGATTCCTAGTCAAATACTTCTCGGAATATCAAGAAAAATCAGAAAAAATTGAATTTTCCTCCTGTTATTATTATTTTGAGAGTATGAATTACGAACAAATGACGCTTAAGGTTCAGGACGCCTTACAAACTTCAACGTCCTTAGCCCAGCAGAAAGATCACAGTGAAGTTGGAACAGAGCATCTTCTTCTGGCTTTTCTTCAGCAGGAAGACGGTATTGTTTCTCCTCTTGTGGAGCGTATAGGAGTCAAAGTCTCCGAACTGAAAGAAGAAACAGAAAAGTTACTCGATACATACCCCGTGGTTCACGGAAACGCCCAGATGACTCTTTCCGGAGAGCTTCAGAAAATTCTGGCTAAGGCAGAGAAGGAAATGAATGCCTTCAAGGACGAATATTTGTCTGTGGAGCATATTTTCCTTGCTATGGCTGACAGCGAGGGCCGGACTGCCGCCATGCTCAATAAGTTTGGCATCAACCGCAATGCCATAATGAAGGCCTTGAAGGAAGTCCGCGGGAACCAGAGGGTTACGAATCAGGATCCGGAGAGCACCATGCGCTCACTGGACAAATACTGCCGTGACCTTACTGCCTTGGCCCGACAGCAGAAAATAGACCCGGTTATAGGTCGTGATGAGGAAATCCGCCGTGTGATGCAGGTCCTTTCCCGCCGCACCAAGAACAACCCTGTCCTTATAGGTGAGCCTGGTGTGGGTAAGACTGCTATAGTCGAGGGCCTTGCCCGCCGTATTGTCGCCGGGGATGTGCCGGAGAGCCTTAAAAACAAAAGGTTACTTTCCCTTGATTTGGGAGCCCTGGTGGCTGGTGCGAAATTCCGGGGAGAGTTCGAGGAACGCCTTAAGGCTGTGATAAACGAAGTTCAGAAAAGCGAAGGTCATGTAATCCTTTTTATAGATGAGCTTCATACCCTTGTCGGGGCTGGTGCCTCCGAGGGCTCAATGGACGCATCAAACCTTCTGAAGCCTGCTCTTGCCCGTGGTGAGCTTCGTGCCATAGGTGCAACCACTCTTGACGAATACAGAAAATACATAGAAAAGGACGCCGCTTTGGAGCGTCGTTTCCAGCAGGTTTACTGTGCGGAGCCCTCTGTGGAGGATACCATCGCTATCCTCCGTGGCCTCCAGGAAAAATATGAGGTTCATCATGGGGTCCGTATCCGTGATGATGCCCTGGTGGCTGCTGCGGTTCTTTCCAACCGCTATATCACAAACAGATTCCTGCCTGATAAGGCTATAGATCTGGTGGATGAGGCGGCCAGCCGGCTTAAGATTGAGATTGAGAGCCAGCCCACTGAGCTTGATCAGGTGGAGCGCCGTATCTTACAGCTCAATATTGAGAAGCAGGCTCTGTCAAAGGAGACTGACAAGGCATCCAAGGAAAGACTTGGGAAGCTTTTGGCAGAACTTAATGAGCTTACAGAAAAGCGGGATGCCATGAGACTTCAGTGGCAGAACGAGAAAAGACGGATTGACGGCAGCCGTAAGCTTAAAGAGGAGTTGGAGAAGCTTCATAATGACGAGGAGAAGTATCAGCGTGAGGGCAACTACGAGAAGGTGTCCGAGATACGTTATTCCCTTATTCCCCAGATAGAGAGACAGCTCAAGGAGACTGAATCGGAGACTGTTGCCAGCTCTGATGCCGTGACAGCCGCAATAGAAAGTGGCGAAAATGGGGGAGGTCAGCTTGCCGCAAGTAATGGAGACAAGGCCTTAAGCCAAAAGGAGGCAGAGCATCTTCTCCGTCAGGAGGTTTCTGAGGAGGATATAGCCCGTATCGTTTCTTCCTGGACTGGCATCCCTCTTAATAAGATGATGGCCGGCGAGAAACAGAAGTATCTTGAGCTTGAGAGCGTGCTTCATAAACGGGTTATAGGGCAGGATCAGGCTGTCTCCGTGGTTTCTGATGCAATCAGACGTAACAGGGCAGGTCTTTCCGACGAGAACAAGCCCTTGGGTAGCTTCCTCTTTATCGGACCTACGGGAGTAGGTAAGACTGAGCTTGCCAAAACTCTTGCTGATTTCCTTTTCAACGATGAGAAAAGCCTTACCCGTATCGATATGAGCGAGTATATGGAGAAATACAGTGTTTCCCGCCTTATTGGTGCTCCTCCGGGATATGTGGGCTATGATGAGGGTGGTCAGCTTACGGAGGCTGTTCGCCGTCGTCCTTACAGCGTAGTTCTTTTCGATGAGATAGAGAAAGCCCATCCGGATGTCTTCAATGTCCTGCTGCAAGTCCTTGACGACGGAAGGCTTACTGACGGTCAGGGCCGTGTGGTGGATTTCAAGAACACTATCATCATAATGACCAGTAACCTGGGATCTGATCTGATCTTGCAGGCAGATACCAATGAGAAGCTGGCCCAGGCTAAACCTCAGATTGATGCTATGCTCAAGGCCCAGTTCCGTCCTGAATTCCTCAACCGTATAGATGAGATCATAACCTTCAGCAGGCTGGATAGAAGCTGCATCGCTTCCATCGTGCGTAACCAGCTGGAAAGGGTTGCCAAGAGATTGGAGGATAAAAAGCTTTCCCTTTCTTACACAGATGAGGCCGTGGACTTCTTGGCTGAAGTGGGTTACGACCCTCTTTTCGGAGCAAGACCAATAAAGCGTGCGGTTCAGATGTATCTGGAGAATCCTCTGGCCAAGGAGATTCTTGCCGGTCATTTCTCCGAAGGAGCGACTATAAGTGTTGATAAAGGCGCGGACGGTAACTCTCTGAGCTTCAGCTGATTTTATTAGAAAGGGGATATTCATCCGAAATTATTTCCGCTTGGATATCCCCTTGTCTATTTATCTGTGAACTTGACAACTTGGATTTACCCTTAATTTATGAAACGGATAATGACAGTTGCTGATTTTAAAGCACATTTTTCTACAGTTTTAGAACAGGTCTTAAAAGGGGATGAAATTCATATTCTCTATGGACGCGCAAAAAAGCCTGTGGCTTGTCTTACTCAGATTAAAGAAAAACCGAAACGAAAGAAGAGACCTCTTGGTCTATATGAAGGTATAGCAACTTATTGGGAAGATGAATCCTTTCGTCTTACACCAGAAACTGTTTTTTCGGATATGGATGATTTGATGGGAGTTTTCAATTGAAATACCTAATTGATACTCATGTTTTTTATGGGCGCTTTTCAACACTAAGCAAATCACCGGGAAAACACTAGCAATCCTTGAAGATGAAGATAATACTATTTACATCAGTTCAATTACTTTCTGGGAGATTGCAATAAAACACCAGTTAAAAAAACTTGATTTAAAAGGAATAAATATTCTCCACCTTCCTCATATTGCAGAAGAATTCGATTTTACAATCTTAACACCTGAAATATATGATTACGTCAGCATCACACGAATTCCCTTAAAAAGCAATCATAGCGACCCTTTTGACAGAATGCTTGTTCAGCAGGCAATCCGTAACAACCTTGTGCTTATCAGCAAGGATGGAAAATTCCGTCAATATGAAGAAAACGGACTGCAATTGCTATGGTAAGAATATCTTCAAAATTCTGCAAATCCAAAAGGTTAGTAGTTCTGTAAGTATTTCCTGTGTATACATCCCTTCTATATGTGTCTTTTTTTTACTTTTTAAGGTACTTTTAAGCTTTTTATTTTATTTTATAACCATCAAGCTTGAAAATCCCTGGGAAAGGGATAATATGGGTAACCTCCCAAAAAGAGGCTACATGGAAGAATACTGAGCCGGATTGCCTTTGAAGGAGCTTTTATCCCGGCTTTATGATAACGAGGTTTTAGTATGAAGAGAAGAACTTTTATAATTTCTTGTATCTTGATGGTCTTTATGATCTTTAATGGATTCGCAGGCGGAAGACAGGATGTAACATCATCTTCTCAGACTAGTGAAGGAAATTTCCAGCAGAATAATTTTACACCACCAGATGGATTCACGCCACCAGATGGCTTTACCCCTCCAGAGGGAGAAATGCCAGCAGATATGCAGGGCTTCTCACCTGAAAATGGCAACTGGGGAAAGGGTGGAAATATGGGGGGCGGCTTCCCCGGTATGAGCCGGGAGCTTCCTGTGAATAATGCCGCCGGGAATAAATCCTCCCGTGACATAATCAATAGTCCTGAGGATATTTATGACAGCGGTAGCTTCAAGTCCGGCGTGACAATCGACCTGAACTCCGGCAGTGTAAGCTATACAGGCGCTGCCGATGCTTCGTCCGTGACTTTAGAGAAGACCGATAATGGTATGACAGTGAAATCAACTCTTGAAGAGCAGCTTTTCATCCAGCTTTCAGGAAAGCTTGAGGGAACCTTTACCGTGGATTCTACGGAAAAGGGCTATGCTATTATTCTTGATGGTGCCTCTATTACTGCGAAGGATGGTCCTGCTTTATACCTGGCATCAAAGAAAAGGGCTTTTATCGTAGCTGCTGAAGGAACAAAAAATATCCTTACAGACAGTGCAGAAAGAAGTGCCAATACAAAGAAAGGCGCGGTCTACGTGAAGGGCGCCCTTGTCATAGCCGATGATGACGGGGACTCAGATTATGGCAGTATCGTGGTCAACGGCGGCTACAAGCACGGAATCTACAGCGATGATTATATCCGTATCACCGGTGGGGATGTTTCCGTTTCTATCACAGCCCGGGATGCTGTCCGCTGTGTAAATGGTTTCATCATGGATGCCGGAGATCTTAATATTCGTGGAACTGGCTCTGAGACTGACGAAGAGAGCAAGGGTATTAAGGTTGACGGCGAGGAAAGCGAGGAAAATCCTGGCGAAGGTTTCATAGTCATAAATGGTGGTAATATAACTATAGAAACCGTCAGCAAGGGTATAAGTGCCAGCTTCGAAGCAGAGGATGATGCCACCACTGAAAGCTATGCTGATGATCCGAACCCTTATGTTACTATTAACGGTGGAAACATTGAGATAACCACCACAGGAAAGCCATATGAATATTATCTTGATGACGGTACTAAGGTGAACTGCAGTCCAGAGGGAATCGAGTCAAAGTCAGACCTTACCATAAACGGAGGTAATATAAAGCTCCGCTGTCCTGATGATGCCATAAATGCCGCTATTTCATTGACCATAAATGGTGGTGTGATTGATGTTATCAGCTCTGAAAATGATGCCTTGGATTCAAACGGATCTTTCGTAGTGAACGGTGGTGAGATCTATGCCATAGGAAGCGGAGACCCTGAGACAGCCTTTGACTGCGATATGTATCCCCTTATTTTCAACGGTGGAACAGTCTTCGGCTGCGGTGGCTCAAATACCACGGCCCCATCCTCAGAAAGCAAGAGTAATGTAATCATGTACTATAAGTCAGTGGCAAAAGGTTCCACAGTAACCTTCTCTGACAAGAGTGGAAATGTTCTTGGCTCCTATGAAGTACCCCAGGCCTGCTCTGCCTTGCTCTTCACTTCACCAGAGCTCAAGCTTGGCGAGAGCTATACAATCACCATTGGTTCTTCATCAGAAGAGATAAAGCTTGAGTCAAATGTGACCAGCAGCGGAACTGCGACAGGCTTCGGTCAAGGCGGTGGACGTGGTGATTTCGGCGGAGGTCGAGGCGGCTTCGGTGGTAATGGTTGGCAAGGTAACCAGAATGGTAACTTCGGCGGTCAGGCTCCTGACGGACAGATGCCTAACGGCAGCTTTGGAGGCCAGGCTCCTGACGGACAGATTCCACAAGGTCAAATGCCCGATGGCAACAGGGGCGGCCGTGGTGACTGGGGTAGACGGTAAAAAATACCCTCATCCCTTGTGTCGGAACTGCTTTTCGGCACTCTTGCCAGGTTAAAGGGAGGGGCAAGCACCCCCCTTTAACCTTATGGATGGACCACCTTATCCAGGATGCCTGTAAGGTATGCAAGAGTGACACCATAATTGCATATAGGTACATTCTGGGATGAGGCCTTTGCAATACGGCTCATCACATGGCGTCTGTTGAACATGCAGGCTCCGCAGTGGATTATAAGCTTATAGGGCGATAAATCTTCGGGGAAATCAGAACCTCTAACAAAATCGAAGAGGATCTTTTCCCCGATTTTTTTTCTTATCAGGTTTGGAATCTTCTCCCGGCCGATATCCTCCTCCGTAGGTGGATGGGTACAGGCTTCTGCCACAAGGATTCTGTCTCCGTCCTTCAGCTTCGCGAAGGCTTCTGCTCCTGCCATAAAAGCGTTTATGTCACCCTTATAGGCCGCGAAAAGGATTGAGAAAGATGTGAGTCGGCTGCCTTCAGGAACCTTTGGGTATACGGTCTTAAAGGCCTGGGAGTCGGTTATTATCAAGGCAGGAGGCTTGGATAGGCACTTAAGGGTTATGTCCATGGTGTCAGCGGTACAGCTCATGACAGGGCATTTTTTGTCCAGCAGCTCCCTTATGGTCTGAACCTGAGGAAGAATAAGCCTGCCTTTTGGAGCCTGTATATCCTGGGGCATGACCAGAAGCACCAGGTCTCCTTCCTGAACAAGATTTCCTGTGATGGTGGTCTCCATGAAGGACTCTGGGGCAGACTTTATTATAAGCTCCCTGAGCTTATCGATGTTAGTGCCTGTTTTAGCACTGACAGGAAGCAGATCCATACCATTCAAAGCGGCAGCGTTGGCATCTACCGGGGCTGGCTCTGCAAAATCCAGGGACTTTTTGTCTTGGTCAATTTTGTTGACCACCAGAATTATCGGGATTTTTTTCGCCTTAATACGAGAAAGCCATTCATCGGTTAGCTTCCCTGCTGAAGGGGAACCTTCCTTTTTGGCAGAAATCGCTGAGGGCTCCAGGACAAAAAGGGCGACATCAGTTTTTTCAAGGGCTTCCAAGGTCTTTTTTACCCGAAGCTCTCCCAGCTCCCCTGTGTCGTCAAGGCCTGGAGTGTCAATAAAAACAACGGGGCCAAAGCCGTGAAGCTCCATGGCTTTGTATACCGGGTCTGTGGTAGTTCCTGCAACATCAGAGACAAGTGACACATTCTGCCCTGTCAGTGCGTTTATAAGTGATGATTTTCCCGCATTGCGGCTTCCGAATATCCCGATATGGAGTCTTTCGCTTCGTGGAGTTTCTGTAATACTCATTATTCACCTCGATTTGGCGCGGATTTGGGGTTTATATGCGATCTTTTCCTGGCGACGAGTTCATTTGCCTGAGACAAGCTCATGACCAGTATCAAGCTGGTAGCCTGAAAGTTCTGCAATTTTGAAAATGTGGGCCGGACCTGTTATGTTCCTGTCATCGATTACCCTGAAATTCTGAGCTTGGGCATCTGAAAGAAGGTCAAAAAAGAGGACGTCTGCACCTACCTTGATGGCGGCAAGATTAGCCTCAGGATCTGAAAGTCCCTTTTTCATGTCCACACCGGGTTGTTGTGCTGTTATATGGACCTTAGGCATCATAAGACGCAGGATTGCTATCTCTTTGTAAATTTTAAGCAGGTCACCCCTTTTTCCTTCTGCTGCAAGGGGAGTGTTGGCAGCTGGAAGATAGGGGATAATAGGAGCCCAGCTGATATCAAGCTTCTTCATAAGAAGTATATCCTCTGCCAGCTCATCTTCGGTCTGTCCTGGCCAGTCCACTATGTTGCCGGATGCAAGACGCATTCCGCTTCCCTTTACGATTTCTATGGCTTCCATACGACGATCGAAGTTGGTGGAGGGGTTGAGGCGGTTAAAGCTTTCCGGGTTGGACATCTCGAATTTTATGACGTACTCGTCCACGCCAGCATCCGCCAGCTCCAAAAACTGCTCTTTGTTATATTCTCCGCAGGCAAGGCTTACGAACATGCCTCTTTTCTTATAAGCCTTTACGATATGGACAAGGTTTTCGAAGCCGTAATGGGGATCCTCTCCTGAAATTAAGAAAATCCTGCCGTATCCCTTGTCGGCGGCAGAAAGTCCCAGGGATATGACTTCCTCTGGTGGAGTCCTAAAGCGTTTGATAGTAGGATTTCCTGCCCTCATGCCACAGTAAAGGCACATATTCTTGCAGATATTGGTAAAGCCCATCATGGCAGTTACCCGGAGAGTTTCTCCATATGACTCCTTGTAGACTTTTTCTGCCTCAGAGGCAATATCTCTGAAAAATACTTCCTCAGGCATCCTAAGAATATCCAGAATGTCTTTCTTTGTCTCTATCATACTTTTTCCTCCTCCATATCTATCAGCTCTCCGCCCATATAATCAGCTTCTTCCGGATCGTGGGTAACACAAATAATTGTCCGCCCGTCCCCATGTCGCTTTATATAATCCATAACATTCCTACGAAGCTTTACGTCCAGGCCCTTGAAGGGTTCGTCAAGAATAATCAAGCCAGACTCATAGCAGACAGCCCTTGCTATGGCCACCCTGCGCTTCATGCCTCCGCTCAATTCTCTTACAGGCTTCAAAGCACTTTCAGCAAGTCCAAGCTCTGCAAGATGCTGTAGGGCTGCTTCCCTGGGAAGCTTTCTTCCCGTGACAGCCATGATATTGCTCACGGCAGAGAAATCCTCGCAGAGTCTGTCCTCCTGGAAGACATAAGAGATTCTCTCGGGAAGGCCTCTTATACTTCCGCTGTCTTTTTCTATAAGTCCTGCGATTATCCTAAGCAGGGTAGTTTTTCCACAGCCAGAGGCTCCCTTTATGCAGGTGGTCTTTCCTTCCTTAAAGGAAAGGGAGATATTGTCCAGGACCTTCTTTCCATCATAGCTTTTTGAGACTGATTCAAGAACTATATCGCTCATATTCTTTCAATCCTTTTGAAAAAGACTTTGATCAGAAAAATCAGGATTTTCTCCAAGCCTACGCTTAATAAAACTATGATTATAGTCCAGGCGAAAAGATCCGCACTCAAAAAATAGATCTTGGACTCGTATAGCTTTTCACCTATGGAGCCGTTGACCACACCTATGACCTCAGCTGCGACGCCGGCCTTCCATGCCATTCCCATAGATACGCTGGAGGCTGATATTACATAGGGCTTTATCGATGGCAGATATATATACAGGAATCTGCGACGCCAGGGCATCCTGTAGAGGAAAGCCATCTCCAGCATGTTCTCATCAGTGCTCTTTATTCCTTGCAAAACATTGGAATAGACCACAGGAAAAACAATAAGAAAGGCTATGAATACCGTCAGCTGGTTAAAGGAAAGCCATATAAGGCATAAAATTATGAAAGAGGCGACAGGTACCGATTTAATCGTTATTACATAGGGCCAGAGGAGAACCTCAGCTATGTGGAACCTGCCAGCTATAAGGGCCAGAATAATTCCGGCGGCAATGGCAAGAAGACAGCCCGATGTAATCCTTACCAAGGAGAATAATAGAGTTGTGATGAAGCCGTCCTCAAGCCATATAGTTCCTAGCCGCATTATTACTTTAAGCGGTGAAACTAGGAGTATATCCATGCCCACTACCATGGAGGCAATCTGCCAGACGGCAAGGGCAAGGATAACGCTGATTGCTTTTTGGACAGTCAGCTTTGCTTTTTTATTCATTGATCCAGTAGAAATCTGCTTCAGGGAGTTTTCCTCCTGTGGCGGCTGCTTTCTGGTTGAAAAGAACCTGGAAGTAACCTGACACAGAGTCTTTCATTTCCTTTCCTGTGATACAAACTATGTTGCAGAAGGGAATGGCTTTCTGAGCGATAGGAGCTTTCACGATGTTGTACTTCTCAACCAGGGCTGCTGCCTCTGGGATATTCTCGTTGGCGAAGGCTGTGGAAGCAGCATACTCTTTCAGGAAAGCTGCGGCGGCTTCCGGGTTTTTCTCCAGGAAGTCCTTACGTGCTATAAGACCTGCTGTTATAAGCTTGCTTCCGTTGTTGAGGGAATCCCATTCCTTTGTAAGGTCGATAGCAATGCGAAGGTCTTTAAGCTGATTTCCTGCTACGGTTACGAAGGGCTGGGGCAGCATAGCCACTGCATTGTCTTTTGTTGCCATTGTAGCTACTACTTCCGTCGGCTCACTTTTCCATTCCATAGTTACATCTGTGTCAAGGTCAAGCCCCTTCTGGTCCAAAAGATACCTTAAGGCAAATTCTGGAGTTGAACCTTTACCTGTGGCGTAGATTGTCTTTCCCTTAAGGTCAGCAAGACTATTTATCGTATCGCCGTTCTTCTCCACGATATAAATTACACCCAGGGTGTTGATGGCAATCATGCTTACAGCACCATTTGAGTTGTTGTAAAGAACAGCTCCCAGGTTGGCTGGTACTGCAAGAATATCAAGCTCACCCTTGAGGAATCTTGGTGTAAGCTCATCAGCGGAACCTGCCATGGTAAAATCATATTTGTTTACTGTCAGGTTTTTCTCAGCGTCATCAAGAAGCTTTACCATACCCATTGAAGTAGGACCCTTAAGTCCACCAAGTCTTATTGTTACAGGAGCTGCTTCTTTTACAGCAGTCTCTGTCTCGACCTTTGATTCTTTTCTGCCAGCAGCGAAAAGGCTGGTCATCATCATTACTGCAAGTATTGCAAGAAAAAGTTTTTTCACAATAAACCTCCTAAATGGTACTTTGTGATTCGATTACAATATATATAAAAAAGTAATGAAAATACGTTGCAAATGCAACGAAAAATGTGTTTTTATGAAAAATTCAAACTATTTTTTTAATAATTTGAAGGTGTTTTTATAGTAATCAAGAATGCCATCTTTTTTCATGAGGGAAAGCTCCCTGGAAAGGGCGCTTCTGTTGGTACCTATGAAGGAGGCCATGTCGTCCCGGCTCAAGGGAACTGTGAAGGTGGAGCTTTTTGTTTGTGAGGAGATTTCGCTGAAATAGGTAAGAAGCTTTTCCTTTATGGTAAGCTTTGAAAGAATCTGGATCCTGCTGTTCATGGAGAGGGTTCTGAAGGCAAGGAGCTCTGTGAATTTTTTCATCAGCTGACGGTTGAAGTCATCGGGGGTGCTCTCGAAAAGGGCTGGGGGAGAAAGCCAAAGAATCTCAGAGTTTTCTACCGCCTGTATGTAAACCAGGGTTTCTTCAATTTGCAAAAAAGAAAGGGACTCCCCGAAGGAATCTCCCACAGAGACATTGGCCATTATCATCCTGTTACCGTTAAGGTCGTCCATACAGACTTGAATGATACCGGAAAGGATAAAGCCGAATTTTCTAAGGGGGGCACCCGCCGGGTGAAGAAATTCACCCTTTTTATAGGATGAGGCATGGGCGTCAAAGCTTTTGAAGGCCTTCAAAAGCAGCTCATGGTCAAAGTCCTTGAAAAGTATGCTTTTTTTCAGAAGATTACCGTAGTTATAAGCTATTTCCTTTATTTTTTCTTCTGCCATAGGGGTAAAAGCTCTCCCTGCCTTATTCAATAGCCTGAAGCTCGAAGGCTATCTCCTCCATTTCCCTGTCTGTCATGGCTATGGTTTCTGCCACCCTGAAAAGCTCCCTTCTTACGCTGTCAGGAACCCTTGTGGTGGTTTTATACCTGAGCTCGTGCTCAAGACAGGCCCAGAAATCCATTGCTATAGTCCTAAGCTGAATCTCTACCTTCACCTTGTGTACTGTCTCCGAAAGATAGACTGGAATCTCTATTACCAGATGCAGGCTTCTGTAGCCAGAAGCTTTCGGACTAGCAATATAATCGCTCTCTTTTATAAGCTTAATGTCGGGCTGCTTAAGAAGCATATCCTTAACAGCATAAATATCGGAAATATAAGGACATATAACCCTGAGCCCCGCAATATCGTTCAGATTTGTCATCATGGAATGGAAGGTCACGGGAAGCTTTTTCTTCTCAAGCTTCTTGGCTATGCTTTCCGGCGACTTTATCCTTGATTTCACTGTTTCTATGGGATTCCGCCTGCCCAGTACCTTGTTTTCTTTGTTGAGTATGTCCAGCTTGGTCTCCAGCTGCTTTATGGCGCTTTCGTATACCATCATTATCTGCTGGAACTCAAAGGCCATTTTGTAGAAGTCGCTGTTTTTCGATAGCTGCTGCTCCAGGACGGAGGGAAGGGCTTTGTTATCTATAATCTGCTCATTTTCAGAAGAATTATCTGGATTTTCCATAAAATTAAAGATAATTATGATTTCAAGATAATTCAAGGAAAAATTGACATACAATATGAGATATGGTAATTGTTTGATATGGTTATTCATAGAAAATTGGGGAAGCTCGCTTATTCTATCTTGGCTGCTCTTGGAATGGGAACGATAGTATCCTGTTATGGAATGCCTGTAAATGGCTATTATTCAAGTGTTTATGGAAAAGTAACAGCCCCTGGGAATAATGCCCTTCAGGGAATCAAAGTAACTATAAGCAAAGGCGATTCTCATAATGTTACCTACACCGGAGCTGAAGGCTCTTATTATCTGGAGTTCCTGGTTGATTATGACAATCCTGCTTATACAATAGAATTCAAAGATGTAGATGGAAGTGAAAACGGGAGTTTTAAAACCAAATCAGATAGTGTAAGTTTTAATAACGACACAATTATCAAAAAAGATATTGAGCTTGAAGAAAATTCCTGAATAAAAACTATACTTATCTATAAGAGACATTTTCCAGAGATTCCCTTAATTTAATTTTTCTGCTATATTGACAAAATCTGCGAGTGTCGCTGGGTATGGCGACCTTTTGTGAATTCAGCCTTTGTGGCGAGGGGTTTTTATGTCTTTAGATACAATGCGTAATATTGGAATCATGGCTCATATTGATGCCGGTAAAACTACGACTACAGAACGTATTCTTTATTATACAGGCAAGATTCATCGTATAGGCGAGATTGATGACGGTGCGGCGACAATGGACTGGATGAGCCAGGAGCAGGAGCGCGGTATCACTATCCAGAGTGCGGCCACAACGACCTATTGGAAGGATCATCAGATAAACATCATAGATACTCCCGGCCACGTGGATTTCACTGCCGAGGTGGAGCGTTCCCTCCGTGTTCTTGACGGAGCTGTCGCTGTTCTTTGCGCTGTTGGTGGAGTTCAGCCCCAGACAGAGACTGTTTGGAAACAGGCTGACGAGTACAATGTTCCCCGTATCTGCTTTGTAAACAAAATGGACCGTATAGGTGCTGATTTTTTCGGTGCCATGGAGGACGTAAAGGCTAAATTCCATGCGAATCCAGTGGCTCTTCAGATTCCTATCGGGGCGGAAAGTAATTTTGAGGGAGTCATCGACCTGCTCAAAATGAAAGAATACCGCTTTGACCCGGCTGATGAGGGCGAGACCATCCTGGAAAGCGAAATTGCGCAAGAAAGGCTCCCTGAGGCTCAGAAATGGAAGGAGAAGCTGCTGGACGAAATCGCTTCCGGCAATGATGAGCTGGCTGAGCTTTATCTTGGTGGAGAAGAGGTACCGGAGGACAAGCTTCGTGCAGAGATCCGCCGCCGTACTATTGCCAGGGAGATAGTTCCCTTCCTCTGCGGCTCTGCCCGTAAGAACTGTGCCATTCAGCCCCTGATTGATGCTGTCGTTGACTATCTTCCTTCTCCCAAGGAGGTTCCTGCTGCAATAGGCTTTCATACAAAAAAAGAAGAAAAAATCGAGATTCCCTGCAATCCCAACGGTATGGTGAGCGGTCTGGTCTTCAAGATCCAGTACGACAGGGAAGCAGGTTCCCTCTGCTATGTCCGCATGTACTCTGGTAAGATAAAGGCTGGTGAACAGATTTATAACGTGGGAAAAAAGAAAAGAGAGCGCATCAATCGTATTCTTAGGATGCATGCCAATAAAACTGAGCCCATGGACAGCCTTGAGGCTGGTGATATCGCTGTAATCATAGGTCTTAAGCTGGCCCAGACAGGTGACACCATCGGTACGGAGGGACTTCCTGTTCTTTTGGAGAACCTGACCTTCCCCGAGCCTGTAATTTCTGTTGCCATCGAGCCAGATACCATTTCTGACCGGGATAAGCTTAAAGAGACAATAGAAATCCTTTCAAAAGAGGATCCGACATTTACATCGAAGGATGATGCTGAGACTGGTCAGCTCATAATCTCCGGTATGGGTGAGCTCCATCTGGATGTGCTTGTTACCCGTATGAAAGAGGATTTCAAGGTTGCAGCCCGCGTTGGTGCTCCTCAGGTTACATACCGCGAGTCCATAACTGCAGAATGTGACCACACCGAGAACTATAGCCGTGCCATAGGCGGCAAGGAGAACGTAGCCGGCCTAACTATCCATGTGGCACCAAATCCCGGTGCAGGAAACACATATACCTGCAATGTGAAGAAGAACAATATTCCAGGCGAGATATTCGATGCTATTCAGCGTGGTATAACAAATTCCTTCGGCTCTGGTATTCAATACGGTTATCTTTGTACTGATATCGCCGTTACTGTTACCAATATTGCCTATGATGAGCTTAACTCAACCCCCTTCGCCTTCGAGGCTTGTGCCGTTCAGGCTTTTGATAATGCCTGCCGCAGTGCTGAACCCCGTCTTCTTGAACCTGTCATGAACGTAGATATTATGACTCCGAAAGAATTCGTGGGTGATGCCATGAGCCAGGTGACCCAGAGGGGCGGTATCATTCAGAGTCTTGAGTCAAAGCCCACGGAAGAGGTGGTTCATGCCCAGTCTCCTATGGCAAAGATGTTCGGCTTTTCTACAGTCCTTCGTTCTGTTACCCAGGGCAGGGCTTCCTTCAGTATGGAATTCAGCCATTTCCAAGTAAAAGAGGGCGGCCTGGACTCCTTCTGATTGTCGCACTTAGAAGCGCATTTGTGAATTGAAGCAGGACCGGGCTTTTGAGCTTTCCAGTCCCGAAGCTTCTAAAGCTGCTTTATAAAGCGGTCGCCCTCTCGGACGAAGCCCATTTTTATCAGATATTGGTAATGGTGCTTCGTCTTTTGCTTAAGCTCGATTGTGCTTATTCCTTCCTTGGGGAGTGCAGCGAAAAGATACTTTCCCACAGAATAATCCCTGTATTCTTTAATTGTGTAATCCAAATAGATTGCAAGGTTCTTGCCATCGAGTTTTCCGACGCATAAGCCTGCTGTTTTGTTCTGGCAATAGATAATTCTCGTGTAGTTTATGTCTTTAGCTGCATCGCTGAATTCTGGGAAAAAGACAGATATATCATCTTTATTCTTATTCAAAAAGAACTTTACGCTGCCGTCGTCAATTTTTGCTTCAACAATGTGGAATTCTTCTTTGTAGCGGAACATTTTAACAAGATAGTAGAGATTAATGATGAGAAGACATGCGTTCATAAAAACTGTGGGGTAGGCCTGTATAAGAAAGCCGTAGATGATCGTCACAATAGAGCCGATTGAGTTTATAATCCGCAGCTTCTTTACGGTGGCCATAAGGAAGGATGCCAGTACGAAAACGGAACCCATGTAGCCAATTATATCAAGAATCAGTTTCTTATCCATAAACCACACTATAACATAAATAGGTCAGGGCTTTTGATTAAGACTTTAAACAAAAAAAGCGGTTGCATTAAGCAACCGCTTCAAGCTGCGGAGAACCTGACTTGAACAGGCACAGCTCTCGCCACTAGCACCTCAAGCTAGCGTGTCTACCAATTCCACCATCCCCGCGTGACAGGAAGTAATATATATCAAAGCATTTTTTTAGTCAATAGGGGATGAATGAAAATTCCTGAAAGTTACCTGCTGCCTTTGGAGAAGGGTTTTATTTGTATTTCTTGAAGAAAAGTACAAAACTTTGTAAAGTCCAAGGGTATGAAGAAAATATTTCGTAACGATAAGCCGGTTTCCTCTTGGCAGGAAGCTGAAAAAATCCTTCCGGACAATAAAACGGAGTTAGGAATTCATTTTACAGAACGAGGGACAGTCATATTCAAACTCTGGTCTCCGGCGGCCTTTTCAGTGAAGATACAGTTTTATAAAGACTGGAAAAGCAATTCGCCCGATATGACGCAGACTTGTATATACGACAGAAAGAGCGGGGTATGGTCTTACGAGTACGAATATGGCTCCCAGATTGACGGTTGCTTTTACGAGTATGTTATTGATACTGGCAATGGAGAAAAAGTATGCCTTGACCCTTATGCGGTTTCTATGGCGGCTTTCTGTAATGACGGTAAGCCGGGAAGGGCCGCTGTAGTTGATATTCACAGCGACAAAACGATGCCGGATCAATATTGCGGAAGTTGCGTGGAAAGCTGTAGAGCTGGGGCAAGTCACGCAGAAGGCGGACAAAATACCGAAAATTTTGCATTGTACGCGGGTTCAAAGAAAAAGGGTGTTTGCACAGGAGCTGACGCAATCGTTTACGAGGTTTCTGTCCGCGATGCCACAATCAATCCGGATGGGAGCGGCGGTACCTACGATGCTTTTCAAAAGCGGCTTGATTATCTTGCCTGGCTCGGCGTAACCCATATCCAGCTTATGCCAGTGCTGAAGTTTTACAACACTGATGAAACTAAAAAAAGCTATGAAGCGGATGGTAGAACGAAAAACAACAACTACAACTGGGGTTACGACCCGCACTGCTGGTTCACTCCCGAAGGCTGGTATTCCGCCGAGCCGGAAAACCCATACAGGCGTGTAAAAGAGCTTCGTTCCTTGATTTCTGCGGCACACAAAAAAGGTCTGCGGATAATCTTCGATGTAGTTTACAATCATGTTTCGCGCACAAGCTTGCTTGATGATATAGTTCCAGGCTACTACTTCCGCTTAGACAAAAAAGGACACTTCCTTAACGGTTCATGCTGCGGCAACGACACGGCTTCTGAACATGCCATGATGCGCCGCCTGATCATAGATTCTGCTGTCTTCTGGGTAAAGGAGTATGGCGTAGACGGCTTCCGTTTCGACTTAATGGGGCTTATCGACAGTGGGACAATGCTATGCTGCTACGAGGCGTGCAAAAAAGTGAAGGACGACATCCTTTTTATAGGTGAGGGCTGGCAGCTTTACACAGGCGAGGCTGGAACTGTGGGCATGGATCAGAATTATATGACGAAAACTGATGATATCGCTGTTTTTAATGATGAATTCCGTGATTTGTGCAAAGGAGGAGGTTTCAACGAGCGTATGCCGGCTTTTCTGAATGGCGGCGATATGGACAGCAAAAAAATTGAACAACTTTTCTATAACTGCACTGGCCGCCCTCAGACTAATTACAAAGCTGATAATCCCGCAGACAGCGTTCTTTATATTGCATGCCATGACGGGCTTACTCTCCATGATTCAATCGTTCTGAACACTGGTGCTGATGAATCGACAGAAGAAGGACGGCAAGAAGTTTTGCGGCGGCTCAAGCTTTCTAACGCACTTCTTCTTACAAGCCAAGGAATTGCTTTTATTCATGCGGGCCAAGAGCTTGGCCGCACGAAAGTTATTTCATCAAAAGAAGCCGGACTGCCAGAAACAGAAGAATATTTTGTCCGCAACAGCTACCAGTCATCGGATTCGATAAACCGCATACACTGGCAGCCGGAAAACGATGCGGAAAAAATGTATTCGAGCCTTATAGCATATACGCAGGGGCTTATCGCGCTTCGACGTGCTTTCCCTGTTTTCCGCCTTAAGACGATGCGCGAAATCGAGCATGTTACACGGTTTATACCAACACCAGAACATCCTCAGGTATTGTTCTATTCGCTTGATGACGGCAATTTCATTTGGTATTTAGCCTTCAACGCGAGCAAAAATGATGTCACGTTGACTTTGCCACACGCGCAAGCAGAACCCTCTGCACAAACTGGAAAAACAACGCAAACCGAACAGCCCGTGCAGACTGAACTTGCCGCGAAATCTCGCCAAATAGCCGAAGTTTTCGTTGATGCGGACAAAGCCTCAAATGTTCCTCTCCGTACCGAATCGCTTACGGACGGAAAGCTTTTTGTCCCGGCTCTTTCTGCAAAAGTTGTCAGAATACACAGCTCGTGTTAGAATTAATATAGACTTTAAAAGTCGGAGGGAGACTAATATGAAACGTTTATCAAACCACTTTGCAGGGCAAGAATACTTTGTTTCGCCTAGTTTGCGTTCGTTGCTATGCATGCTTTTGTTCGTGTTATTCGCAACAAGCCTGATTTTCGCCCAAACTTCTAAAAATACAGCACAAGCTTCAAGAACGGCAGCCTCACAGTCATCAACATCAATCAATGACGGCTTCATTTTTGTTGAGGGCGGCACGTTCACTATGGGAAATAACTCCGGCAATAAGAATGAAAAACCGGCGCATAAAGTCACTGTAAGCAGTTTCTACATCTGTGACCACGAAGTTACACAAGCTGAATATGCGTCTGTTATGTGGATGAATCCGAGCGACAATATCGGAGACAACCTGCCTGTAGATTCTGTAAATTTTTACGATGCTCTTGAATACTGCAACAAGCTCAGCCGGATAAAAGGACTTACACCTTGCTACCAAAATAATCATGGCATTTATTCTTGCGACTGGACTGCGAACGGTTACCGGCTTCCGACAGAAGCTGAATGGGAATACGCTGCAAGGGGTGGAGCAAAAAGCAAAGGATACACATACAGCGGAAGCAACAAAATCGGTACAGTCGCTTGGTATGGCGAAAACAGCGGCTATGAGTCGCACGAAGTAAAGACAAAACAGCCTAACGAACTGAAGCTTTACGACATGAACGGAAATATGCTTGAATGGTGCTGGGATTGGTACGGCAGTTTTGGTAGCGCAGCCGAAACAAATCCTAAGGGAAAAACAACCGCACATGATAAAGTCGTTCGAGGCGGCAGCTACTGCGACATTTCTTCTGATGCCTCAGTTTCTGCAAGGTATTATGCAGACCCAAGCGGAGGCGGTTCAAACCTTGGTTTCCGCGTAGTACGTAATGGCAGTTCTGCCACAAGCGGAAAAAACACAACGTCTTCTAAGACACAAACAACGACGAAAACAAAAGGAATGGTGTTCGTTAAGGGCGGTTCATTCGCAATGGGAAGCAACACGGATGAGTACAACGAACAGCGGATTCATGACATAACAGTAAGCAGCTTCTATATGTGCGATCATGAAGTTACTCAGGCAGAATTTGCTGATATTATAGGAACTTTCCCAAGCCGTTTTGAAGGAAGCAACAAGCCTGTTGAGCAAGTTTCCTGGTTTGATGCTCTTGAATACTGCAACCTTCTTAGTAAAAAAGAAGGGCTGACTCCCTGTTATAGCTATGATGGAACTGTTAAATGTGACTGGACTGCAAACGGTTACAGGCTCCCGACAGAAGCAGAATGGGAGTATGCTGCCCGTGGTGGAAGCAAGAGCAAGAAGTATACGTACAGCGGAAGTAATAACGTCGGCACAGTCTCATGGTACAACGACAACAGCAAAGAAGAGACGCATGATGTAAAGGCGAAACAGCCGAACGAGCTTGGCATTTACGATTTGAGCGGTAATGTCGGCGAGTGGTGCTGGGATTGGTACGATTATTATTATCCACAATACTACGAGGGTTCAAAATCAACAAACCCACACGGACCCGATTCTGCTTCGTACAGTAAGTCAAGAATCTACCGAGGGGCTTTCTGGTGTGGCGATGCAAATTACTGCCGTGTTTCAGCAAGGCTCTTTCATGCACCGGATTACGTTGATGCGAGCATCGGTTTCCGTGCAGTGCGAAAAGCAGAGTAGTATTGTGTTTTCTCATAGAAACAAGTAGAATCAGAAAAATATGATAGCTGTTTTCGTTAATTGCGCGACCGTAATCGTCGGTTCGCTTCTTGGTTGCCTTTTCGCAAGAAAAATAACAAAATCCTTTTCCGATGTAGTCTCTACTGGAGCCGGAATAATCTCCCTTGTTCTTGGTATTCAGATGACACTTGAATACAAGAGCGTTATCTGTCTGGCCCTCTGCCTCATTTTAGGTGGACTTTTGGGAACTTTGATAAACATAGACGGTGCGATTCTGAAGCTGGGAAGCAAGCTTGAAGGCCTTGTATCACGTAAAAAACAGGATACGGCTGCTGATGGCCAGGCCGTAAAAGCTGGTGCAAGCGAAACTTCCTCAGATTCTGACACCTCCGCCGGGAATGGTGATTCAAACAGCCAAAAGAACTTTGCCTACGCTTTCCTCAACGCCTCCGTTCTTTTCTGTGTCGGCTCAATGGCGATCCTCGGATCCTTCCAGGCTGGTATTGACCACAACTACACGCTCATCTTCACGAAATCCATCCTCGACGGCTTTATGGCAATAGTTTTCGCTGCTTCTATGGGAATCGGTACACTTTTCTCTTTCATAGCGATATTAGTATATCAGGGAGCACTGACTCTTCTGTCATCCTTCATCGCGCCTTATATAAGTGAACTGATGCTCACCGAGCTTACAGCATGCGGTGGTGCAATGATCATCATGATAGGTTTTAATCTTCTTTCCTTAAAAAAAATTAAAACAGCAAACTTTCTTCCGGGACTTTTGTTTGTCGTGCTTTATGTTATCGTACAAAGATTTTTGCCTCTACCTTAGGCTTTTCTGATTTTTTCACGATAAGAAACGCTTTTTTTTGCATAGATACTCCCTTATATGCTATAATTGTGTTCATAACGGAAATTTACCGTGTGTTTTTTTCAAAAATGAAATTAGAGAGAATCATAAAATTCATAGTTTTCTTTTTCCTCATAGTATCCATATGCATTTGTGGATCTTATATCTATCTGTCATACAATGAGCTTAATTCTGACGCTGAAAATGAAAATGAGCGTTTATTCTCTTCGCGATCCAAAAGCATATTGATTACAGGTTCATCCGAAAATGAAGATTATCTGAAGCAGATCTATGAAGGCGTATTGGAGAATTGTGAGATGTATGACAGTTCCGTTCAATTATATGTTCCTTCATCCAAAGCTGAGAAGGTAAATCTTCAGTCACTTTTGTATTACGGGGGCTTCATAAATGCAGACTGTGTCATTTCCTATATCGATAGCAGTCCCAGCGACCTGATTCCTCCGAAAAACAGTTCGGGGGTCACTGTTCCTCTTATAACCGTTGGAAATTATGATCCCGATTTACCTCAGATTTCTTTCATTGGAATCAATTATTCAGAGCTGGGCCGAATTTTTGCATCTGAGATCATATCCTTCCTTAATTCCAAGGGGACTGTATTCATTCTTAACACATCTTCAAAGAATGATTTGAATTACAGCACTTTAGTCAGCAGTCTTTTAAGTTCCTTGAAGCAGGAAAGCAATATAAGGGTAGAGATATCAGCAGTTCTTAAGGATTCTTCTTTTTCTCTGCAGGATTCAATAAGGCAGCAGATTGTTTCCATGCCTAATATCGATGTTCTTGTCTCCCTGACGGAAGAAAGCACTATCCTTGCCACTCAGACAGTCACTGACCTTAACAAAGCCGGTAAGATAAATATAATAGCATTTGGAGAGGGAACAGGTTCTCAATCATATTACGACAAGGGACTCATAACAGAACTTATATCCATAGATTCTAAAGATATAGGAAAGAAAGCCCTGGATGAATTCTATGAATTCAGTACAAAAGGTTCTGCAAACAGTTATGTAATGGCAGACGTGAAGGTTCAAAGAAATGAAAAATAAAGGTTCTGAATCCAGACACTTCTTTTCTCGTATTATTACGCTTTTCAGAAATCAGCCTGTAAGGCGAAAGATAATGATAACCTTCCTTTTTTCTTGTATCATAATTGCTTCAACGGTTTTCTTCATGGCTAATATCGTTACGAATACAATGCAGACCATAGGGGGCTCTTATCAGTCAAATGCCGACTTGGACAGATTCCTTACCCAGCTTTCCGGTATGGAAGCTGCTATGGAGATGTATATAAAATACCGTACTTTCGAGAGCGTCGACAGGTATTATCATTATCTTGCCATTGTGGAGACCACCACGGACACTTTGTCTTCCTCTCCTTCAGAGATACCTGCTCTGCAACGGGAATACAATATAAGGCAGCTTTCCTTGAACTTCTGCAACTATAGCGGACTTGCGGTTTCCGCCAGACGGGCAAATAACTCGGCCAGCCTCGATAATTATTATAATATAACCCTTCAATGTTATTCTTTCTTGACGGAAGAGATAATGAACCTGAACATGCTCTATTTCAAGATGAATGCGGAAAACTATGAGAAGAATCAGGAGATGACCAATGCCCTGATGAATATATCCCTGGTCCTTATGATAATTTTGTTCTTTACCGCTGTTCTCTTCCTTTATGTAAGCATAAAACAGATTACTTCACCATTGAAAAACATATCCGACGTTGCTCAAAGGGTGGCTGACAGGGATTTTGACGTCCCTCTTTTTAACTCCAACAACAAAGATGAGATCGGAAATATCTGCCGCGCTTTTGACAGTATGATCATCAGTATACGCGCTTATATCGATACGATATGGGACAAGGCTATGAAAGAAAATGAGCTCAGGGAGAAGGAGCTTGAGATTCGTGCTCTTTACACCGATGCTCACCTGAAAGCCCTTCAGGATCAGATAAAGCCCCATTTCCTTTTCAATACCCTTAATACCGGTGCAGGTCTTGCCATGGTGGAGGGAGCTGAGAAAACCTGTCTTTTCCTGGAGCAGGTTTCCGATTTTCTCCGTTATATAATACAACATCCTGGAAGGGACGCCACCATCGGTGATGAATTGAAAATGGTTGATAATTACATTTATATAATGAAAGTCCGCTTCAACAACAGATACGATTTCGTAAAGAAAATTGATGACGGAACCTTGACCAGAAGAATGCCCAATATGATCCTGCAGCCTTTGATAGATAACTGTATCCGCCATGGCTTGAAGGATGTCACCCAGGACGGAAGAATAGTCATCCAGGTCCGAAAGGAAAATGATTTTATCATAATATCCATCTCTGATAACGGCTGTGGCTTTTCTGACGATGTAAAAAAGCAGATATTCGAAGCCGTTAAAAACGGTGGAAACGTAATAGTGAATCCAGAGGAAATCAACAGGGGAGAGCATATTTCAACAGGTCTTGTGAATGTTATCGCAAGAATGAACAATTATTTTAACAAGGAAGACGTGTTCTCAATCCTTCCTAATCCGGAAGGAAAAGGAACCATGTTCTGTATGAAGATACCCGATGTATAGTTTTTTATTGACTGATGACGAACAGATTGTAATTGATTCCCTTACCCTTATTATCAAGCGGAATTTTGGGGAGGATGTCAGAATTTTCTCTGCCCTGTCAGGTCCAGAAGCCCTGAACATAGTGCATAAGGAAAAAATCGACATAATCTTTATGGATATACATATGCCGGGAATAAACGGTCTTGAGGCTATAAACCTTATAAAGCAGATAAACCAGAATATAATAGTCATAATCCTCAGTGCCTATGACCAGTTCGAATATGCCCAGGAAGCGATAAATTTGGGTGCTTTTAAGTATCTTACAAAACCCGTGAACAGGAATCTTATAATTCAGACTATCCGTAATGCTATGAACCTTGTGGATGAACAGAAGGGACAGCTTTCTACCAATATAGAAATGTATGAAAAGCTTAATTTCGTTTCATCCATTGTGGAAAGCGATTTTATCTATTCCTGCATATTCAATAACAATACAACCACGGATCTTTCAACCTATTTGAAATATTTCAAAATTGAGGATAAAGATTATTTTATGTGTTGTATTGAGATACCAGAGGGTATGAATAAAGTGCGCTATAAAAGCTACGTCAAGCTTCGGGATATATTCACTTCAAAGTGCAGTTGTATAATCGGCTCTTTTATGAATAACAGAGTAGGTGTCTATATCACTGTTCCTGATGCAAGTAAAAAAAATGATGATGATTACAGAAAAATGATTATGAATCCTATTCATCTTATGCTTTCTATGGAAATCTCCTCTGGCATAAGAATTGGAATAAGCGAGATTGAGTCAGAAATAGCAAAAGCTTCCCAGGCTTATAATAATGCGATGACTGTTCTTTCGAACTTACCTACGGAGGGGGGGATAGGCTTTTTTGAGGATATAAAGATTTCCGATGATAAGCTTTCGAATTCCGTAAAGAATTTATCCCAGCGTATCCTTGCCAGGGTAAAAGCTGCTGATAAATTAAGTCTACAAAGACTAGTCTCCGAATATTCTTCTCATCTATTCAAGCTATACGAAAAGGAACCTGACAGAATCAAGAACAGCGTCTTTGAGCTTGTCTTGAATGCCCGGAGTTTTGTCCTGCAATTAGAACCTTCATATACAAACTCGGCTTTTGATACTGTTTTCTCCACTTTGATATCCGCTAACAAGCAGGCTGATATAGAACATTTTATTCTGGACAGATGTATGGAGTGTGCCGGTGCCATTGCTGCAATACAGGAAGACTCCATGAACCCCATAATACAAAAAGCCTGCTCATATATCGAAAGCCACATTTCCCAGGATATAAACCTTGAGCAGCTCAGCTCCTACTTGAATGTCAGCCCCTTTTATCTTAGCAAGCTCTTCAAGGAAAAGAAAGGCTCGAATTTCATAGCTTATGTAACTGCGCTGAGAATGGAGAAAGCCAAGCAGCTTCTTCTTGATGACAGGCTTATCATCAAGGAAATAGCATCCGATGTCGGCTATAATGATCAGAACTATTTCAGTAAGCTTTTTAAGCAGGAATTCGGTCTTACTCCGACAGAATATAGAGAATCGAAATTAAAATAGCAGGATACGAAAACTTATGGAGGAAAGTATGAGGAGTTATGTAAAAAGGATTGCTTTAGGACTTATCTTTTTTTCTTTGCTTTTATTCTCTTGTACAAACAAGAAATCTGAGCCGAAAAAGGAATTCAGTGTAAAAGAGAACGATAAATCTCAATATACCATAGGTTTTTCTATAGACACTCTTGCGATTGAAAGATGGCGCCGGGACTGCGATGTTTTCATGAATACAGCAAAAGAAAAAAATACGAATGTTATTGTACAGAATGCCGGAAACAGCATAGAGGAGCAGATCCGGCAGATTCAGTACTTGATAGATAAGAATGTGGATGTGATCGTGATAGTGGCAAAAAAAGCTGATTCCTTGACTGATGTGATAAAGAGTGCCCGTAGTCGTGGCATACCGGTAATTTCTTACGACAGACTTATAATGGATGCTGATATCAGCCTTTATGTGACTGTGGATTCAGAGAAAGTAGGGGAGCTTATGGCCTCCGGGCTTTTGAGTATAGATCCGAACGGGAGCTGGTTCTGCATCTATGGACCTCAGGAAGACAATAACATGGCGATGATTCGTTCCGGAGTGGAGAAGGTAATTGACGGTTCTGATGTTAATATATCTTATATTTATTATACGGACGGCTGGAATTATGATTTGTCATATAACGAGATGTCCCGTCTCCTCAAGGAAGGGGAGATTCCTACGTCCGTCATATGCGGTAATGATGCAGTCGCGAACAGCATCATACAGGCTGTGTCAGAAAATTGTCCTGACAGGAAGATAAATATAGTAGGCCAGGATGCGGATATCCTCAATTGCCAGCATATTGTCTCAGGAAGACAAACCTTTACTGTTTACAAACCAATAACGGAGTTGGCTCATCTTTCTGCCAGGATCGCTTGTGAGCTTGCCGCAGGAAAATCTGTGGAGGATCTTCCTGAAATAACGAACAACATTGATAATGGTTTTGCCTCTATTCCTTCTATAATGCTATATCCAGTGGCAGTAGATAAAAACAACATGGACAGCGTCGTCATAGAATCCGGATTCCATACCTACGGTGAAGTCTATAGAAACTGACCTGCTAGAAAAAAATTGGTATCAATTTTTTCTAGTACCATTTCAGATTTTTATTAAAAAAGAAGGGATTTTTTACTTAAAAAAACAAGAATTTACAGAAAAACAGAAATTTTTCGTAAGATTTTTCCTGTAGACTGACAATGTACTTAATAAAAAGTACATATATTAAGAGGAGGATTTTTATGAAAAAAATCGTCAGTATTCTTTTGGTTCTTCTGCTTGCTACAGCAATGATTTTCGCAGGCGGAAAAAAAGAAGCAGCATCATCTAACAAAGTTGGTGTTTCAATGCCTACACAGGACCTTCAGCGCTGGAATCAGGATGGCGCAAACATGAAGGCACAGCTTGAGAAAGCTGGTTATACAGTAGATCTTCAGTATGCACAGAATGATATCGCTACACAGATCAATCAGGTTGAGAACATGATTACTGGTGGATGCAAGGTTCTTGTTATTGCTTCTATCGATGGTTCTTCACTTTCTAACGTTCTTGCTGATGCAAAAGCAAAGAACATCAAAGTTATCGCTTATGACCGCCTTATCATGGATACAGACGCTGTATCATACTATGCAACATTCGATAACTGGAAAGTAGGTACATTCCAGGGAACATATCTTGAGGACAAACTCAACCTTAAGAACCGCACAGCTTCAGATCCTGTTTACATGGAGCTCTTCACAGGTGACCCAGGTGACAACAACATCAACTTCTTCTTCGGTGGTGCTATGGAAGTTCTTACTCCTTACATCGAGAAAGGTGTTATCGTAGTTCCATCAGGACAGACAGAGAAAGCTCAGTGTGCTACACTCAACTGGTCAACAGAGAATGCTCAGATGCGTATGGAGAACCTCATCACATCTAATGGTTATGGTCCTAACGGAAAGAAACTTGATGCAGTTTACTCATCAAACGACTCATGTGCTAATGGTATCACAAACGCTCTTCTCGGCGCAGGATACGATGCAAGCAACTTCCCACTCATCACAGGTCAGGACTGTGATATCGTAGCTGTTAAGAACATGATCGCTGGAACACAGGCTATGTCTATCTTCAAAGATACACGTACACTTGCTGCTAAGGTTGTTGAGATGGTTGACGCTATCATGAAGGGATCTAATCCTCCTGTAAACGATACGACAACATACAACAATGGTGTATTCGTTGTACCTTCATACCTCTGTGAGCCAGTTTATGGTGATATAAACAACTACAAATCACTTCTTATCGATTCTGGTTACTACACAGAAGCTCAGCTTAAATAGTCCGATTTAACTGAACGGAAAGGGTTGTCTCTCCTAAGGGACAGCCCTTTTTTATATGGAGGTTCCAATGGCTAAAACATTATTGGAAATGAAAAATATTACCAAGCTTTTTCCTGGTGTAAAAGCTCTTGATAATGTAAACCTTCAGGTTGAGGAAGGTGAGATTCACGCTCTTTGTGGTGAGAATGGTGCCGGAAAATCAACTCTGATGAATGTCCTTAGTGGTATTTATCCCTATGGTTCATACTCCGGTGAAATTATCTATGACGGTAATATTTGTAAATTTCAAAAAATAAGAGACAGTGAAGAAAAAGGTATTGTAATTATTCATCAGGAGCTTGCACTTGTTCCTCTCCTTTCTATAGGCGAGAATATGTTCCTGGGTAATGAGCGCGGTTCCAAGGCAAAGATAAACTGGGCTGAGACATATACAAAAGCAGATGCTCTTTTGAACATGGTCGGTCTTAAAGAATCATCAAAGACACTTATAAAAGATATCGGTGTCGGAAAGCAGCAGCTTGTTGAGATTGCAAAGGCTCTTGGAAAAAATGTACGCTTGCTTATTCTTGATGAACCGACAGCTTCTCTTAATGATACAGAGTCAAGGCATCTTCTTGATCTTCTTCTTGAATTCAAGAAAAAGGGCATGACTTCCATTATCATTTCACATAAGCTCAATGAGCTTTCTTATGTAGCGGATAAAATCACCGTCATACGTGATGGTTCCGTTATCACGACACTGGACAAAAAGAAAGACAGCTTTACGGAAGATACCATCATCTCTGCAATGGTAGGACGCAGTATAACTGATCGTTTCCCAAAGAGAGAATCTCATGTAGGTGAGATATGCTTCGAGGTAAAGGATTGGTGCGTCGATCATCCTGTTTTCGATGGTATAAAAGTATGCGATAATATCAACTTCAACCTTAGAAAAGGTGAGGTTCTTGGTATTTCCGGTCTTATGGGTGCGGGCCGAACAGAGTTGTCTATGAGTATATTCGGACATTCCTATGGTGCTAACATACAAGGTAAGTTGTTCTTGAACGGAAAGGAAGTCTCATTCCCTAATGTTAAGTCCGCTATCAAGAATAAGATTGCTTATGTTACGGAGGATCGTAAAGGTAACGGACTTATCCTGTCTGAATCCATAAGCAAGAATACTACAGCTGCTAAAATCGACAAGGTTTCAAAGAATTTTATAATCGACTTTGACAAGGAAAGGGCAGATTCTCAGGCAATGGCAAAGGATATGCATACAAAGTGCTATTCTGTCGATGAGGATGTGGGAAACCTTTCTGGTGGAAACATGCAGAAGGTTCTTCTTGGTAAATGGCTTTATGCTGAACCGGATATCCTTATCCTTGATGAACCAACGAGAGGAATCGATGTCGGTGCTAAATACGAGATTTACTGCATCATAAACAAGATGGTGGCAGAAGGAAAATCTGTGATAATGATTTCTTCTGAAATGCCTGAGCTTTTGGGAATGTGTGATCGTATTTATGTTATGAATGAAGGCCGGATGATTGCTGAGATGGACGGAAAAGAAGCCACTCAGGAAAAAATCATGACCTGTATTATTAATTCAAGTAAATAAAGGAGATTCAGATGGCCGAAAAACTGAATATAAGAAAAACACTAAAAGATAATACCATGATTTTTATCTTGTTAGGTGTAATGATTCTGTTCGAAGTATTGATACAGTCGTTTGGAAAGGGGTCACTTTTCTTACCGGCTAATATTACGAACATTATCCGTCAGAACTCATACGTCGTTATTCTTGCGACAGGTATGCTGCTCTGTATTTTGACTGGTGGTAACATCGACCTTTCAGTAGGTTCTGTTGTCGCTCTTGTTGGTGCTTTGGCTGGTGTTCTTATCAAGAACATGTCTATGCCGATTGCTCCTGCGATTATTCTCTGTATCATCTGTGGTCTTTTGATAGGTGCCTTCCATGGCTTTTTCATCGCTTACCTGCACATTCCTCCCTTTATCACGACTCTTGCCGGTATGCTTCTCTGGCGTGGTGTCGCTACTATCATTCTTGATGGTAAGCCTATAGCCCCTTTCCCGGCAGCTTACAACAACCTTTTCGAGAGTTATCTTTTCAGAAGTGCTGATGGCTTCTCAATAGGAACAATGATTATCGCTGTCATATGCTGTATAGTTTTTGTTATTGCAGAAGTATTAAGCCGTGCCAAGAAAGCAAGAAAAGGCTACAAAGTTTCTCCGACAGTATCTTTCATTATCAAGATCATCGTACTTTGTGTGGTCATTCTTGTGGTCGGTCAGTTCCTGGCTCGTGACCGTGGTCTCCCTGTAATACTTATCCTGCTGGCAGTTATCGTTGCTGCATACGGATATTTCACACAGAACACTGTTCCTGGACGCTACCTTTATGCAATAGGTGGTAACGCAAAGGCTGCAAAGCTTTCTGGTGTCAATACTGATAACGTTATGTTCTTCGCCTACACAAACATGGGCTTTATCGCAGCAATCGCAGCTCTTGTTTCTGTTGCCCGTCTTAACTCAGCCCAGCCTACAGCCGGTCAGAACTACGAAATGGATGCTATCGCTTCCTGCTTTATCGGTGGTGCTTCCGCTTATGGTGGAGTCGGTACTGTAACAGGTGCTGTTATCGGTGCTTTGTTCATGGGTGTTCTGAACAATGGTATGTCCATTCTTGGTGTTGATATGAACTGGCAGAGGGCTGTAAAGGGACTTGTTCTTCTTGCAGCTGTTATCTTCGACGTTCTTTCAAAACAGAAGAAAAGCTCCAAATAGTCAGATTTGAAACCGGCTTATGCCGAAAAAAAAGCTGTCCGATTCGTTCGGACAGCTTTTTTTTGTCACTTGGGGATTGTAATGTTTTGCCGTCCGTCGCACTGGACGGCACTTTATTATCTTCCGCAGCAATTTTTGTATTTCTTGCCGCTTCCGCAGGGGCAAGGATCATTTCTTCCGATTTTCGGTGTGGTGCGTACAACTGTGACGCTTTCTCCCTGTCTCCTAGATGCCATTGGACCTTTGTCTGCAGCGGCACGGGATGCGTTGGCGTCAAAGGAATGCATGGCATTATGCTGGGCATTCATACTCCTTATAACCCCGTGCTGTCTTGTTATCTTTGCATCCTCAGCGGTTTGTACTTTCACCCGGAATACTCTGGATACTATTGAAGTCCTTATTTCGTCGAGCATATCATAGAAAATATTAAAGCCATCGATTTTGTACTCTGTGAGAGGATTTTTTGATCCGTATGATCTGAGATGTACTGCCTCCCTGAGGCTTTCAAGCGTCTCAAGATGATCCAGCCATTTTTTGTCGATTTCCTGAATATACTGGAAACGGATGAACATATTCAGGCGCTCTTTTGAGACAAGGGTTTCTTTTTCAGTTATGTCGTTCTGTAGGGCTGCATAAATACGCTCTTTTATGGCGTCTGTGTTCTTTTCTGTCAGGTCGCTTATATCGAACTGCATGGAGAAAATGCGTTTCAGCTCATCAGATAGAGCCTGTACAGCCTGAGCAGTGTTCTTGTGCCCTTTCTCGTTGAAATCAGAAAGAAGATTCTCTACTTCAACTTTCGCATTTTTAAGAACGCGCTCAGAAAGATTCTCATCTGAAAGAATCTCATCCCTTTGTTCATATATGGAGTTCCTATGATCATTAAGAACATCGTCGTACTCAAGAAGCCTCTTTCGTATTTCGAAGTTTCGTTCCTCAACCTTGGTCTGGGCATTCTCTATGCCTTTCGTAAGCCAAGGATGGTAAATAGGTTCGCCACCTGTCATACCGATTCTGGACATCATCATTTTCATGCGGTCACCGCCAAAAAGGCGCATAAGGTCATCATCCATGGAAATAAAGAACTTGCTGCGTCCAGGATCACCCTGGCGTCCAGAACGTCCTCTGAGCTGGTTATCAATACGACGGCTCTCATGTCTTTCTGAGCCTATTACATAAAGACCTCCGCAGTTCTTTACCTCTTCATATTCCTTCTGCCATTTCTCTTTCTCTAATTTTAGAGCTTCTGCATATTGTTCCGGAGTGGCATTGGTGCCAGCTCGTTTTTGGGCGCGAAATTCTGGGTTACCTCCCAGCTTTATATCAGTACCACGTCCAGCCATGTTGGTCGCTATGGTAATAGCACCCTTAGCACCAGCTTCGGCAATGATAAGAGCTTCCCTGGCATGGTTCTTTGCGTTAAGAACTTCATGGATGAGACCTTTTTTTGTAAGAAGGCCAGAAAGATGCTCTGATTTCTCAATTGAGACGGTTCCTACAAGAACGGGCTGACCTTTAGAATGGGCTGCTTGAATTTCTTTTGCTATTGCTTCCCACTTGTCATTCTCATTCAGATAAACCTCATCATTCTCATCGATCCTGGCAACAGGCTTGTGGGTGGGAATCACCACCACATCAAGCTCATAGATCTTGTTGAACTCGATGGCTTCCGTTTCCGCTGTACCGGTCATTCCTGAGAGTTTTGCGTACATACGGAAGAAGTTCTGGAATGTTATAGTGGCGAGTGTCCTGTTTCTTTGTGCGATTCTGATATGTTCTTTCGCTTCTATCGCCTGATGCAGTCCATCTCCGTAACGGCGGCCTTCAAGAATACGTCCTGTGAATTCGTCAACTATCTGAACGTGATTGTCCTTTACGACATAATCGACATCATTTTTGTAGAGGGAATGAGCTCGTACCGCCTGGGTAAAATAGTGAACGTACTCAAAGTTGTCTGGGTTGAAGAGACTGCCTGTAATCATATTCTTCTTTTGAAGAATCGATTCTATTTTAAGCATTCCAGCGTCGGTGAAAGAAACACGTTTTCCTTTCTCGTCTATCTTGTAGTCACCGATAACTTCTTCGCCCTGTACTTCATCAGGATAATCATCGGTTCCGGGCTTTTTCTGGACTTCCTCAAGTTGTCCGATAAGCTTGTCAACTTCATAGAACTTGGCTGTATCATCCTCACCCTGTCCGGAGATAATAAGCGGGGTCCTTGCCTCATCAATAAGGATGGAGTCTATCTCGTCAATGATACAGAAGGGGAAACCTCTCTGCACTTTCTGAGCAAGGGCAATCTGCATGTTATCGCGCAGGTAGTCAAAACCGAATTCATTGTTTGTACCATATGTTATATCACGGTCATAAGCGATCTTTCTTGCCGCATTGTCCATGTTCGCCTTTATTATTCCTACGGATACTCCAAGGTAATCATATATCGGCCCCATCCAGACAGCATTTCTTTCCGCAAGATAATCGTTTACTGTTATGACATGAACTCCGTCCCCTGTAAGCGCATTCAGATAGGCCGGAGCAACCGTCATAAGGGTTTTTCCTTCACCTGTTTTTAATTCGGCAATTTTCCCCTGATGGAGGACGATTGAACCAAGAATCTGCGAGTCGAAAGGTCGTTCTCCTATTGTCCTTTTTGCGGCTTCTCTGGCCATTGCATATGCTTTGGGTAGTATTTTATCAAGTAAGGCGGGCACTTGTTCTTTTTCACATGAAGAAATGTCGGCTTTGAATTTGTTCGTCTGCTCTAGAAACTCTTCTTTTGAAAGTGAGGAAGCCCATGCTTCTTCTGCGTTTACTTGCTCTAGTATGGGGAGCAGTTTTTTTAAATCACGGTCATGTTTTGAACCGAAAATCAAGGTCATTATAGAATCTAACATATCTACAATGTAATAATAATCATTTATTTTTTCAAGTTTATTACCAGCTTTGTTTTTCCTCTTGTTTTTGATATAATCATGATATGAAAGACGCCACCGATTCAACCCGCATAAATGAGCTTGTGGGTAAAATAAAAAAATATCAAAAGTCTTATTATCAGGGGGAAGGAGAAATCTCTGACGCAGAATTCGATTCTCTCTGGGATGAGCTCAAAATACTTGATCCTGAGAATCCTATCCTGCAAAAAATAGGTTCAGATCTTTCCGATGATTCAGAAGAAGTAGATGGCTTCGACAAAGCCGAGCACCTTATTCCTATGGGAAGCCAGGAGAAAGCTGCGAATCCTGCTCAGTTCTTGTCCTGGGCTGAGAAACATGATTACGATGAATACCTTGTGGAGTATAAGCTGGATGGAGCAAGTCTGGAGCTTCAATATCAATCCGGGATTTTCTCTAGGGCTGTTACCAGAGGCGACGGTCATATAGGCGATGATATAACTCGTAACGTCCGAAAAATGAAAGGTGTCGTGGAGAGACTGCCATTTCCATTCACAGGAGGAGTCCGAGGAGAGGTTATCATGTCTCATAAAGTCCACGATACTTTATTCAGCGATAAGGCAAATTGTCGCAATGCGGCCAACGGACTTATGAAAAGAAAAAACGGAGAGGGAAGTGAGTATCTTGAAGTCATCTGCTACGATGCTTATTTTACAGAGACAGGGGGGCATCCTTATCCTTTTCATGATGAGGCTGCTAAAATGGAATGGCTTTCATCCTCAGGTTTCAATACAGTTCCTGTCGAATACTGCAAGACAGCACAAGATGTCATTGAATACCGGGCTAAAGTCATGGAAAAAAGATCCTCCCTTGATTATGATATAGACGGGCTTGTAATAAAAAACAAGGAAATAGATCTTGAGGACGCCAGACGCAACAGGCCGGACAAGCAGATTGCCTTCAAATTCAGTCTTGAGGAAGCGGTATCAACCGTAAGAAGGGTCATTTGGAACGAGAATGGTGTCACCTATACACCTATCGCAGAATTCGACAGAGTAGAGCTCGCAGGGACAAAAGTCTCAAGGGCGAGCCTCGCTAACCCGGATACAATAAAGAGCTTAGGGCTGAAAATAGGCAGCCATGTCGTTGTCACTAAAAGAGGGGAGATAATTCCTAAAATAGAGTATGTAATACAGGAGAAGGAAGGGGAGCTTCCGGAAAGCTATGCTGATATGCCTCTTTTTTCAGGTAAAGAGGATTCTCTTCTGACAGAGGTGGCCATTCCTGATACCTGCGGAACTTGTGGTGAAAAACTAAAGAATGAAGGTTCCAGACTTTATTGTCCTAATCCTGCCTGTCCGAAAAGAATACATCACCAGCTGGAAAAATGGATTTCAGTTATAGATATAAGGGATTTTGGCAGCACCTTGATAAAAAATATGTTCGATTCAGGGGATCTTAAATCAATCAGTGATATATACAGCCTTACAGAAGAAAAACTTACTCCATATTTTCTTAATGATGACAGTATCGAGAAAGATAAAGTTTCCCTGGGAGCAAGGAAAGTGCTGGCTTCCATAGAGAAAAGCCGGACGATGTCCCTTTCAAAGTTTATAGCAGGACTTGATATTGAAGGCATAGGTGAGACTATGATAGACAAGCTTATTGATGCAGGTTTTGATAGCCTTGATAAAATCCTTGCCGCTAAGGAAGAAGATATAGCCTCCGTCTATATGTTCGCTGAGATAACCGCTCATACGTTGGTCGCCGGCTTAAAAGAAAATCTGCCGGAAATCCATAAGCTGATCGATGGTCAGATCATAGAGTTGACAAAAGCTGCCGGCCTTTCAGGTTTGCTTGCGGGAAAGTCCTTTTGTTTTACAGGAGAGCTCTATACTATGAAGCGCAGCCAGGCAGAGGCAAAAGTAAAGGCCCTTGGAGCTTCCGTAAAATCTTCTGTGGTCAAAGACCTAAGTTATCTCGTTACGAATGATACTACTTCCGGGTCCTCGAAAAACAAGAAGGCAGCCCAGCTGGGTATTCCCGTTATTGATGAAAAGACCTTTCTCAGCCTTCTGGGGGAGTGAAAAAAGTCTGATCAGAAGAAAAGATGTTCCCTGAAATAGTCTGGATTAACAGCAGTTCCGTTCAGCCTGATTTCCCAGTGTAGGTGGGGGCCGGTCGAAAGTCCTGTGGAACCAGATTTTCCTATAAGCTCTCCTTGTTCTACAAGATCGCCTTCCTTTGCTATGAGAGAATCAAGATGGTAGTAGAGACTGTAAAGTCCGGGAAGATGTTCTATTACAAGTGACCAGCCTGTTGAAATCCTGTTTTCGGCAAGCAGGATTTTTCCTTTTCCACAGGCTTTCACCGGAGTTCCTGTTGGTACTCCGAAGTCAATACCATAGTGTTCTGAAACTGATCTTGTTCCCGTATTGTACACGTAGGTTCTTCTATCTCCAAAAAAGGCTGTTCTCCTTTCCGAATCAACAGGCTGTATGAATAGACCATCATAATAAAGTGCTGATGGATCGACGGTGAACAGTATTTCATTGAGCCTGTCTATCTGGGCAGTCCTTGTCGTCGAGTTATCTGTCTTTATGGCCGTATTTGAAGCTGACAGGGGAATTTCTTCTTCCTCGAAACTTTTACCATTCACAGTTATTTCATAGTTCTCCGCATATATCGTTCCAAGTGTATCTGCATAAGTGTATATCAAGGTGAAATCTCCTGGTTCAAGCCAGGTGGAAAGAGCTATCGCACCGAAATATAAGCTGCCTTCTTCATTTACTGGGAAAAGATCAGTTTCTCCCGGTGTTTTTCCTGTCGTATTCCTTATAAGCTTTATGTGGGGAATCCTTGGTTGAATAAGAAGACCTTCAGATGTTTTTCCCACTGTCAATGTGAAGTAAACAATGTCTCCGGGAGCTGTCATTTCATTGAATTCTGCCATGAAATAAAATTCAGGCCCTTTTGTTACTTTTATTCCTGCACTGCATATAGATATTATAGCCGTTGCTATTATAAGTGCCACGGCTTTTTTTAATGAGAATCCTGTGAGCATTTTTTACTCCTGAACAAGAAGACATAGCTGGGTTTGTTATCTAACCGATTTATGTCTTCTACTGATTAATCTGTTTTTTTAGCATCAACTATGATCATCTGAGGTGATTCTATTCCATTGAAAGTGTTTCTTGTTATCTGGTATAGAATATCAATCTTGTCACCTATGTCGAAATCTCTTTTCAGCCTTTCGGATGCTCCCCAATATATCGCGGGCCATTTTGTTCTTCCTACACCTAATGTCAATTTCAGATGCATACGTTCTGTTCTGCCCATTACATCAGCCTGTAGGATTTTTAAGCCCTTAGACATGAAAACCAGTTGAGGATTCGCTTCTCCATAAGGTTCAAGCCGGTCTACAAGTTTCAGAAGATCTGGTGTTATATATTTCTCGGGTAGTTCTGCGTCGATGTTGATTGTTTCATGCATAAGGTCGGGAAGTTCCATGACTTGTGAAAAATTCTCCAACCGGGAAAGAAAAGTCTCTATATCCTTTTTTTGAAGGGTGAATCCGGCAGCAAATTTGTGACCACCATATAAATCAGTCAAATCTGAAAGTAAATCAAAGAAAGCTGTTATATCATAACCAATTTCTCCATCGCTGCTGCTGAGGGAACGTATTGAGCCTATGACTTTATCCTCACCCAGTTTTGCTATGACAAGGGCAGGTGTCTTGAATATGCTCGCGATTTTTCCAGCAGTAAGTCCGGTAACTCCCCGGTCAAGACGTTCATCATAAGCTACAGCAAGCTTTTTTGAGAATCTTTCGAAATTATTTTGTGCTATAGCTTTGGCGATCGCGGTCGCCTCATCTGTTTTTGTCCGTCTTTCCTTGTTCAGGAAAATAAGCCTGTCAGCTGCTTGATTCCTTTCTTCTTCATTTTTTGTTATAAAAAGGTTTATTGCAGTTTCCGGTTCTCCTTTTCTTCCCGCAGAGTTCAATATGGGTATTACATTCCATGAAAGATCGTAGGAACTGATTTTTTTGCCGAGCATATTGATTTTTGACAGCAATTCCATAAGCCCCGGACGGATGTGACCCTTATTGATGGATGCAAGCCCCTGCTTCACAAGAATCCTGTTTTCATCCCTTAAAGGCATTATATCTGCTATAGCAGCAAGGGCAACAAGCTGAAGCTCATGTTCAATCCTCAGTGCATTTTTCTTGTCATTAGTCTTCTGCTGGACGAAGGTCACATAAAGATTGAAGAAGGTGTCAATCTCAGATGACGGGCCTTCCTTATAGCGTGCTATCTTAGAGGTCCCTGCGAGGCGCAGCAGACTGGCAGAGGAAACCGAAGGCATTATTCTGCTTATTTCCGGACGTAGGTCAAGAAAGTTGAATTCAGTACTGTTGCCGAATATCTTTGCAAGGAATTTCTTCTGCAAGGGGGCATCCCATGTGAAAATCTGCTGTCCTTTCAGGAACTCAGGGAGTCGTGTCTGTGATATTCTTACTATACCAGGTATCAAAGTCTCAGAAATCCTGTCTTTTTCTGCCATATTCTGAGTTTTTACGCATTCCACGACAAAAGCATCATTAACAGGTCGGACATTAAGGAGGCATATCTCTTGCTTGTATAGTTCGGTTTTTGCAAAGCGTAATGCTGTAATAAGCTTATATACTACTGCGCATCCAGAAATTCCGCTGAAAGGGTAGCCTGAATCATCTGTTTTAGGATCTATTATAATTGCAGGAGCAGGAATCTCTTCCGGTGGTTCATGGTGATCAAGTACTATTACATCTATTCCCAGTTCGGCAGCCCTCGAAATCTCAGCATTGTTTCTTATGCCACAGTCAACTGTTATTATAAGAGTTCCGTATTCCGCCTCGAAATCTTCAACTGCTTTTAGTGAAAGCCCATATTGTTCGTCGCCTGTAGGAACCTTCCAGCAGGCATCTATGCCCATATCCTTTAAATACTCATAGAGCAAAGTGGTGCTTGTTACCCCGTCGACATCCCTGTCCCCGAAGATAAGGACTTTTTCCTTTTCTTCGGCGGCATCTATAATTCTGTCAACGGCATCCTCCATTTGATTGAAGAGAAAGGGGTTGTGGAGGAAACGTTTGTCATCTTCCAGGTAGAAAAGAATATCTTTTCCCTCTGTGACCTGGCGCCTTGCTAAAATAGAGGCAGTCAGGGGATCGCAGAAGTAATGCTCATTCAAGGCATAGATTATTTCTTTCGGTACAGCTTTTTTATTCCATTCTGGCATTATTGTACTTTCCTTAACTATTATTTATTAAAACTACAGGATACCCTTGCCGGACTCCAAGGTCTGCAATCGGGAGCCGGCACATTTTTCAGAAAGAAAAATAAGCAGGTCGTGCATCTGGTGGACACTTTCTGAATGAAGAAGACTCTGCCTGACTTCTCTTGGGGACAATTCGTTGATGGATTTTAAATACGAACAGGCTTCCTCGGATAGTGGAAACCTGAATGATGAAGCCGCAATTCCAGAAGAACAGTCGTTGCACAAAAAGCCCTGTTTTGATTCATCGTAATATGCTGAATATGATAACACATTTTTTTCTTTGTTGCCAATTGTATCCGTCCTTAAAAAATCCGAATCACATACACAGCAAGTCTCAATATCAGGCTGAACCCCTTGTAAGGAAAGATATCTCCATATAAAGCGGAGCAGCCCCAGCTGGGCTCCTTTCTCATCCGTAAGCTCCAGTCCGTCAAGAAAACCATTTATAAGCTCCCATAGAAGGGTGTATTGACTGTCTTCGTTACCACCTTGTGTCTTAATAAGTAATTCAGCACAGAAAGAGGCAGCCATAGTTTTATATAGGTTCTCATGTAGTGTGGGCCGGAATTTGATGACATCGAAATCTGTGATTTTTATGGAATGCCTTGTCTCATCGTTATAGAGCCAGATAGTGCCTGTATGAAAAGGAGATGCCAAGGAACGAAGCTTGCTTTTCCTGCCTCCATAGAGCACTGCTTCTATAATCCCCTTGTCAGGAGTTACAAGCGTAAGAATCCTGTTGTTCTCTCCATATATCCGGGATGATAATATCAATGCGTCTGTATAAAAATTCCGTTCCATCAGCCTATATACTATACACAGAGCTGAGATTTCTAATCAAGCTGAGAAGGGAAATAAAGGAGATTTTTTTTAACAAGCGGAAAAGAAGATTACCATTTACACTTTTTTATTTTATTGCTATATTAATAGTGCTATTCAAGATATGTTTGAGTTTTCCATCAAAAGTGAGGTGCCTATGATATTTCCATTAGAGGAACTTGTTAAATTCAAGGACAACATTTATGAGATAACGACAGCTGCAAGCCGCAGAGCTTTTCAGCTTTCAATGGTCAAAGACCCTGTAATTGAAAGAAATGACGGAAAAGTCGTTTCTACAGCTGCGAGACAGCTTTTTACCCACGAAGTTGAGTACAGAATAGAGCAGTAAAATGCTTTTTTTGTAAACATATCCCATGATTGATTTTAAGAAGACGGGAGTGCAGTCCGAAATAACGGAAGGCATTCCCGTTCTTGTTATTACGGCCCCTACTGCAACTGGCAAAACTGAATTGCTTGCCGATATGTTCGCCAGTGATGCAGATTCTCCTCTGGCCGGCAGAGCAGAAATAATAAGCTCGGACTCAATGCAGGTATACAAGGGTCTTGATATTGGCACCGCAAAGCCTGATAAGGCTTTTTGCTCCCGTCTCCCTCATCATCTTATTGATATATGTTCTCCTGATTATCAGTATGGATCCGGAGAGTTCCTTTCTTCTGCCGATTCTTTATGCCTGGACATATGGAAGAGGGGTAAATTACCGGTAATTTGCGGAGGGACAACCTTTTATGTAAGAAATTTTCTTTATGGTCTGCCTGCGGTTCCTGAATCAAATGCGGCCATACGACAGGAACTGGAAAGGCGGATAAAAAATGAAGGCTCGGAGGTTCTCTGGAAAGAGCTTTCGGGTCTTGATCCGGAAAGTGCTGCTAAAATACATGTAAATGATGAATACAGAATAAAAAGAGCTCTTGAAGTATATCTGTCTACCGGGAAAAAAAGAAGTGATTTTTCCGTTCCTGTAAGACTCAGGCAGGAATATAAATTCTGCATAATAAAACTGGAAAGATCCAGAGAAGACCTGTATGAAAGAATAAATAAACGTGTGGATGAGATGTTTTCTTCAGGTCTTCCTGATGAATTCTTCAGGCTTATCTCTGCCGGCTATAAAAAGTCAGATCCTGCCATGCAGGCGATAGGGTACAGGGAATTCTTTATGGTCAGTGAGGAAGGTAAAGAAAAATCAGTATATCTTGAAGAAGTGAAGGATTTAATAAAGAAAGATACCCGCCATTATGCAAAAAAACAAGTTTCTTTTTTCAGGAATATGCCTGATGGAGAAAGTTTTCCTATGGAAGACCTGCAGGCGGTAAGACAAAAAATACTATGTTTTTTCAGCTCTCATCTAGAAAAGACTTGACGTAACATTTTTTTTATTAGATAATGCATTAAGTTTCAATAAGGAGTGCTATTGTGCCCTGTGGTAAGAAAAGAAAGCGTCAGAAAATCGCTACTCATAAGCGAAAGAAGATGCTCAGACGTAATCGGCATAAGAGTAAGTAAAACTTACAGTTTTTTCTATGCTTTGTAATGGCCGCAGATTTTTGTTGTGTTCAACTAAAACTGCGGTCTTTTTTTTGAGAAAATGATTCAGTCTTGGAGATAGTGGATTGCTTATAGATGATATATCCTCTCCTGAAGATATAAAGAGTCTCTCTTACAAAGAACTTGATGACATAGCTGCTCAGATACGGAAAAGAATCATTGATGTGGTGGGTAAAAACGGCGGTCACCTGTCAAGCAATTTAGGTGTCGTTGAGCTTACGATTGCGCTTCATCGTGTGTTTAACAGTCCCGAGGATGCTCTTATATGGGATGTAAGTCATCAATCTTATACACATAAAATTCTCACAGGCCGCAATTCACAGCTTGATACAATACGAAAAAGAGATGGTATTTCTGGTTTTACAAAGCGTAATGAGAGTGTCCATGATTGGTTTGATGCTGGTCATGCCTCAACATCCATATCATCTGCATTGGGCTTGATCCAGGGGCGTCAGCTTCTTCATTCATCAGGAAAAGCTGTAGCCATAATCGGGGATGGAGCACTGACTGGAGGTATGGCATTTGAGGCTTTGTCCCATGCCGGTCAGATAGCTAAAAACCTTGTCGTTGTCCTTAATGATAACAAAATGTCCATAAGCGCGAATACAGGTTCTATTTCTAAATACCTGAGCCGCCTGTCCACCACCCCTAAATACCAGAAACTGAGGATGCAGATAGATTCTTTCTTTAACAAGCTGCCTATACCTTCCAAGTTCCTTCGGAAACTGATATTCAGGTTAAAAAGAGGACTTAAGGGTATATTTTTCCACAACAATCTTTTTGCTGACTTCGGTTTCGAATATGTAGGACCCCTGAATGGTCATAATATAGAGGAGATGGAGAAGGTCTTCCATAAAATAAAGGAGATAGACAGACCTGTCGTCGTCCATGTGATAACACAGAAAGGTAAAGGCTACAGTCCTGCTGAGAATGATCCTACGGCTTTCCATGGAATCGGTCCCTTTTGTGTTTCAGACGGAACTGCGGAGAATTATTATAAACTAAGTTTCACTGAAGTTTTTTCAGAGGAAATACTTGATCTGGGGACAGAGAATCCGAAAATAGCAGCTATTACGGCTGCTATGGTAAAGGGAACCGGACTTACTAAATTCGCCCATCGTTTCCCTGACCGTTTTTTTGATACTGGTATTGCGGAAGAGCATGCCGTAACTTTTGCAGGAGGGCTTGCCCGGGCGGGACTTATGCCTGTCGTCGCCATCTATTCCACCTTCATGCAGCGTGGAGTCGATCAGCTCATCCATGATATTGCCTTGCAGAAAGTTCCTTCTGTTTTTGTTTTGGACAGGGCAGGAGCGGTTCCTGATGATGGTGAGACCCATCAGGGAATATTTGATATATCCTTGTTACGTCCTGTTCCTGGCGTTACACTCCTTGCTCCTGCGTCGGCAGAGGAACTCAAGCTTTTCTTAAGGTGGGGAACCACTCAGCAGCTCCCTGTGATCATCCGCTATCCAAAGGCTTCTTGTCCACCTGAGGAAAAAGCTTTCTCTGAGCCTGTGGTCTGTGGGCGCGGGGTTCTTGTGGAAAGCTGTATATATAGAAGTGCCCCGGAGCAGAAAAAACGCCTTTTCGTCTGTACCGGTGGTATTTATCCAGAAGTGAAAGAAGCTTCAGAATTGCTTTCAAAGCGTGAGATAGCTGTGGATATATATAACCTTCGTTTTATGAAGCCCCTCGATAAACAGTATTTTCTAGAAGTCGTATCCCGATATGAGTATATAGTTTTCGTCGAGGATGGAATCCGAATCGGAGGTATAGGAACTTATCTGGAATCACTTCTTCAACGAAGCCTTGAGGGTAAAAAAACGGCAGTATGCGGTTTCCCTGACAGGTTTATTGCCCAGGGCAAACGATCTGAGATTTTAGAAGATGCCCATCTGTCTCCCTCTCATCTTGCACGAAAAATGTTGTCATTGTAGAATATATCCATGTTGCTTCCCTCAATAAAACTTGCAGAAAAGAATATCGTGACTGAATACCCTGCTTTTATTATGGGTATTCTTAATGTCTCTGGAAATTCTTTTTGGAGAGGAAGTGACCATGGCGGACAAAGTGTTGAGGAAGCTGTTGATGTCGCGCTGAGAATGGTAGAGGATGGAGCTGATATCATTGATATAGGAGGGGAGACCACAAAACCTGGTTCTGGATATATTGATGAGAAAGAGGAGCTTTCCCGGGTTATTCCTCTAGTAAAAGAAATCAGAAAAAAAACAAAAATCCCACTTTCCATAGATACTCGAAAATCCTCTGTGATGAGGGCTGCTCTCGACGAGGGAGCTGATATCCTTAATGATGTCTCTGCTATGGAAGACGATCCTTACATGGCTCGGCTGGTATCTGAGAGGCGCATTCCGGTGGTGCTGATGCATAAAAGAGGCCTTCCATCAGATATGCAAAAATGTACAGTATATGACGATATAGTTAATGAGGTTTCTGATTATCTTTCAGAAAGAGCTCTTTTTGCTTGTGAGGCTGGAATAGAAGCGGACAAAATAATCCTTGATTATGGAGTCGGCTTCGGAAAAGATGTGGCCGGTAATCTGAGCCTTATAAAAAACGGAAAGAACATTTCTGATGTTGTTTGTAAGAAGCTTATGGATAAAGGTTTTGATTGCAAGTTCCTCCATGTGCTTGCAGGTCTTTCCAGAAAGAGCTTCATAGGGAGTATTACCGGCAGGGACGTGGAGGATAGGCTATATGGTACTATCGCCGCCGATCTTCTTGCCGTACAGTACGGCGCCTCGGTTCTCAGGGTCCATGATGTGGCTGCGGCGAAAGATTCTCTTGCTGTTTATAGGAGTATCGCGTGAACTCATTTGAAAGACTTGAAATGATATATAATCAGATACGGCCTATCATTGATATATGTCTTTTGGCCTTCGTAATCTATAAAGCCTACAATCTTATCGTTAAAACCCATGGAATGCAGATAATAAAAGGTCTGCTGGCTTTAGGACTGGCATATACCGTCGCCCTGATTCTTAATCTTACGACTCTGCTGTGGCTTTTGAATACCATTGCTCCCTGGATTATCATATGTGTAGCCATAGTTTTCCAGCCTGAGTTACGAAAAATATTCCTGAAACTAGGACAGGGAGATTGGTTCAAGCTGGGAACCAGAACAAAACATACTTATGTAGATTCAGTGCTTATCGCAGCGGATATGCTTTCTAAACAAAGGCGTGGTATGCTGGTCGTGTTTATCAGGAAAACAGGGCTGAAAGATATAATCGATACAGGTACCCGTCTTAATGCTGATCTTACATCGAGTATACTGGTCACCATTTTTGGTCATGACACCCCCCTTCATGACGGAGCCTGTATCATTCAGAGCGGGAAAGTGGTGGCAGCCGGTTGCTTTCTGCCTCTTTCCGAGCAGTACGATATAAAGAAGACTTTCGGCACAAGACATAGAGCCGCCTTAGGAATCTCTGAGGAGACAGATGCCATAGTCCTTGTCGTATCGGAAGAGACTGGGGCTATCAGTTTGGCCTATGATTCAAAGCTTTACTATGACCTGACTATGGATCAGCTTACAAAGACTTTGGAGGATCAGCTGGAGCTGACGGCAGATTCTTATACTGAGGAGGATCCTGCGAATGATGTTACCTCAAAAGCTTAGCAAGCTGCTGGATAACTGGCCCTCTAAACTCTTTTCTCTTGTCGTTGCTGTCCTGATATATGTTTTTTATCATATAAGTATTCTTGAGACAAAAAATATAGCCGTTCCTCTTTCGATTTATGATAATGGGATTACCCGAGTCGTTTCTGTGTCAGAGAAGAACATACATGTGACCATAAAGGGGCTTAAAGAGGATATTGTCTCTTTGGAGGCGCTTGACTTCCAAACATATATTGATATCAATTCCTTTGTCACTGAAGGAGAATTCCAGGTCCCTGTCAAAGTTCAGCTTTCTTCCAATGCATCTATAGTTGACAACCTTGAGGTAAAAGTAAGCCCGACGATGGTGAATGTAGTCCTTGCAGAATATGCTACCTCATATGTTCCTGTAATTCCGACTATTTCCGGTTCACCCGCTTATGGATACGAGCTGGGAGAAGTAAGGGTCGATCCACCGTCCATAAAAATATACGGCCCGAAGAATATCGTGGAGTCTGTCGAGCATCTTGAGACAGAGCTGATTTCCCTTAACGAACGTTCTGAGTCTTTTTTGGTAGATGTCACTCTATTGAATGACAATACTATGATAGAATTCCCTGAAGGCAGTAATGTTTCTCTTTCTGCTGAATTACGGCAGTCTATGACAGAAAAAACTTTTAACAATGTTCCTGTCTATATTATAAAGCCTTCAGAACCGTATTTTGTTGAGGAAGAAGAGTTTTATACTAAGGTTACGATAAGAGGCACTGTCCTTGAACTTGATAACTATGTAATTCCTCGTAATACCTTCTATCTGGACTGTTCCTCTATAGCGGAAGAAGGTTCCTATCTTGAGCCCGTCAGGAACTATCGTATCCGCAGTGGAGTGATAACAAATATATTTCCTTCTGAGCTTACTGTGAGAATAGGGAAGATAGTAGAAATTGTGCCAGAGGAAATTCTTTTGGAGGATTTTGTCGAGGAGGTGGAGAGCGGTGATGAAATCGTGCCAGAAGAGCTTTCGGAGACTGATAATCAGAGTGTTGAAGAATGATTGTGGGAATTGGGGTTGATATCGTAAATAACAGTCGTTTCGAAAAATGGCTTGATAATGATAAAATGCTTGAAAGATTTTTTCATCCCTTTGAGATTGAATATGTAAAAACGTATAAGGCGAACAGGGCAGAACATCTTGCGGCACGTTTCGCGGCTAAAGAAGCCTTCGTGAAAGCCTTGGGAACAGGTTTCATAGGAATTGAATGCAGGGATATATGTGTTAGAAATGAATCATCTGGCAAGCCCTGCCTTGTGGTTGAGAATACTGCCTTAAAAAAAATGCAGGACAAAGGTGTTTCTATCACGCATTTGTCAATTTCCCATGAAAAGGAGTATACTGTTGCGATGGTTATTCTTGAGAAAAATTAGTCGTATAAAATATATAAATGAAAAATTGGCAGATGCTTAGACGATTCCAAGGAGGTCTTTTTTTATATGGCATATTACCGGAAATCTTCGGATATGAATAAAAATCCTGGTAAGAAACTTTCTATTTCTTTCTATTCTAAGCAGAAAGTTCTTTGCCCGGTATGTAAAAAAGAGTTTGCAAAAGAAGAGCTCCTGACTGGTTCGGGTAGAATGATAGCAGGTCAGCTTACTGATGAGTTGCGCCGTATATTCGAACCCTCTGCAAAATATGGTGTCATATATCCTATGATATATTCTATTGGAGCCTGTCCGAACTGCCATGTTGCTTTTTTATGGAATGATTTTCCCTTGCTTCAGGATGAAGGGACCATATCAAAATTGTTGGATACCGAGACCGAAAGGAAAAAATCTGTTGAGACTATTTTCCCCCATTATAATTTGAAAAGAGAAAAAACTTTGCTTGACGGAGCGGCTTCATATTATCTGGCTCTTTTATGTTACGAGCATATGCCAAAACAGTTTTCTCCCACGATAAAAAAAGCTCAGATATGTCTTCGGCTTGCATGGCTTTGCGGGGATCTTGAGGGCTTATGCCCTGGCTACAATTTCAACTATATACAGCAGAGGTTTTACAGAAAAGCTCTTTTCTTTTATCAAGAAGCCCTTGAGTTTGAGACTTCTCATGTTGAAAGTATAGCTGGTATATCAAATTTTGGACCAGATATCGACAAAAACTATGGATATGACGGCGTTATCTATCTTAACAGTCTGTTGGAGTTCAAATACGGACAGGTTGAGAATATTCCTGAACGCTTGAAGAGACTTGAGGAAAACAAGCGTTCTATAGCAAGAATATTCGGCCTTGGTAAATCATCGAAAAATAAGCCAGGTCCTCTTCTGGAGCATTCTAGGCAATTATATGATAATATAACCGCCGTTCTCAAGGATGCGAATATTATTGATGACGATGATACTGATTGAGATACTTGTTATATGAAAACTGTGCTGCTTACTCTTTCATATGATGGAACTGATTTCTGTGGTTGGCAGAGACAAGGGGATTGTCAGACCGGTCATGTCCGTACGGTACAGGAAGAGCTTGAGAAGGTTCTGGAAATAGTATTGAAGAAAAAGGTTACAGCCTGTGGGTCAGGACGTACGGATTCTGGTGTTCATGCCATGGGGCAGGCTGTTACCTTTGTATCTCCCATAGATTCTATCCCTGAGGAAAAGTATATTCCTGCATTGAACAGCCTTCTTCCCCATGATATTCGGATTATGAGCGCCAAATTTGTCCAGCCTGATTTTCACGCCAGGTTCAGTGCCACCAGCCGTTCATATCGTTATTTTATTTATTGTGGAAAAACCCCTCCTGCAAACGAAATGCGTTTCGTTTGGCCCATATTCCGTTACCCTGATTTGGATAAACTAAACAGAATGTGTTCTTGTCTTCACGGGGAATTAGATTGTACGACTTTTTCCGCTGCAGGGGATCTGAGCCCTTCAAAATGCCGTTATATTGATTATGCCAGGTTTTTCATGGATGGGGAAAAATTAGTTTTTGAGATTTCAGCAAATGCTTTCTTATGGCGTATGGTTCGCTCTATTACCGGGACTCTTATTCAGGCAGAACAGAAAAAAAAGCCGGATGAATACTTTTCTGAGATATTGGCGGCAAAAAACCGTAAGCTGGCAGGTCCTACAGCTCCCTCGACAGGACTTTTCCTGTGGAATGTGTCCTTTGACGGAGTAAGGAGGGGGCCTTCCTCCGTCTAGATGCTTTTTCAAGATTGCAGAGCTTTTTTTGATTAAAGAAGAGAGACCGGATCCACGTCTACTTCTGTGTAAACCCCTGAAGATGTTTTATATCCACTAAGGAATTCTCTTACGATTCTTTGTAATGCTTCCATTGAGGAGGAACGAAGAAGCAGCTGCTGCCTGTAATTGGCGGCTACCATTCCCAAGGGGCATTCTGATGGACCTAATATTTCGATCTGGGGAAGAGAGCTCTTGCTTTTTTCGTAAAGCTTGTTCAGTATCTCTGTCGCGCTTAACGATGCATTGATGGCATATTCTTCTTTCGCAGATCGGAAAACAAGCCTTAAAAGTCGGCTGTATGGAGGAAATGCAGTCATCTTTCGTATTTCAAGCTCATTTTTATAAAAACCTTCTATATCATTTTTGCAGGCATAGGATATTGAAGGGTTTTCAGGACTATAAGTCTGCACCAGCACCTTGCCGTCCGGGAAAAAGCGTCCTGCTCTTCCTGCCACCTGAACAATCAGTGAAAAGGTTCTTTCTGCGGATCTGAAATCCGGCAGATGAAGCCCGGAATCTGCAAGAATGACACCAACCAGCTTCAGGCCTGTAAAATTGAGGCCTTTTGCTACCATTTGTGTTCCTAGGAGGATATCTGTCTTCCCATCTCTGAAAGCATCGAGTTTTTCTTGAAGCAGACCTTTTTTAGAAATTGTGTCTGTGTCTATTCTGTCAATGGTACAGTCTGGGAATTTTGAACTTACTTCCTGTTCTATGAATTCCGTACCGAAACCCCGGTAGCCTATATCAAGAGAGTTACATTCTGGACAGGCATTAGGAACAGGTATAGACCATCCGCAATAATGACAGATAAGACGGCCTTTGTTTTTATGGTAGGTAAGGGAGACTGAGCAGTTCTTGCATTTGATCTCATAACCACACGTGTTGCATTTGAAAAAATGAGTGAAGCCGCGTCTGTTAAGGAATAATATAGTTTGCCTTTTTTGTTTTTTCGTCTCTCTTATCTCTTCTGCCATCCTGGGCGATATACAGCCGGTAAGGGTAGAGAGAAAATTTGTATCGTTTTTTTTGCTGTTGAAGGAGGAAGGGTCATTAAGGTCTATGATTTCTATATCCGGTTCTTTCCCGCCTGCAAGCCTTTTGGAGAGTGTATGTTTTTCTATAATTCCCTCTTCCATAAGCTTCCACGCTTCTGAAGATGGTGTGGCACTTCCCATTATTAAAGGAAAATCCCCCATCAAGGCTCTTTTCATCGCTACCTGTCTGGCATGGTATCTCGGTGTATTGTCAGATTTGTAGGAATTATCATGCTCTTCATCTATTATTATGAGCCCTAAGTCAGGAAGAGGCGCAAAGACTGCGCTTCTTGCTCCTATTACAACTTTTGCTTCTCGTCTCAGTATTCTTTTCCATTCTGCAAGTTTCTGACTGCCTGTAAGACCAGAATGAATAACGGCCGCAGTCCTGCCGAAACGTGCAGCTACTGCGGCCACGACTTGTGAGGTTAAGGCGATTTCAGGAACTAAATAGATTATTCCCTTGTTTTGCGATAGGATTTTCTCAGCAGCTCCCAAAAATACTTCTGTCTTGCCCGAGCCTGTTTTCCCGTATAGATAATGAAAAATCTTTTTTTGACCTGAGCCGATTCTTTTTTCATCCTTATGTTCTTCAAGGATTCCTTTTATAGCCTCTTTTTGTTCTTCCGATAATTCTCTTTTTGTATAAGAAAGGGCTTCTTCATCAAATCCTGAAAGAATGGAATTGGTCTCTCTTTTTCCCGAAGGAATCATGATAGAAAGAGCTTCTCCTAGTGAGCAAAGATAGTAATGAGAGAGCCATTTCGCAAGTTGAACCTGCTCCTGGGTGAAAACAGGCTCCTTATCAATGATTCTTTCTATTGTTTTTAATTGATCTATCTTTAAATTACAATTTTCTGGAAGTTTTTCTGAAACTTTTATAACAAATCCTGTCATCTTCCTTCTTCCGAAAGTTACAGACGCTCTAAGGCCAGGAATTAAATCATCATTGTCTGATACATAGGTAAAGGTACCAGGGACAGGAACATTCAGGACAAGCTCCGCATACTTCATTTCTTAGCATTTCCATTCTGTTTTTTAGGATCAAAAGAAAGACCTGTCAGCTCTTCTAAGCATGACCGGAAAAGCTTAAGGTCCTCCCATGCAGGTCTTTTTAAATCCTCGTTTCTTAAAAGAGCGCTTGGATGATAGGTGGGAAGCAGGGGGATACCTTTGTATTCAAAGAATTGACCCCTGAGTTTATTTATTCCGGTGGTCGTGTTCAGTAAATTCTGGACGGCGATTCTTCCAAGAGTAAGTATAAGTTTAGGTTTCAAAACACTGATCTGAGCATCTAGAAAAGACCTGCATGCATCTGCTTCATCCGCCATGGGATCCCTGTTGTTCGGCGGCCGGCATTTTACTATGTTGGCAATGAAACAGTTTGTCTTACGATCAAGGCAGATAGCCGCAAGCATTTTATCAAGAAGCTGACCTGCTCTCCCCACAAAGGGCTCTCCGGAGGCATCCTCATCTGCTCCTGGTCCTTCTCCTATAACCAGTACAAGAGGTTGGGGAACACCCGTTCCTGGAACTGTGTTTTTCCGGCCGCCGCACAAACGGCATCTTTTGCATGATGCTACTTTCCTTGCGATATTTTGAAGTGTGGCTGCCGTATCTTCTTTTGTTTCGTTATTTGTATCGTCCCTGCTTATCTCTTTTTCAGCTGAAGGAACTGATTGAGCTTGTAAAAAAGCATAAGCTCCAGATATGTCGCACTTTACTTCAGGTCTACAAGAGAAGAATGCGTCAGCCAAAGAGACTAGGGATGAAATACTTTCTAAATCTTTCTCACATACCATCTTACTGAGTTTTCCCAACTTCCTCTATAATAACTTGAAGTTCTGCTTCATTGATATTTTTCTTTTTATGCTCTAATACATATTTATAAAGGGCTAAATATTTTTTTACAAAGAGGTCGGGCGTATAACTTCTCGATAACTCCAGACTCTTTTTCGAGAATTGTTCTTTCAAATCTTTATCTGAGGCCAGTTTAAGAATATAATCTGTTATCTCATCATCAGTAGAAGCAAGGAAGCCGTTTTCTCCGTGGTGAATAGTATCATAAAAGCTGGAGTCATCCCTGGCTACTATTGGCAGTCCTGTAATAAGTGATTCCAGGATAGTCATGGAATGCATTTCAGAAAGGGATGCGGTCATAAATAAATCTGCTATGCTGTAATATGAGTGGAGCTCTTTCCATTCCAGAAAGCCCGTGAATATCACGTTGTCCTTTATCCCTTTTTCTTCCACGGATTCCTGGCATAAGACCATTGCAGGCCCATCGCCTATAAAAAGAAGCTTTATTTTATTGTTTTGTTTGACAGCTCTGCTGGATGCTCTTATCAGCTCGTATATTCGTTTTTCTTCACCGATCCTACCGACAAAAAGGCATACAAAGTCTGTATCCTTGATCCCCAGTTTTTCTCTTAAATTTTTCTTATCATTCTCATTAACAGATGATGAAGAAAACTTATTCGCATCCATGGCATTAGGAATGATAAGGGCCGGAACTCTCGCCTCAAGTGTCTTCTTTAGATGGTTATAGGCTTTTGTAGACACACCCACAGCAGCATTGAACCTGTTGTAAAACAACAAAGTAAGTCTCTGTATAAAAGCAAGTGGAATGTGTTTACCTGCCGGGAGATAAAATTTGTAGTAGTCATCCCACATCGTGTGCATCGTCGCGACAAGTGGGATATGAAGCCTATGAGCCGCTTGTATACCCGTTATACCTATCGTGAATTCAGTATGACAGTGAATAAGTTCTATGTTATTGCGCTTTAGATATTTAATTACTTTAGGGAGCCAGGGAAATCCAAAAAACTGGTCTTTCATTCCCATTCCTGCGGGAACTGCTACGGCTCTGTAAATATTAGGCATTTCTTCAGTTTCCTGTTCGTTTTTTACAGTCACTACGACAACGTGGTGTCCTTGTTTCGTTAAGCTTTCCCTAAGTTGTTCTATAACGGTCACTACTCCGTTTTTTGACGGTAAGTAGCAATCTGAAAATAATGCTATGTTCATATAACTATTTTACTCCAATATTTCTTTTTAAGAAAGACTATGGTTACA
>JAILBN010000035.1 GCA_024680915.1 Treponemataceae bacterium | reverse complement strand
AATCCACGCAAAGTACCCGGATGTAAAGATTGTAGTTTATTCGATGTTCTTCGCGGCGGGTATAGTGCAGAACGCGGTAAGAAACGGAGCGAGCGGATATGTTTCTAAAAACGCAAGTTCGGCGGAGCTTCTTAACAGCCTTGAAAAAGTTCTTGCGGGCGAAGTCTTTATACAGGAAGAACTTAAAACTGATTTGATTAAATACAACAACTTTACGGACGCACTTACCCGCCGCGAGAAAGAGGTGATGGAGCTTCTGCTGCGCCGCTGCTCAAACGACGATATTGCGGATCGGCTTAATATAAAGAAGCGTGCCGTGGAAAACTATATTTCAGCGATTTATGAGAAAACTGGCGTAAACGACCGCGCCGAGTTTATCGCGAAATACGGAGTGTAAGAGGGATAGTTGGCTTCGTATACGCGGAAAATTATAAGGCGCATCGGCGTTTTTTTTCTAAATTGGCAAAGATATGTTTCGTCAGCTTGCGGTTGTTTTTGCAAGCGTTTTCTTTGAGAAACCTGTCTTAAGGTAGAAATGCTGGAAGTATCTGAGCCAAGCAGTGCCTCCGCTTAGAATCCATACAACCCCTGTTGAGAACCATATTCCCGCTTCCCCCATACCGAAATAGCTTGTCAGGAGCAGAGGGACCGTGAATCTTCCTATTACCTCTACGATTCCGTTTATAAGGGCGAAGAAGGCGTCGCCTATGCCGGTGAGGACTCCCCGGACAACATAAATCATGCCTAAGGCAAGATAGAAGGCGCTTGTAATCCTAAGACCAAGGGCACCCAGGGCTATGACCTCCGGGTCCTCGACGAAAAGACTTGTTATTGCACCCCCGAAAAGCTGCATGACCAGCATCATGGCCGCAGTGAGGATTACCATTATGAGAAGGCCCTTTTTGTAGCCCATGTAGACCCGGTCAAGCTTTTTTGCGCCGTAGTTCTGTCCGCAGTAGGTGGAAAGGGAGGAACCCAGCGTGGTATAGGGCTGGTGGATAAGCTGCTCTATCCTGTTTGTGGCAGTGAAGGCAGCCACGACCACAGTGCCGAAGGAGTTGACCACCTTCTGCAGGGCCATGGAGGATATGGCTATAAGGGCATACTGAAGGGACATGGGAACACCCAGCTTTATAACCTTGAAGGATATCTGAAGGGAGATGACGAAATCACTCTTCTTCAGCTTGAAGAAGTCGTTGACCCTGCGGGCGTATATGGCACAGCTTATTGCTGCGGCGAATTGGGAAAGAATTGTCGCAAGGGCAGCGCCTTTAATACCCATATCAAAGGTATAGACGAAAAGGATGTCAAGGAATATATTTATTATTGTTGATATTATAAGGAAATATAGTGGTGATTTGGAGTCTCCCAGGGCCCGGAGCATGGAGGCCAGGTAATTGTACAAGGAGACGAAGAGAAGTCCGAAGCACATATAGCGCACATACATTACCGCATCTGCCATGATATCCTCAGGGGTACTCAGAAGCTGCAGCAGGGCAGGGGCGAAGATGTAGCCAAGACTTCCGAATAGTATTGGGACTATAAGCATTATAAGGCCTGTGTTCACGATGCAGTTTTTCACTTTTCCATTGTCATGGGCACCGTAGAATTGGGAGGCTATTATCCCACCGCCGCTGGCTATTCCGTTGCAGAGGGCGAAGAACATGAAGGTTATGGAGGAGGTGGCTCCAACTGCGGCCAGGGCACTGGCACCCACAAAGCGGCCGACTATTATAGAGTCAGCAAGGTTGTATATCTGCTGGAAAACGTTTCCTATAAGGGCGGGAATGGCAAAAATTATGATGTGTTTAACCGGGCTTCCGGTGGTCATATCAGTGGTATAATCTTTCATTAAGAAGCCTCCCCAAGAAGGTGATTATGCGTTTACGGTTCCTCTGGCTGATAAAGTTTCCTGAGGCTACCTATTCGCCATTATGTCTATAATATAATCCCCTTGAAAAAAATCATCTTCTTAAAAAACGACTTTGCGCTTATCACTTTTTGTTATATGATTATTTTTATATGGATTACAGTCAGTACGAGACCTTGGATTTCCACAGTATAAGTGCCTTCAATATGTCCACCGGCCATAAGGACAGAAGCTACCATCTTCATTGGCATGCCTACGGAGAGATTATCCTCGTTGGACCAGGAGATAGGAATATCTTCAAGGTGAATCAAAGCAGCTATAATCTTTCTGAGGGAGATTTCGTCTTTGCCTGGCCTATGGAGATGCATTCAATAGTGGATGCGGACAGGGAGAAATCTCTTGTGATCCAGTTCAGCAACACTTTCCTCAACTCCCTGCTTGATCTTCAAAGGATCATGCATTTTTATAGGAACCTCCACGTAATCCGGGCCGAAGCTCACCCTCAGCTTGCTGGAAAGCTTCTTTCTATCACTAAGAAAATGAAGGATATTTTCTTTTCTGAAGGGCAGAACAGGGAGTTAAGGTGCTGTATGTACCTGATGGATTTTATGCTTACTCTGGACGAGCATAGAAGAGAGTTCGCGCCGGAGCTGAGCTTTCTGTCCCATAATGACCATGCTGATGATATGGTCCGGCGTATGATCATGATAACTGATTACATAAAGAATAATCTTACGGCTGATGACCTTTCTCAAAGCGTCATGGCAGATAAGGCCGGGATAAGCAAGGATTATTTCTCACGGGTTTTCAAGAGCTTTACGGGAATGAATTACAGCAAATGGCTTAATATGATAAGGCTGGAGAAGGCCACTGAGCTTTTGGCCCGCAGGGAGATGACCCTGACCCAGGTGGCCATGCTGTCAGGCTTCCGCAGTATACCAAGCTTCAACAGGGTCTTCCATGAAGAGAAGGGGATGGCCCCCAGTGAATATAGAACTTTGTTTGTAGGAGAAGGATTGTAGTATGAATGAATTTTATACCCTGAACGATGGTTCCAAACTGCCTAAAATAGGTTTCGGAACCTATAACGAGGCCTTTGAGGACAATAAGAAGGCTATCCTTAAGGCTCTGGAATGCGGCTACCGTTTCTTCGATACTGCCTCTTTGTATGAGACTGAGCGCCCCCTGGGAGCAGCCCTTAAAGAAAGCGGGGTCAAAAGGGAAGATGTCATCATAGAGACCAAGCTTTGGATAGACGAGATGGGGGCGGAAAATGCCAGGAAGGCCCTGGAAAAATCCCTGACCCGGCTGCAGACCGATTATGTGGATATTTATATGATGCACTGGCCCCGGCAGACAGGCTCTGATGACGAGGCTTGGAAAAAGCTTGACGCAGAGACCTGGCAGGCTATGGAAGAGCTTGTGAAGGAAGGCAAGGTAAGGCGTCTGGGCTTGAGTAACTTTCTGCCCCATCATCTTAAGAATATCCTGGATAACTGCAGCATAAAGCCTGTGGTGGACCAGCTTGAGCTTCATCCCGGCTATTCCCAGGAAGGGGCTGTAGCCTACTGCAAGGAGAATGGTGTGCTTCCCATGGCCTGGAGTCCTCTTGGCCGGGGACGGGAGAACGCAACCATAGGAAACTCCATCCTGGTCCGTCTGGCAGAAAAATACGGCAGGAGCGTCCAGCAGATAAACCTGCGCTTCCTTTTGCAGAAGGGCATACTCCCCATTCCCAAGGCTTCTTCAAAGGAGCATATGCTGGCTAATCTCAATGTCTTTGATTTTGAGCTTTCCCAGGACGATCTGTCCATGCTCTCCTACATGCCGCAGACAGCTTGGCTGGGTGAGCATCCGGACTTCGTCATCCCAAACAGGAAAAGCAACCCGGCGAATTTGTGATTTTGGGAGCTTTCAGGGTGTCACTGGAGGGGTGAGTCAGTAGGTGATCAATCTGTGCGCTTTACTTCTTCAGTGAAAGTTGATAATATTAAACCGTTTTACTAGCGCCATTAGTATTTTAGGCGCATTCTATAAGAGGACAACTAGGAGAAACAGATGAGTGTATTTCAGGAAGTCACAGCTTTTTTAGGCAGACATGGTTTTTCTGCCTCAGCCTACGATGTGAATACCGTTATAGAAGGCCTGCTTTTCGATATGCAGAAGGGTCTTGATGTGGGAATCATCGATAATTCAGCCATGGGCGCATCCCAGGACATGATACCTACCTGGGGGCTGCCTCCTGCAGAGGCTCCAAAGAAGGAGACTGTCATCGTAATCGATGCAGGTGGAACCAATTTCCGCTCCTGCCTTGTCAGCTTTGACGATAAGGGTAACGCTTCCATCAGTGAGATGGAGAAAACCTCCATGCCCGGTATAGAGAAAGAGCTGGGTAAGAAAGACTTTTTCGATGCTATAGCCAAGAATCTTGACCACCTGAAAAACAAAGCCTCTAAAATCGGCTTCTGCTTTTCCTATGCCATGACCATCACTCCTGACGGAGACGGTCAGGTGCTTAAATTCTCTAAGGAGATAAAGGCTCCTGAGGTTGAGGGCTCCATAGTCGGCCAGTGCCTTTCCGATGCTCTTGTAGCCCGCGGCTGGAATCGCCCTGAGAAAATTTTCCTGCTCAACGATACTACGGCGGCTCTTCTGGCAGGTGCCTCCAACGCAAAGGAAGGCCGTGCCTACGGAACCTATGTGGGCTTTATCCTGGGTACGGGCATGAACTCCGCCTATATCGAGAGCAATCCTATAAAGAAGGTCTCTTCCTTTGCTGAAAAAGGCATTAAGATTCCTTCCTCCCAGATTGTGGTATGCGAGTCCGGCCGCTTCAATAAGCTTCAGCGTTCCGATTTTGATCTTGAGTTCGATAAGAGTGCTAATACTCCGGGCCTTTATGTGACAGAGAAAATGTGCTCAGGAGCTTACCTGGGGCCTGTAGCTGCCATAATACTCCGCCATGCCGCAGAGGAGGGACTTTTCTCGAAGGTTGTGGCTGACGATTTCCTGAAGCTCGGCAAAATAGAGCTTAAGGATGCGGACCAGTTCCTTTATGCTCCTAAGAATACAAACACTCTTCTTGGAGCCATTATTGCCAAGGGAACACAAAAAGATGCGGATATCCTATACACCATCCTTGATGCAGTTATTGAGCGCTCAGCCCGCCTTGCGGCCGCCCTTATCTCTGCCTCAGTTATAAAAAGCGGTGGCGGTACTTCTCCAGCCCTGCCGGCAGGTATCGTCTGCGATGGTACAACCTTCTACAAGACCCACCATCTTAAAGACCGCCTTTTGGGCTATCTGCATGATGTGCTTACAGCTCAGCGTCATATTTATTTTGAGATTCTTACAATCGAGAATGATATAACCCTTGGGGCTGCGGTTCTTGCAGCCTCCAGCAAGTGATCTGGAAAAATCCGGGCGGCCCTGGCGCTAGTTCCTGTCGCCCTTGCTAAAAGCAGGGCAAGCCTTATGGTTGGCTGTGTCCTGCAATTCTTTCTGCGATTTCCAGCAGCTTTTCTTTTTCGTTAAGGGCAGGATCCTCCAGGACAGCTTCAAGAAGCTCCTTTAGGATTCTGCCTATTTCTTTGCCTGCAGGAATTCCCTTTGCCATAAGATCCTTTCCGTTCACAGCCAGGCTTTTTATCGTTATGGCGTTTTTCTCGGCTATTATTTTGTCGATTCTTTCCCTGAACTCAATAAGGTTCTCGCTCCAAAGTCCTTTCGCAAGGACTGGCGGGGTACGGGTCATTCCGTAGACGTCAGCTATGCGGAGGTCAAAGATGTCCTTTATGGCCTGGTCTATTTCCGGGGATGAGGGGGAGCTGTCCTTTGCGTCAGGAGGAGTTATCCGCACTAAAAAACGGCGGATGGCTGCATCCGTCCAGGAGCTTTCATAAAAGAACATATGCTGTCTTACCAGATGGGCCACATAGCGGCTGTGGGCTTTGGGAAGCCGTAATCTGTCCAGTATCTTAAGGGTCATGTCTGCCCCGACGGCCTCATGGTTATAGAAGGTGTATATGGTGGAGACATCCTCCGGCTTTGTGGGGTCCAGGGCCTTTTCCATAACCTTACGGGTGGCAGCTTTCCCAATATCGTGGAATAGAGCGGCCAGCCGTAAGAATAAATTGGGCTTGCTCCCTCTTTGCTTTTCAAGCCAGACTGCGCCCTCCAAGGCGTTGTAAAGATGGTCCAGGACATCGAACTGATGTATTCCCCTTTCGTCAGCCTGTACTACGCCCCTGCATGCCAGGAATTCAGGGAGGAAAAGCTTCAGTATGCCTGTCTCTTCCATGAGGTGTAGACCTTTCACAGGCTCTGGAGAGGCTACAAGCTTAAGGAATTCGTCCCGGAAGCGTTCTATGGATATTTTGGCGGTTATGCCCAGGGTAGGGGGAATGGCTGCCAGGGTCTTTTCTTCAATGGAGAAGCCTGTACTCGCGGCAAAACGGACGGCACGGACGGGACGCAGCCCGTCCTCGGCGAACCTCTCCTCTGCTTTGCCCACTGTTCTTATTATTTTATGCTTTATGTCCTTTTCTCCTTGGAAGGGGTCGACGATGGCTCCGTCCTCCAGGGAGGCTGCTATGGCATTCATGGTGAAATCTCGTCGGGAAAGATCCTCTCTTATGTCCGAGGTGTATTTGACGGAGCCTGGGTGCCGTCCGTCTGTGTAATCAGCGTCAATCCTGTAGGTGGTGACCTCTATCTCCTGCTTCATAAAATGGACGGTTACCGTTCCGTGATCAATGCCTGTGGGAATTACCTTATGAAAGATACGCATTACATCCTCTGGCTTTGCATCGGTGGCTATGTCCCAGTCGGAAGCCTTTTTGCCCAGCAGCACATCACGGACGGCTCCTCCCACAAGGTAGGCCTCAAAGCCGTTGTCGCGGAATATTCGGTTCATTTTCTGAAGTTCATGGGGAATACGTATTCTGTTCATAAAGAGATATTACGGAAATCCTAGGAAAGGGGCAAGAGCGAGAAGAAGAAAGTCCTGTGACCGCTTTTGTCATGTCGTGGAGCAGGCTTTGGGCAAATGCTGCAAAAACTTGAGCCGAGAGCAGGCTTAGGGCAAATGCTGTCCCGTCACATGAAGAAGAATACGATCAGGTTATATATGAAATGGGCGATGAAGCCAGATAAAAAAGAAGCTGTCTTTACGCAGAAAAAACGCAGCAGGCAGCCTGCGACGAATGCGTTCATAACTGCCCATATCCCCAGGTAGATGTGTCCCAAGGCAAAGAGCAGTACTATCAGAATTTCCACAGGAAGGCGTAAGTGTTTGCTCGGAATCATGGAAAGACTTTCGTCAGGCAGAAACTGTCTGTAGAGCAGCTCCTCATAGAGGGCAGAGATTGAGAAGCATAGGACTGTATATATTGTCTCTGAGATTCCCACAGGCATTATTTTTTCAATTTCCATGCCTTTGGAGATAAAAATGCCGGATATGAAGTTCCAAAAAAGACTATTTACAAGAAGAAGGACTAGGATCAGAATCAGGGAAAAAAAGGATGCTTTTTTCAAATCTATTTTTTTTATTTTATATTTCCAGATAATATAAATACATAACAAAAATTGAATAAGCAGAGAGATAATAGGGATAGAAGGAGTATAGGAAGCCTGCCCTCCGTTGAATAGGGGAGGGATTGCAAAAAAAGCAAAAATCAGAAGAAAATCGATATGTGACTTAAAAAAAGAATCTCTCATTATTGGATAAATTTATTTCTCGTGTTATTATATTAATGGAGTGTTTATTTGTATACAGTGATTATTGTACTTGCGGCAATTGCTGTCGTAGTAGCTATATCCAGAATTCTTGTTCATAAAAAAAAAGAAATCAGTTTTTTTACAACTGGAATAGATTCAGGATTTAAATTTAAAGAAATACTTCTCCTTTATAAAGTAGCTTCAATGGCACAGCTGGAAGAGCCTGCTGCTCTGTATTGGTCGATACCGGCCCTTAACCGGGGTATTGCCTATGTTTTGAGAACTGCGAGGCAGAAAGGGACTGAGAATACTCCCTATATTCAGGATTTCCTTTCAAAGCTCTATCGGTACAGGACTAAAGTCGAGCTGGATCCCCGCAACAGTAAAAGCCTGAAAACGACGAAAGGTCTTAATCCAGGTCAAAGAATACGAGTGGTATTGAAAGGTTTCGGTGTCTTCTCTTCATCAATTGTCAGCGTAGGGCGGGAGTTGGTCATTACCTTGCCTGTGACGAATAAGGGCGAATTTCGTATCAGCAGTAAAGAGTGGGTAGGGAAGGTAGTAAGCATCTATCTTAACAGACCGGGGGATGCCGGTTATGTGTTCGATTCCCTTGTTCATAATTCACTTACATTCAACGGTAAGACCAATTTGTATCTTGCTCACACAGAAAACCTTCTCAGGACTCAGAAACGTAAGACTGTAAGATGTGCCTGTAACATTTTTGCCCAATTGTATGTTTTCCACAAGGAAAGCATGAGCCAGGAAGCTGTCGAGAACGAGCCCGGATTGAAATGTCTTGTAGAGGATATTTCTGAGAACGGTGCTATGATTCGTATCGGTGGTATAGGACGCAAGAATATGCAGCTGAAGCTGCAGTTCCCCATAGGTGACAGAATCCTTGTTATGTTCGGAATAACAAGGGCGGTGGAGTATAACAGTGCCATGAATCAGTCCAGGCTTCATTTAGAGGGGATCAATGTCAGTCCAGAAACCAAGAATGCTATTCTTTCCTATGTCTATAATGTCATGCCTAAGGATGACAGAGACAGGGAGGAGGCTATTATCCAGGCAGAGGCAGATTCCAACGAGGATATAAATGCTGTTGCCTCTGTAGCTGATAATGTGGGCGGAGAGGCTGCAGTTGAGGAAGCAGGAAAGGAAGGCCTTCCTGAAAATATAGATCAGGATACAGTCTCGTCAACGGAGAGCTATGTGGATGAATCTGAGTACAATGAATATATCCCACCTGAGATTCATAAAACACAGACGGAAATTTCCGGAGAAGATTTTAATTTCTCTTTTCCGGAAGAAGAAGAAGTTTCAAAAAGCAAAGCTTTATAGAGGTTCGTAAGATGAAGAGATTTATTTTTTTTATTCTTTTTGCGGCATCTGTCTGCTTATGTGGCGCTGAGGATCAGTCAGAGGAGCTGACTGAGCTCAGGGAAAATTTTTTTGCAGGCAGTCTTACAGATAAGGTGGAAATAATCCAATCCGCCATAGAGAAAGATGCTTCCGTAAATCAAATCTTTACAGATGCTCTTAGCTTTGTGGTTGATTATTCTTCTTTATTACAGAACGATTCCCGTATGATCAAGCTTACTCGTATGATAATCGAGAATTCATCCCGGATCACCGAGGAAATGGACCTGACAAAGACACTTTGCTCCCTCTTCTACACATATAGGGACAAAAGTGTGAAAATCGCTGTAATGAATGTAATAAAGAATTATAAACCTGACAGATTGTTCATAAGCAATGTGAATGAATTCGCCCTGTCATGCTTGAATAATTATTCTTCTGCGGATTCGAAGACGATTTCCGATATAATTGACGCGCTGCAGAAAATGAAGGATTTGACTTCGGTTTCAGTCCTTTTCGAATATGCTGTGGATGATAATATCCCGGATATACTTACCCAAAAGGCCAGGGATGCTATTCTGGTTTTTTCGCCTGATTATAAAGCTGAGATTGTATCTATCCTGGAGAAAGGAAGCCCCGAGAAAAAGCTTGTCGCCTTCCATATCGTTGTGGAAAATGATATAGATACTGATTTTTTTAAGGCGGAAATCGCTGAAAAAGCACTTTCAAATGCAATAATATATATGGGGAACTCCCTTGCTGCTGATCCATATATAATTAAGCTGCAGTTTGAGGCTTTGAGTGAATTGCGCCGTGTGGCATGGACTCGGTCTTCCAACGTTCTTGTCAATTTGTTCAAAGTTGCAGAGAAAGAATACCAGGCAGGTTTTATCGATGAGAAGTCCTTCATCCAGGTGATGAGCGGACTGGTGGAGCTTGCGTCAGGAGAAGCTGGTCTGCTTCTTTCTGAATATCTGGGTAAAATAAATGTCAGGACAGAGAACGGAGAACCCTACGACAGCGATTTGGTGCTGGCTGTTATAAAAATGCTGGGGGCTCTCGGTGATAAAGTCGCCTTTGATAACCTGCTTTACGTCGGGTATCTTCCTTATGACGATTCCATTATTGACGCTTCCCGCATTGCTTTGGCGGGACTCAAGTGGTAAAAAGAAGAGTTGAGATAATAGCTTTATGCCTTATGGTTCTGTTGTATACAGGATTTCTGCCTGTCTACGACAGAAATCCTTTTTCATGTATCCTTTATGAGCAGTCTATAGAATCTCTTACCGGGAAGGTGGTCTCATCCCCTGTAAAAACTTCCTCGGGGAAAAGCTATATGGCAGAGCTGGAAGTCAGCTCCGCTTCTTCTGAAAGCTCCCTGGCAGACTGTTCTGGTAGAGTGCTTTTATATATACCATCACAAATAATAGAAGCCTTGTATCCTGGAAAGCTTTTCTCTTCCTCAGGGGCCGCCGCCGGCTGTCTCATAGAGGAGGGTGCTGTCCTTTCCGCAGTTGTCTCCTATTCTGGCAGCTCTGATGCCGATTCCCTTTCTCTTCTTTCCGGCTGTATAGAGAAACCTGCCTTTTACGTAAAGGAAGTGACAGAGTGCAGCTGGATACCTTCCTCCTGGTTTTCTTCTCTCTTTTATTTCCGTGCTATTCTCAGGCTTCGCCTTAAGCGACTTCTATATGCATGGGGAGCCGCCGGCGGCCTTTTGCTTGCCTTGGTCTGCGGTGCCAAGGAATATACTGATCCTACCCTTTCCGAAGCTTTCAAAAAGGCCGGGCTTTCCCATATTCTGGCTTTGTCCGGTATGCATCTTTCTATTTTTGCCAGTCTTTCTGAGAAAACCCTTGGTAAGATGGCAGGAAATCGTTTCTCTCCCTTCTTATCTCTGGTGGTAGCCTTTCTTTTCGTATGGTTCGCAGGTATTTCTCCTTCACTTTTGCGGGCTTTGATATGTATGTGCATAGGCTTTTTCGCTTCTCTTTTCGGTTTGAGGACCAGGCCCTTAAAAACCCTTTCCCTGGCTTTCATAATCCATCTCCTCCTATCTCCCGAGGACGCGGGGACTATGGCTTTCATGCTGTCTTATATGGCTCTTAGCGGAGTCTATGCAGGTTCCTTTTTCCTGACGAATTTCTTGACCAGAATATTGCCCCCTTCTGTAGCTTCTGTTTTTTCATCTTCCATAGGTGCCCAGCTCTTTACTTTTCCCATAACCATAGCCATGTCTGGATCTGTGATACCTTTTGCTGTGCTTGCTTCCTCCGCAGTGTCTCCCTTGGCCTCATGCTTCGTGTCTTCCGGGCTTATTGCCCTTTTTGCCACTTTTGTAATGCCTTTTCTTTTAAAGCCCCTTGGTTGTATAATAAGTCTGTTCTATACTATTATCTCATATATAGTTCGTTTCTTTGCAGCTTTACCCTGCATAAGGATATAAATTATGGCATTATCGATAGATTATGATTCACCTGCATTTTTGAAGTCTTTCCTTGAGCAAAGGGGCATGGCCATGCAGAAAAAATTCGGACAGAATTTTTTAGTCAATTCAGCGGCAAGAAAAAGACTTATAGATGCCCTTGACCTTGAGGATGGAATGACTGTATGGGAGGTGGGGCCTGGACTTGGTTCCATGACCTCCGAGATTCTTTCAAGAGGAGCCCATGTCACCGCCTTTGAGATAGACAGAGGTTTTGCTTCCGTTATCAAAGAAATATTCAGCGAAAGTAAGCTCCGCCTGGTGGAGGGTGATGTCCTTAAAACCTGGAAAAAGGAGTATGAGGAGGAAGGATGTCCTCTTCGGTTTTTCGGTAACTTGCCTTATAATGTGGCAGCGGCAATAGTTGCCGACATGATTTCTTACGGGGCCCGTTTCGACAAGGCTGTCATAACCGTCCAGAAAGAGGTTGCAAAACGTATTACAGCCGCTCCGGAGACAGAAGATTATTCATCTTTCTCTGTTCTTTGTCAGTGGGCCTATGAGCTTACTCCTGTTATGGACCTTGCCGGCGGTTCTTTCTGGCCCCGCCCGAATGTGGACTCCCGGGCGGTCAAGATGGTCAAAAGGGCAGATTTCCCCCGTTGTAAGGACCCTGCTGTTTTTATGCGCATACTTAGAGCCTCCTTTTTACAGCGCAGGAAGACCCTGAAGAACAATCTTTCCTCTATTGCCGGTTCTTCCTCCGATTCTGCCCTTATTCTTGAGTCTGCCGGCATCGATCCGGCCCGTCGCGCGGAGACTCTTACCCTGGATGAGTTTATAATGCTTGCTGATAAAGCTTATGATTTCTTTGAGGAAAAGAAGGTAAAATAATGAGTGAAGAAAGAAAAATATGTATAAAAGACAATCTTGAGCATATAAAAGAGAAAATACACGATGCCGAGCTCCGGGCCGGAAGAAAGGTAGGCTCCGTGAAGCTTATGGCCGTGAGTAAATTTCATCCCGCCGAGGCTGTTATAGAAGCTTACAAAGCGGGGCAAAAATTATTCGGTGAGAACCGTGTGCAGGAAGCTTGCGGAAAGTTTCCCCAGCTCACAGAGAAGTACCCGGATATAGAGCTTCATCTTATCGGTTCCCTGCAGCGTAACAAGGTGAGGCAGATTATCCCCCTGGTAACCTGTATTCAGTCTGTGGACAGAATTGAGCTTGTGGATGAGATAATAAAGCAGTGTCGTAAGCTCAAGACAGAGGGAGTGGATAAAAAGCTTTGTCTTTTGTTTGAATATCATACTGGAGAGGAGTCAAAATCGGGCTTCCTTTCTGAGGATGAGCTTATGGCGGCGGTGGAAAGAGCGGGCTCCGCTTCTGATTGCGGTATAATTTGCTCTGGCTTTATGACCATGGCTCCCTTCACTGATGACAAAGATGCGGTAAGAGCTTCCTTCAGAAAACTAAGGGAGCTTTCTGAAAGGGTCAGGAAGCAATTTCCTTTCCTCCCTCTTGATGAGCTTTCTATGGGAATGTCAGGAGATTATGAGATAGCCGTAGAGGAGGGCTCCACACTTGTCCGTGTCGGAACCGCCATATTTGGAGAAAGAAATTATGCCTAAAAAGAAAATAGCTGTCCTTATACTTGTATTCTTTTTCTTCAGCATTTTCCCCCAGGAGCAGCATACCCCCGAGCCATACAGCGATGAGGAGTTTCCTTCCTGGTCCATAGACTTAAGACGTGCCGAGATCGTCACCCTTGGATCGGTTCCATTCACTACCTTGGGAGCTACGATGGGCTATACTTTCTTCAGATATATAAAAAATGAGTTTGACTCGGATTATTTTCCCAATCCTCTGGCAAAATCCTCGGCAGCGGCTAATCTGAACAGTGACGAGCAGATCGGAATATTCATCTCATCTGCTTGTATCAGTCTTATTATAGGAATCGTTGATTTTATAATTACTCGAATTGAAAGAAGACGTGCGGAAGAATCTTCTGAATACGAGCGGGCTAGACAGCAGGAGTCTGTTATCGTGGAATCTGGAAACTGATATATGGAGACTTCTCTTTTCTGTGTGGATCCTGCTCTTCTTTCTACTTGTCCTTGCCGCTTGGATATTTATGCCTCTTCCCTGCTGGGAATGAGCAGATCAAGGTTGAAACATGGAATAAAGTCCGTAACCGTTGACGGAAAGAAGGCGAAGCTGTCCATCAAGCTTTCTGGCGGGGAGAAGGTAGAGCTTCAATACGAGGATCCTGTTCCCGAGAATATTCTTCCAGAGGAGCTTCCTCTTGATATCATATATGAGGATGAAAATACAGCGGTCATAAACAAAAGTCAGGGAATGGTGACTCATCCCGCTGCCGGGAACTGGTCCGGGACCTTGGTGAACGCTCTTTTGTTCCATTGGGGACGTAGCTCTGTTTTCGAAGAAGCCCCATCCTCCAATGATCCCCGCAGGCCGGGAATTGTACACCGTCTGGATAAAGATACCTCCGGCGTGATCATAACAGCAAAGAACAAGAACAGCGAGGATTGGCTTCAGCTCCAGTTCCAGCAAAGAAAGGTGAGGAAAGTCTACATCGCCATAGTCAAGGGGACTCCTCCTGCAGCCTCAGGCAATATAAAGACCCAGATTATCCGGGATCCGAAAAACAGAAAGCGTTTTACCACATCCTCTGATCCTTCGGAGGGAAAGTTCTCATGGACCCAATACCGTTGTATAGGCTCTTATGGACCATATTCTCTCATGAAGCTTCGATTAAAGACCGGACGTACCCACCAGATCCGCGTTCATATGAGACATATCGGGTGTCCTATCCTTGGCGATCCCATCTATTCAAGGAAGGACCCGCTTTTTCCAGATGCGACACTCATGCTCCACGCCCGTATTCTGGGAATAACCCTGCCTGGCGGGGAGAAACCTGTGTTTTTTAAGGCACCTGTTCCCCTTCGTTTCAAGAAAGTTCTGAAAGTACTCCATGAGAAATGGGAAAAAAAGAAGGTCAGTGAGGGGAAGCCCATAGAATGAGAACAATAGAATGTGGAAGTCTGCCAGAGAGGGGGGGGTGGTCAGTCGTCTGCGAAGAGACCGATTACCTCGTGGTCGCAAAGGGTGCTGGTATTCCTTGTGCCCCGCTGAAAAATGGCGCTTATTCTCTTTTCGAGTCTCTTTCCTCTTCTTTTCCCGATCTTTTGTCCGTTCACGGGAAGAAAGAAGGCGAGGGTGGTTTGATTCACAGGATAGACACGGAGACCTGTGGTCTTGTGCTTATTGCCCGCAGCGATTCCTTTTATAATCATATCCTGGAGCTCACTGCTGCCTCTTCCTTTAGTAAGACCTATACCGCCTATACTATACCCCAGAAGGAGGGCTTGCCTGAACCCTGTATCATAAAAAGCCGTTTCAGGCCATACGGAAAAAAAAGAGCCACTGTAAGGCCGCTTTTTGAGGAAGGCGGATTATTGAAGGCCGGCACCGCGGATAGGAAAAAGGCCGGCAAGCGTATATACGCCACAGAGATACTTTCATCTTCTGTCCTTATAAGAGAAAAAGGAAAGGACCTTGTAAGGGTGTCATGCTCCATAAAAGAGGGCTTCAGACACCAGGTGAGGTCTCATCTTGCCTATTCCTCTTTTCCTGTACTGGGTGACAAGCTTTATGGCGGTCCTTTATCTTCTTGTGAGGATATGCTTTTTTTTGCCTCCGGCCTTTCTTTCACCGAAACTGACGGGAATCAGGTGGAGGTAAGGATACCTTACTCGGTAATGGATGAGAAGGCTGTCTGCGAGTTCAGGATTTTCTTGACCTCACTGACAAGATAAAAGGAACCGGTGACAAGAAGGACGGCATCCTTACGGCCTGCATCCTCCAAAGCCTCTTTTATGGCCTTCCCGTAGTTATTCTCCCTTTTGTAGGAGATGTTTTTTTTCAGATCCGGATTATTATCAAGGAAGTCTTCGAAATATTCTGAAAGAGATTTCAAGTCCGACTTTTTTATTTCACCGGGTCTCGTCAGGGTTACCTCTGAAAAATCGCACTGACCATTGAACAAAGTCTTCAGCAGCAGGTGAAAATCCTTGTCGCTGGCGCAGGCAAAAAGAAGATGGGCCTTGTCCTTGAAAATCCTGCTGAAGGAATCTACAGTGCCTTTCATGCTGTTCTCTGTGTGAGCTCCGTCAAGGATCATTTTCTTTGAACCGAAAGGATTGTCTCTTATCTCGAATCTACCTGGAAGCCTGGCTTTTGAGAGACCTCTTTCTATTACAGTCTCTTCTATATCCGGCAGCAGGTGTTTTACAGCGGCAGCCGCAAGAGCAGCATTCTCCCCCTGGACTTTTCCTATAAGATGAAGGTCGGTATCAAGAGGTCTTGAGAATAACCCGGCCGTCTCTATCCTTACATGCATCTTGCAGTCTTTTGTATTTGATAAATCAGGAAGCTTGTAGTCCACGGTCTTTATCAGGTCATCGTAGTAATACAGCTGGGCTTCCTTCTCTTCCGCCTTTTTCTTGAAGACTTCAAGAGCTTCTTCTTTCTGATGGGATAGGAATACTGGTATTCCTTGTTTTATAATTCCTGCCTTCTCTCCTGCGATCAGAGGGATTGTATTGCCCAGGTATTCCGTATGCTCCAGTTCTATCGGTGTGATAAGACAGAGTTCCGGTTTTATCACGTTGGTGGCATCCAGCCTGCCTCCCATTCCTGTCTCGAATACGGCCCAGCTGCATCCTGCATGCTTGAAGCATAGAAAGCTGTACAGCGTCATCAATTCGAACCAGGTGATTTCCCTTTCGTTGGGGAGCTGTTCCGGGATTATCGATTCGATGCGGGGTACCATCTCCCTGAAGGCCGCCTCATACACAGATTCAGGAAAGAAGCTGCCGGCTTCTGTAATCCTTTCTATAAGCTCCAGTATGTGGGGGGATGTATATAGACCGCAGGAAAGTCCATTTTCCTTCAGAATTGATGATATGAGAGCAGAGACGGAGCCCTTTCCTTTTGATCCTGCTATATGAATTGATTTATACTCGTTCTGGGGGTTGTTGAGCCTTTTACAAAGAAACTCGATGGTGTCCAGCCAGAAAATGTTTTTCTTGGGCAGCCGCTCAAAATTCAAATATGAATCAAGCCAGTCCGAAAGAGTTTTTGAAACACTGTTATTTACCATATTCGTCATTATATAACGATGATGAAAAATCAACAACAGAAGCAGTTTTCTTCCTCTTATGACATAGGGTCCAAAAAAGAGGGGAAAAACAGGGATATATTGATTCTTGCTTATCTATGTGTTAGAATCTAAAGGATTTTCTTATTATTTGCAAAGTTTAATAAGGTGGTAATTTTTATGAAAAAGAGTATTTTGCTTTTGCTCGCCCTTTTGTTATTTGTTGTTGCACTTACTAGTTGTGCTACAACAGTTACTGTTGAAATTGAAAGACCGGCAGAGCTTGACCTGAATGGTGCAAAATCTGTGGGAATGCTTCCTTTCCAGGCAAAGCCTTCTTCATCTACAGGTGGTTCAAGAGATTCAATAATCGTTCTTATGGACTTTTTTGGTCTCCGTGATTTGTTCTATGATCAGGATGACGAGGACCGTCAGCAGCTTGCGGATCTTCTCTCAAGAAAGCTTCAGGAGAACCTTACCAGCTCCCAGTATCTGGAGCTCGTAGACTCCAGGGCTGTCCAGAATGCTGTGGCTTCTGGACTCAGGGCTCCTTGTGACGTTTATCTTACTGGTGTGATCTCAAGCTTTGAGACCTCTATCAAGAGTAAAGTCCGTACCCGGAAGGTGAATGGTGTGAACAGAAATGTCACATACTATTACAGAGTCCTCAATGCTGAGGTTATGTATCAGGTTATAGATGCCATGACTAACAGGGTTGTTTCTCTCAAGACTGTTCCTATTGAGCTTGAGTCTTACGAGGTTGAGGCCAAGAGTTCCGTAGAATCTGCTTATTCTCTGGCAAGATCAGATTTTGAAAAGATAGCCGACACCATTTTGAGACAGATTCAGCCTTATACCATACAGAAAACATTGACTCTTCTTAGTGATCCTAACAAGGATCCTGATATGAAGTATGCTGATGAGGTCGTTAAATCTGGTGAGATAGAGTATGCGGAAACCTTGTTCGAAGATATTTATGTGCGCTTAGGCTACATGGAAGCGGGCTACAATGCAGCTATCCTGCTTGAGGCCATGGGAGACCTTGAAGGAGCACGGGACCTTATGCAGGAAGTTTATGATATTTATAAGTCTTCCGATGCTTCAAGAGCTCTTGCTGATATTATCGCTGAGATCGACAGCGCAAAGAGACTTGAATATCAGAACGAGATTCGTAAGTAAATATTGTTGTAAATAGTTCATCTTTTCTGTATTATATTCAATCATGTCTGATTCGTTTTTATTACCAGAAAAGATGGACGGGTTCCGTATGCATTTCGTCGGAATCAAGGGTACCGGCATGGCTGCTCTCGTTGAGATTTGTGCGGCCAGAGGTGCTCTTATAACCGGCAGCGATGTAGAGGAGCGTTTCTATACCGATGAAATACTGGAAAGGCTTGGAATAAAGGCTCTTCCATTTTCTAAGAATAATATCGGGGGAGGCGGAAAGCCTTTGCCCGATATTGTTGTCTATTCCTCAGCCTACAAACTTGATGTAAATCCTGATCTGATAGAAGCCTGCAAAAAAAACATAAAGTGCGTCCTGTACACGGAGGCTCTTGGAGCAGTTTCCGCTGCCTCCTATAGTTGCGGTATATGTGGTGTTCATGGGAAAACCACAGTCACGGGGATGTCCGGTACAATTATAAGCGGATTGGGGTTACCTGCTCAGATTCTGGCTGGAAGCTCTGTAAAATCCTTCGGAAACTCTTGTACTCTTACAGCCGGAAATAAATATTTTGTCGCAGAGACCTGTGAATATCAGCGTCATTTTATGTCCTTCCACCCGCAGAAAATAGTTCTTACCAGTGTAGAAAGTGATCATGAGGATTATTATCCTACTTATGCTGATATTCTGGAGGCTTTCGTCGATTATATCTGCCTTCTCCCTGAAAAAGGAAGTCTCATTTATTGCGCGGATGACAAGGGAGCCTGCGAGGCGGTGGAGAATGCCCGCCTTCAAAGACCTGATATAAATTTTATCCCCTATGGTGAATATGCTCCTGGTGATTATGGCATAGTATTCGGAAAAATAGAGGATGGAAAACAGTTTTTCTCCCTCTCCGGGTATGATATGGAGTTTGCTGTTCGTATTCCGGGGCATCATGAGGTTCTTGATGCGGCGGCGGCCATTGCTCTTGCCATAGAGTTGATTAAGACAGAAAGAGGCTCTGCTGCTTCTGTGGCAGATGAAGATATAAACAAAATAAAAGATGCTCTGCTTTCTTTCGAAGGTGCAAAGCGTCGCAGTGAAATAATAGGCCAGGCGGGAGACTGTATTTTTGTGGATGACTACGGTCATCATCCTACAGCTGTAAAGACGACCATAAAAGGTTTCCGCTCTTTTTATCCGGACAGACTGATAATCGTTGATTTCATGTCTCATACATACACCCGGACAGCCGCCCTTCTGGAGGATTTCGCCACTTCCTTCGCAGATGCTGATGAAGTCATCCTGCATAAGATATATCCTTCTGCCAGGGAGGTGTATTCTGGTGGTGTAAATGGAAAAATCCTTTTTGCCAGAACTAGTGCCAATCATAAGAACGTGCAGTATTTTGAGGAAGTCATGGAGGCCGAGTCCTATGTCCTGGATCGTCTTTCCAAGCCTCTGCCCGAAGGTAAAAAAGGCTACCTTTTCATTACTATGGGGGCTGGCGATAACTGGAAGCTGGGAAAATCGGTGTTTGATAAGCTTTGCGGGAGGAATGAGAAATGAGAAGTATGACAGGCTATGCCTATAAAGAAAAGATTGATGAAGATGTAAGTATTTCAGTCGAGATAAAATCCTGGAATTCCAGATTTTTGGATCTTTCCATCAATATACCGTCTTTTCTGGGACGTTTGGAGAACAGGATCCGGGAAAAATGCAGCGCTTCCATTCTGAGGGGAAAAGTGGATCTTTCCATACGGGTCAGGGAGAAAAAATCCTCTGTGACTGTGGAAGCCGATGAGAATGCAGCCAGGGCTTATTTCGAAGCTATTCAGACCATAGCCCACTCCTGCGGACTGGATGATGAAAACATACCTATACAGCTTATCGTTTCCCAGGATGGTGTGCTTTCTGTTCAGAAGGATAATGATCCGGAACGTTATTGGGCAATGATCGAGCCTGTTTTTACCGAGGCTCTGGTGGATTTCACGGCCGACAGGGACAGGGAAGGTGCCAATCTAAAAAAAGATCTTCTGGAGAAGCTGGCAAAAATAGAAGAAGCAGAGACTCTGTTCAGAGAATGGATTCCTCAGATGGAAAATCTTTTCAGGGAGAATGTCCTTAAGAGATTCAAGGAAGTCCTTGGGGATGATGTGGATGAGCAGCGGGTTATGGCCGAGACAGCAGCCCTGCTTGTAAAATATACGATAAATGAGGAAGTCGTCCGCTTGCAGAGCCATATAGATGCTCTTAAGATCGAGATGGAGAGCAATCCGGCTCCTGGTAAAAAAATAGATTTCATTTGTCAGGAATTGAACAGAGAAATCAATACGATAGGTTCTAAGAATCAGTTCGTGGAGGTAGGGCGGGCTGTGATCGCCGCTAAGGATGCTCTGGAAAATATCCGTGAACAAGCTCGCAATGTCGAGTGATTGAAAGGGGGGAAGCTTCAATCTTCCAAACCTTGTGGATTTTTTCGTTCCTGAAATCCTCCGGAATAGTAGATCTGCTTATATCCTTCGCTGAAAAACCCTGGGGTATTTTTTTCTCATCAAAAGAAAGCTTACGGGAATTCGTCGAGAAATAAAGTATCCCTTTTTCTGAAAGGAGATCTGTGCAAAGCTTTATAAGATAGGGCCAGTCTCTGTTGATATCCAGCATAGTATCCGTCTTTTTTGAGTTGGAGAATGTGGGTGGGTCCAGAATTATTATATCATAGCCTGCTTTTTTCCCTGTTTTAGGGACTGCCGCCGCCGCTTTCCTCAAAAAGCTGCTTACATCACTTTCTATGAAGCGGTATCTACTCTTGTCGGTGAAGCCGTTTAGACTCATATTCTCTTCCGCCCAGGCAAGGTATTTTCCTGACAAGTCCACCGAATCTACTTGAGCCGCATTGCCGGCGGCGGCATAGACTGAAAAAGCTCCCGTGTAACAGAACAGATTCAATATGCGCTTGTCTTGTGCCTCTTCTCTTACAGAAAGCCTCAGGGGCCGGTGATCAAAGAAAAGACCTGTGTCTATGTAATCGCTTAGGTTTATACGGAAACGCAAGCCCTGCTCTTCAGTTATGAATGATATGGTATTCCCGTTTCTTTTCTCGTATTGGCTGTCTCCGCTTTGCCTTTTCCTGACTTTTGTTATTATGGACTTCTCCTGAAGGCCAAGCACCTTTTCGACCGTTATTTCCATAGCATGAAGCCATTCTTGCTCTTCCGACTCCAGCTTCTCATAGGGACGCTCGTAAAGGGCTATGCGGGCATAAGTCCTGCCTTTCTCACCTTCAGCAGTTGTCTCTTCCTCATAAATATCAATGGCCAGGGGAATCTCGGGGATGTCCTTGTCATAGAGTCTGTAGCATAGCACTCCTGTACGTGAGGCCCATTTCCTAAGATGCTTGTATCTTTTCGAAAGTCTGTTGGCCAGAAGTTCTGCCTGGTATTCGGTCTTGCTTTGTATCTTGGGGACATTGGCTTCGGACATGATGCTTGTCTCTTATTCCCCCATCATGACGCAGAGCATAGCATAGCCTGACGTAAGGTCTTCCCTTTGGCAGACAACATCATCCGGTAGATTTAGCTTTCTGTTGGTGAAATTCCATATAGCCTTAATCCCGGCTTCCACAATCCTGTCTGCACATTCCTGGGCGAAAGTCGATGGGACCGTCAACACTGCTATCGTTGCACCTAGTTCCTTGGTACGAACCGTCAGTTCATCCAGAGGATATATTGATACCCCGTGTATGTTTTTCCCCATTTTCTCTGATGAGGTATCGAAGGCAGCCACGAAGTTCAGACCGTGGGTTTTGAATTCCTGGTATCCGGTAAGAGCAGTCGCAAGGTTTCCTGCTCCTATTATGACTGCGTTTTTTTTATTATCCCAGTCAAGGAAATGCTCAATTGCGGCTATTAAAGGCTTTACGGGATATCCTCGTTTGGGTTTTCCTACTATTCCGGTGATGGCCAAATCTTTTCGGACCTGAATAGGTTCCAAGTGAAGTTCTTTTGCAATTAATGTTCCTGAAATAAATTCACAGTCTTCAGCTTCTGCTTGTCGTATAAGGTGCAGATAAGAAGGAAGTCTTCGTATTGAAGGTGCTGCGGGTATTTTTTGTCTTGTCATATTGGCTTATAATACTATAAATTTTTATCGAAGTAAAGAATGTGAGATAGTGTTTTTTTTCTGTTTTATTGATCTTTGCTTCTTTACAGCCTTTTTATATCATTTTTTCGTTATTTTATCTTTCTTTAAACGACATTATTGATTTTTTTGTAATTATATTTATAATAAAATTAAAGCTATTTACCATTATAAAAAAAATTAAATAAGTTTGTGATGGAGTTTTTTTGACATGTCAGCAGAAAAAAAGCCTATGCTGGATTTACCGCTACGAGTTGTCCTTACAGAATCTGGTATATCCCATTTTATAAGTCATAAGAAAAAATTGATCAGATTCCGTTTAGCAGATAACGTTGATGAAAGCGGTATTTCTTTTTCTTCGTTCGCACCCTTGTCTTTGCAGAGCCTTATTCTCTTGGACTATGTTTCTAAGATTGAGATCTCTATGCCGGAGTTCGTTTCTTCCCGTCAGGAAATAATGGATCTTTCCAAGCTTGTAGTTTATTCAATCCTTTATAAGCAGTTTGACAGGGAAGTGAAGGCTGTGCTTCTTTCGACAGACTGTGTTCATAAGCATAACCGTTCGAACCCGTCCCAGCTTCTGGACGAAAAGACCGAGATAACTGATGCAGTACTTCGTACTAGAATGATAAATAGCGAGCATATTATCAACGAAGCAAGGGATGAGATTCTGAAGCCTATTTATGATTCCATAGTCAATGATGAGCAGCTTTCCGCTGAGGAAAAGAATGTTTATCTTCTTATGACGGAAAAGCTTCTTAACAAATTGTCTCTCTTCAACTGGTATATTATCGTTAAATTTTTCAAGAAGCCGGGGTTTTCCGAGATGCTGAGCGGAATACGGGCCTTGCTTTCCCAGTATATGGATAAAAGTAAAATCGCGGAGTATATATCTCTCATGGTTATGGAGCTTGCCCTGAACTGTGAGAATGCGAATATGCGCAAGGTCGCAAGAAAGCTTTATCGTGGTATAGAGCAGAGTGATATGGTTCTATATGATCCTGATATCCGTCAGAAAATCATTTCTGAGCTCGAAAGAAACCATGAGCTTGTCTTCATCGCATGGAAGCTTGGAGGAGGCTCTCTGTCCATAGGTAAGCAGGGCAGACTCCAGATCACTCTCTACAATAAGGATGATGAATTCCAGGAATTCAAGGAGAATATCCAGGAGAAGAAATCTGCAGATACAGGCAAGAAATCTCTTATAGACTTCTATAAAGAGCTTCCTGAAGGGCAGGAAGGGACTGATCTCGGCCTTTATTATCTTTCATACCTTGACGAAGCTTGTAAGAAGGTAAATGTAAAATTTGAATCACTTGTTAATCAGTTTACCTCAAGTGATCTTACTGTTATCAACCTTACCTTTAATTTCTAGTAAGAGAGGTGCTGGGAGAGTGAAAAAGAGATATAGTCTGAGGCAGATACTGTTGTTTTCTTCTCTCTTGTGTCTTCTTTTCTCTTTCATGTCTTGTTCAGATGTTTCCATGAGCATTTATGCTGTTTATCCCCAGCTTGTATATAATTACGAATCAAAAAACACTGATCCTTCTGTCAGTCTTTCTGTCTTCGCTGAGGTTACAGAAGCCGGAAAAATACAGTCGATGACCGTAAAGAATACTTCCTCTGGCATGATTTGGTCTGTGGATTCCGTTGATGTTGTTATGAACGAATCCCAGCAAAAAACCTTTGCAGGCTGCCCTTCTTTACGAATGCCTGGAAGCCTGGATTTTGAGGATGCCGTATATCAGGTGATATATGAAGATAAAGCCGGAAAGACAAAGGATGCCTTGTTTACTTTGAAGGCAGAGGAAGCTGAGGTTTTCGGCAAATCAGTGGTCGGTAATCAGAATATACAGTATCTTGTGCTCGGTATTGACGGTAAGGTGCTGTATACAGGACCAAAAAACGATGATTTCACTTCCTTGGAGAAAGTCAGGCAGAAATATCCTGATGCCTTGTACTACAGGGAATATGTTCTTAATCCAGAATTAAATGCTATATATCTTATGCCTTCTGTTTATCTGAATCAATAACAGGCAGGAATAATAATCGGGAAAGAAAAAAATACATGGAAAATATTGCAGATAATGATGAGGAACGTACTAATAATATGGATGTGATGATGCGTACCGTTCATACTTTTGTCATGAGGGCAGGCCGTATGACTGCCGCTCAGAAAAGGGATTATGAGACCCTGTCCGCCTTATGGTGTATACCTTATCGTAATGAAGCCCTTAATTTTTCTGAGTTATTCGGAAACAATAATCCTGTGACGGTTGAGATAGGCTTCGGAATGGGGAAGGCTACAGCTATAATCGCATCCGAGAATCCGGATAAGAATTATCTGGGGCTTGAGGTCCATACTCCGGGGGTAGGAAAGCTGCTTGGTGATATTCGGGATCTGGGCCTTGAAAATCTACGTATAGTCGAGCACGACGCTATGGACGTGCTTAAGAATATGATTCCAGACTCCTCTGTAGATGCTTTTCATATTTTTTTCCCGGATCCCTGGCCTAAGAAAAAGCATTTCAAAAGACGTCTTGTGCAAAGACCCCGTACCGATCTTCTGGCTGGAAAGCTGAAAAAAAAGGGTTACCTTTATATGGTGACGGACTGGCTTCCCTATGCTGAATTCGCCTTGGATGAGCTTTCGGTCACCCCAGGCTTAAAGAATATGTACCAAGGCTTCGCTCCCCATCAGGAATGGCGGCCTGAGACTAAATTCGAAAACAAGGGCAAGAAGGCAGACCGTCCTATCTCTGAGATAATGTTTGTAAGGGAATAGGGGAGACTTACTGCATTATTGAAATTGTTCGTGGAATTCGTTAGTATTCTATCGGATGGTGTTCGTCCTGAAGCGTTTGAGGCAGATTGTCCCTATGCTCGGTACGCGCCAAAAAATGCTTTTTTGCATTTATATCATCATGCAACGTCGCGCTTTATGGCAAAGCATCAAGCGACGCAATTTTTATAAGGAGACATATATGAGGAAAACTTATATTGCCGGTAACTGGAAAATGAACAAGAACAAGGCAGAAGCTGTCGAGCTTGCCAAGGGTCTTGTAGAAGCTCTTAAAGACGGAAAGAACAAGTACATGATTGGTGTTCCTTACGTTTATCTTGATGCTGTAGCTCAGGTTGTCAAAGGTTCTAATATACTTCTTGCTGCGCAGGATGTAGCCGCGACAGGAAACGGTGCCCATACCGGTGAAGTTTCCTGCGAGATGCTTAAAGATATCGGCTGCCAGGCTGTAATTCTTGGTCACTCAGAGCGCCGTCATGAGATTGGTGAGAGCGATGAGCTCATCAATAAGAAAGTTCTCCGTGCTTTGGAGCAGGGCCTTGAGGTCGTTCTCTGCATCGGTGAGCTTCTTTCTGACCGTGAGGCAGGAAACGCGGAGAAGGTTTGTGCTTTCCAGCTTTCAGCCGGTCTCTCTGGTGTTACAGCAGAGCAGATGAAGAATGTTACCATCGCTTACGAGCCTGTCTGGGCTATCGGTACAGGAAAAACAGCAACTCCGGACGATGCTGAGGCTATCCACAAGTTCTGCCGCGATCATATCGCAAAGCTCTACAGCAAGGCTGTAGCTGATGAAGTCGTAATCCAGTACGGAGGTTCGATGAAGCCAGAGAACGCTGCGGATCTTCTCGCAAAAGAGGATATCGACGGTGGTCTTATCGGTGGAGCTGCTCTCAAGGTTGCTTCTTTTGAGGCTATATGTAAGACATACAAGAAATAAACTTTTCGTGTCATCGCTTTCATAGCGGTGTAAAGACGAAAAAAAGGGCTGTCCAAAAGCTGAAGTGGAACACACTTCAAAAGTAAGGACAGTCCTTTTTTTATCCCCGGAGGAAAAAGCTGTTCTGATCGGGGAAATGTCTGTGTCAAGGCTTATCTAGAAAAGGCCTCGACACTAGCTTATATCTCCATGTTCATGACATGACGGACTTCATTAAGTGTCTGTATAGCTATTTCCCTGGCTTTTTCAGCACCGGTAAGCAGGACCTTCCTGATATAGTCCGGGGATGCTTCCAGTCTTTTCCTTTCTTCTCTGAGAGGGCGGAGCTTCTCGTTAAGGCTTTCTGTAAGCATGCTCTTAAGCATTCCGCCTCCATTGTCTCCTATTTTTTCTGCTATGGCTTCAGGCTCTTCTCCTGTGCAAAGGGATATAAGCATGAGAAGGTTGGAGACCTCAGGTCTGTTGACAGGATCAAAAGAGATATGTCTGTCGGCATCTGTCTTGGCTTTCTTTATAAGCTTGGCTGTCTCATCCTCTGTGGCTGAGAGCATTACGGCGTTTCCCCGGCTCTTACTCATCTTCTGGCTGCCGTCAAGTCCCAGGATCATAGGAGTTTTGCTGAGCAAAGCCTGTGGCTCGGGGAAAACAGGGTTCTTGGGGCAGAATTTCTCGTTGAAGCGGCGGGCAATAGCACGGGTCATCTCAAGGTGGGGCAGCTGGTCCTTTCCTACAGGAACGACAGTTCCCTTGCAGAAAAGAATGTCACAGGCCTGGTGAACAGGATAGGTATACATACCGGCATTGACGCTCTTCAGACCTGCAGACTGGATTTCCTCTTTGACTGTGGGGTTCCTGCTCAGCTCTGAGTTAGACACAAGAGTAAGGAAGGGTAGCATAAGCTGGTTTGCTTCTGGAATATAGCTGTGGGGGTAAATTATTACGTCATCGCTGGGAACAATTCCGGCGGCCAAGTAATCGATTACCAGCTGTTTTGTGTTCTGTGATATTTCTGAGAAGGCCTCGTGGTCTGTTAGTACCTGATAGTCCGCAATAAGAATCATAGTTGGAACGCCAAGCTTAGAAAGGCGTACACGGTTCTGGAGGGAGCCGAAGTAATGCCCTATATGGAGTCTTCCTGTAGGTCTGTCTCCTGTGAGAACCCTGTATCTCTTAGGGTTTACAAGGATATCCTCTTCTATTTTCTTGCTTCTTTCAAGAGCAGCCTCGTAAGTCCTAGTATTTATCTCTGTTTCTGACATAATTTTTCTCCTTAATATTATTCCGGCGGTATAATCGGGTTGCATTTTTTATCTAGCGGACTACGGCCGATTTATGTAACTATGTAGAGTGTTAAGTTATTATTGTTTTATAATACTAAATAGATTCTGTTGCTTCAAGTGTTATTATATATAAGTAACTTCAAGGAGTCCTATAAAATGAGAAAAAAAAGTTTTTTAAGCATTACTCTTTTATTTTTGTCTTTTTCTTTGTTCGCTGAAAGCTTATACACGCTTAGTACAGAGCATTTCGACCTTATTTATCCGGAAGCATGCCAAGAAACGGCCTTGATCTTATACGAGAATGTGGAGGCTTTATATAAAAAGGCTACAGATCTTCTTCAGTCTGATGAAGAGCTTTTTATCCCCGTCTATATAACGCCGGACAATCAGCAGCTGAACGCTTATTACACGCCCTTTCCCTATAACCGCATCGTTTTTTATGATACTCCGGTGGATTCTTTTTCAATGGCTGTTTTCTCGGAGACCAAGCTTTCCGTCTTCTATCATGAGCTTGTCCACGCTGTTTCCATGAATATCCGGGATGGCTTTTGGTCCTTCCTTTCTTCCTTTCTTGGTGACTGCTATTCTCCCTCCTATCTATTTACTTCCACCCTGTCTTTTCTTGAGGGGGTGACAGTATCCTTCGAAAGTATGGACGGGGAGGGGCGCTTGAATAATGGTGACCATATGGCTTTCCTTGTCCAGGCCAAGCTAGAGAACAAATTCCCCAGCTGGAAGGACGCCTCTGGTCCCAGGGATATTTTCCCCAGCTCCTATTATGCCTATCTTTTTGGCGGAGCTTTCAACAGATATATACAGAATAAATACGGAATGGATAAATACGCCGAATTCTGGGCAAAATGCGGGAATCCCAGTTTTTTTAAGCCTTTCGTTGATGATTCCTTCGAAGCTGTATATGGAATTCCTCTTGAGGATGAGTGGAAGCTGTTTGAAGAATCCATACCTCTTCCTGTGATATCTGCTGATACTGAAGTGAAAAGCCTTTCCTCGGAGCCATCCTTGTCTTCTTGCCTTGCCTTCAGGAATGGTAAGGAGAAGGGGCTTGCTTTCCTTGATAACGCTTCATATATAAAATATCTTCCCTTGGATCCTGTGACGGGTTTACCCGGTCAAGAAAGAAAGCTTCTACTTGCTGACGGAGGAATCTCAAAACTTTCCTTCTCAAATGACGGCCGCTATCTTCTTATCAATGGCATCGGGAAGAATCTTTCAAAGTCATACAGCCTGAAAGTGTATGACATGGATACTGAAACTTATGTGTCCCAGGAGCTTTACCCCCTTTCTTCTTCCTGTCTCGCTGAGATTCCTGACTACGGTGCTTTTGTTATCGGGGTTGCCGTCCGTTCTGGAAGGGCTTGCCTTGAGATCCGTGACTTTGAGGGGGTGAAGGCTTTTGGTAATTCAGCCGATGTCCTTTATTCGGAGCAGCTTCCAATTGATCTTGAGATTTATAATATCTTGTCAGCCGGTGATAATATCTTCTCCTTGGAAAAGCAGCATGGAAAATGGCAGCTTTCTGTCTATGAGCTCTGCGTCGGGAACAATTCTTATTCTCTGGAAAAAAGAGGGGATTACGCCTTCCCCCAAGGGATCGTGCCTTCTTCCTTCGCCTTTGCCGGTGAGGACAGGGATAATCTTATCTTTTACAGTGCTGTTGCTGGTGAAGGTCTGCTTTCAGGCAGCGAGACTTCTCCAGGAGCCCTTTCCAGACTGCTTGTTATGGAATGTCCCTCCCATGGGGAAGGTCCCCTTAGGCTGTCCCTGGGAAGGGAGGATGTCTCAGGTGGTGTCCATAATCCCTTTTATTTCTCCCAGGCAGATAAGCTCTATTTTATTGCCCGCAAGTCTGAGTCAATGGATCTTTCCTTCTGCGATGGAATTCCCGGTGGTGTCTCGGAGATTGCCCTCATGGAAATGAATGTCTGTGCGGATGCTTCAAGGGTAGAAGCCGGGGAGACTTATATGACACAGGCCTCTTCCCCCTCCATGCCAGCCTCTGAACCACCGGAAAGAGAAAAATATAATGCCTTTGAATATCTTTTCTCAGGTCCCGTCCTGCCTGTGGGAATGGACCTTACCTCGGAATATCCCTATGAGCTGGGTGCTACCTGGATGCTGATGGATCCCACCGAGCGGGTGAAGCTTCTTCTTTCCGGCGGCTGGAATTATATTGAGAAAAACGGCGGAATCAGTTTAAGGTCATGGGGGGGACCTTCCTTTCTGTCTTATGATCTATCCTTTCTTGCGGACTGGAATGCTTCTGGCCTGGCCAAAATCAAGGATAAATGCATCTTGTCAGGTGTTATCCCTGTGTATACCCTGCGTCAGGAGCTGCAATACAGCGATACTTTCACCCACGAGTTTTCTATGGATTCCTCCATGCTCATCGAGAACTCTATTGATCTTTCATATTCAGCTGTGTATAAGACCGGAAAGAAGGTCTATGACAAATGGTTTGTGTTATCGGGCGTCAGATTCGTGACTGAATACGAGTCCCTGCCTGATTCCCCATCATCATTTTTCAATAATTTGGGTTTTTACCTATCTGCAGGGGTGGGAGGCTTTATCCCTCTTTCTGCAAAGGCAGACCTGATAAAAAATTCAGAGGAATTCCTCTCCCTTTCTGCGGATGCAGTTCTTTATTCCGCAGAAATACAGAAAGGTATTCCTTTTTTCCCTTTCTATGCCAACAGGTTTACTTTTACAGCTGGTTATGAGGCCGATTGGAAAACCTCTGCTCAGAATATGCTGATTCTTGAATTGCCTGCTCTTATAACAAATCTTTCAGACCTTAATATAAAACACGGCTTAAAGTGCGGTGCGAATTTCACTCTTTCACCCATAGTCAGCCTTACTTATAGTTTTCAATTCGAGCTGGGAGCAGATTTTATCTGGTATTTCGCCAATGAACAGTCAGACAAGCTTTATGACCTTGTTCTGTGTGGTGTGTTTACATTCTGAGAATTCAATTGTATACTCTAGTATATCAAATATTTAAGCTTTTTGTCTGTAATCAACAAAAGTGTGCGTTGCGGGGTGGGAAGTGAGCGCTGGAAAAACAATCGGAAAAACATTGGTTCTTTTGGTTCTTGTGGTGATTATGGTCCTTGCAGGTCTCCTCTGGTTTGACTATCTGGGTGCCATTGAAATGAAGAAGACCTTTGCGCCTGTTTACGAACTCCTGGGTCTTGCTCCCCAGACTTCAGATACAGCCGATAAAGTAGAGAATGCCGTTATAGCTGACCTTGAACAGGACCGGATGTCAAAGATCATAGAAGAATACGATATGCGTTCCCAGGAGCTGGATAAGCGGGAGGCGGATATCCTGGTGAAGGAGGCTCAGAACGAGCAGATGGCCCAGGAGCTTGACGATAGACGTCTTGCACTTGAGGAGAGCGAGAAAACATTCAACAACGAGAAGAAAAAAGCCGAAGATAGAGAGGTAAACATCAGAACTAGGGCAGAGTATTTGAACTCCATGCCGCCGAAGAGTGCTGTCGATATTCTTCTTGCTATGGATGATCAGGATTTCATCGATACTATACGGATGGTAGACAAAATCGCAGAAGAAAGTGGTAAAGGCTCTAACGTCGCATATTGGATGTCTCTTATGCCTGCTGAAAGAGTTGCTGAAATAACCCGTAAAATGGGTTCTAAACCTCAAAGCCTTAATTAGTCTAAGAGCGTTTTTTCCAATCTCATTCTGATTCCGATGTTTACATCGGAGGTATTATGCCTGCTATGGCACTGGATATTCTTCCGTCACGCCCTGAAGTAAGTACTGTTTCCAGCACAGATACAGGGTATAAGACTCAAGGAACGAGCAACGGAAAGAATGAAGGGCCTTCCTTCAGTGAAATACTGGAAAAGGCCTCACAGAAAGATACCACGGATGGAAAAATAACGGAATCTGATCAAGCTTCTCAGAAAAACGAGGAGGAAGTCGTAAAATCAGACGACTTGCCTTCTGATGGCGAAGTTCCCGTCACAGAAAAAAAAGTTTTATCTGAGTCCAAAAAGACCACGTCTTTTAAAAATCAGAAAATTCAAGTGGAAGATTATTTATCTTCTAATGTCTCGAAGGATATGAAAAAGCCAGTAGACTCCTTGGAGTCAGTCCTTCTTGATGACTCTGCTGAACAAGAGATTTTATCTTCAGTCGAGGAGACCCCTTCACCGGATTCAGAGGAAAGTCTTGCCCTTTATATGGTGGATGAGGCTCATGCCGGCGTGGAGGCTGCGGAGACTCCTGTAGTAAAAAAGATCTTGGTTCAGGAGGAGGCAGGGACTGAAGTCCCTGTCCTGGAGAATCAGGAAGCTGTTTCCGACGAGGTCCCCTTGGCTGCTTTACAAGAGAAAGTCGGTGAAAAGCTTGAGACTCCTAAGAAAATCAAGGCTTCTCCAAACCAGGAGAATAAAAGTGAAAATCTTGTCAGCTTGAAAACTGCTGAAAGTCTTTCACCTGAAAAAACAGAGGTGAAAAAAGAAAAGAAATCACGTTTCGCGGAATATGATTCTCTTATGGCCAGCATTTCCCACAGCAATGGAAAGGAAAATCCCCTTCCTGTAACGCAGCAGGCAGCTTTACCCCAGGAAAATATCCTGGCTTTTGCACCTGAGACTGCCGGCACACCCCTTACTGGTGAGAAAATACAGGTAGTTGACTTACGTACGGAACATAAGCTGCCGGAAAAGACGGAATCCGAAGGTTTCATCAAGCAAATCTCTTATGATGGCAAAGGAAATGCTCAGGTATCTCTTTCCCTTATGCCTTCTGAAGGGACTGCCGGTTATACCGGGGATATAGAGGGAATTGATAAAAGCACTTTCTCCTCAATGCTGTCCAAAGAATTGGAAAGCTCTGCCGGAGACCTTGTGAAGACTGGATCCATCGTTCTTCAGAACAATGGCAAAGGTTCCATAAATTTAATTATTCATCCTGAAGAGCTTGGAAATGTTAAGATAAAACTTGAATTATCCGAGAATCAAATATCAGGAAAAATCCTAGTCGCAAGTCAAGAAGCCTACGATGCCTTTAAGGAGAATATCTCCGTCATAAAAGAGGCTTTCGCGGCCAGCGGATTTGAGAACGGGGGATTCGAGCTTGCTTGGAGTGGAAGTGGTAACGGTGGAAACCACGACCAGCCTCATCAGGAACATCAGTTCGTGCAGGAAGCTACGTTGAATGAGCAGGGAATGGCTTATGTCGATTCTATGCCGGATGTCGCTGCTGATGATTATACAGGTTCAGGAAATGTGAATCTCGTCGCATAGTCGGCGTTGTGATTGTATAGAGGGGATGTCAATGACAATTGATACAAAACTGAGTGCACAGGAAATGGCTGCTGTGGATAAGGCAGTAAACTTCCAGAATGCAAAAAACACTGCGGAAAATGGACGTACCGTAAGTTCGGAATTGGGCAAGGATGATTTTTTAACACTTCTAATTACACAGCTTTCCCATCAGGATCCAACAAATCCTATGGAAAATACGGAGTTTATAGCGCAGATGGCTCAGTTTTCATCACTTGAGCAGATGACAAACATGAGTAGCAGCTTCACTAGAATGGCAAATATGCTTTTTTCTTCAGAAGCTGCCGGAACAATCGGACGCACTGTAGAGCTGAATGTAAACGGTGAGTCTACGACTGGTATCGTAGAGGCCGCTACACGCGGTGAAAATCCTATGGTACAGGTTAATGGAAACTTGTACAGCATGGATTACATTACAAAAGTTTACGCAGATTAAAGGGGAAAAAGAACTATGATGAGATCACTTTATGCTGGTGTTTCCGGCATGCAGAACCACCAGACAAGAATGGACGTTATAGGTAACAACGTCGCAAATGTAAATACAACAGGTTTTAAAAGAGGCCGTGTCAATTTTCAGGATATGATTTCCCAGCAGCTTTCAGGAGCTGCCAAACCCAACGAAGAGAAGGGTGGTGTAAATCCAAAGGAAGTGGGTCTTGGAATGTCGATTGCCTCAATTGATACAATCTTTAATCAGGGAAACCTTCAGTCAACAGGTGTTTCTACTGATATAGCCATTCAGGGCAACGGCTTTTTTATCCTCAAGAACGGAGAAGAGACTTTCTATTCAAGAGCCGGTACCTTCGGTGTGGATGAGGAAGGCACTCTGGTCAATCCTGCCAATGGATTCCGCGTACAGGGATGGATGGCCAGGGAGCTTAACGGCGAGATGGTCCTGAACACAGCAGGCACACCGGAAGACCTTATTATTCCTATAGGTCAGAAGGACCCAGCAAAAGCAACTACAAACGTAGACTTTTCCTGTAACCTGAACAAGAACACCCCTATTATCGCTGAAGGAGCCTCTGACAGCGATATAGCTAAAGCAACTTGGGGAACAGAGACAAAAATCTATGACAGCTTCGGAAATGAGCATATTCTCTCTGTTTCTTTCACCAGAGTGCCTGAGACAGACAATCAGTGGCTTGCCACCGTCAATGTAGACCTGGAGAACGCTGCCGAGACAAACACCCGCATAGGCTTCGAGAATACTGATGGTGTGACGAATCAGTTCGTAGTCACTTTTGATAACCTTGGACGCTTACAGGCAGTAAGTGACTCTTCAGATCGGACCTCAAACCCTGAGGGTGAGATTCAGCTTATCGCATCCTATACTGTTCCCGGGGCGAATCCCGATGCCGATGGTAACCCTGCAAGACAGACTATGAACATCAACCTTGGAACCATAGGTTCCATGAAAAACACTATAACACAGTCCGCCTCATCAAGCTCTACCAAGGCTTTTTATCAGGACGGCTATACATTAGGCTACCTTGACAACTTCAAGATTGATTCCAGCGGAATCATCACAGGTGTCTATTCTAACGGAACCACAAGAACTATAGGTCAGATCGGTATGGCAAGCTTTACTAACCAGGGCGGTCTGGAAAAGGCAGGAGACAATACCTACGTGGCTTCAAACAATTCAGGTCTTGCTAACATAAGTACATCAGGAATTGCCGGAAAGGGAACCCTTCTTTCTGGAGCACTTGAAATGTCCAACGTCGATCTTACTGAGCAGATGACGGATATGATCATCACCCAGAGAGGCTTCCAGGCTAACTCAAAGACAATTCAGACTTCTGATACCCTTCTTGAGACCGTATTAGGCCTAAAACGCTAATTTAATAATACTTAGGAATGGGTTGGCATGAGAAGTTGCCAACCCTTCTTATTTTAAAAGTAATATAGTGAATACTTCCACTTTGTTGAATTTTACGGTAAAATATGTAAAAGAGGTTTTAGATGAAAGAGTTTTTGCCCTATGATCAGGTACGCAATAATTCATTGAAAATGGCACACCGTATTTTGAAAGACGGTTTTATTCCTGACGTTATATATGTATCGCTCCGGGGAGGAGCCTATGTCGCGAATGTAGTCAGTGAATATTTTAAAATAGCTCGTAAGGATGTCCATCCCGTTCTTTATGCAGCTGTAGTCGCACGTTCCTATACAGATATCCGCGAGCGTGATAGAGTTATGATAGACGGATGGACATATTCACCTGAACATCTTCGTCCTGGGGACAAAATCCTTCTCGTCGACGATATTTTTGATACTGGCAAGACAATAAACTATCTTGTGGAGGTTCTTCTTGAGAAGGGAATTCCTCGTAAGGATATAAAAGTTGCCGTCCACGACTATAAGTATTTTACTCAGAAAGAGGAACAGCTTCCTATACAGCCTGATTATTGGTGCCGGAAGTTCGTTATAACTAAGCCTGAGGAAGACAGATGGATCCATTACATGAGTCACGAGCTTATAGGTCTTTCTCCTGAGGAGCTGGAGGAGTATTATTATAAGCAGGATCCAGAACTCAGGGAAGTTTTCAAAGATTTGCTTTAGAGGAGTTGAGATAATGAGGGTTAGAAAGACAGGTGTGATTTTTTTTCTTTTTATTTTAGATTTCTTCTGTGTTCTATCCCTTTCTTCTCAGACCAAGATAATCAGTCCTGTGGAGGGTAACTGGCTGAATCCTCAGCCCCTGATCCTGGAGAAGGATCCGGATACAGAAGTATTTTACTCTTTGACAGGCTCTGACCCCCTGAAATCAGGCTTCGCCTATGATGGTCCTGTCGCCCTTTCCGGATATGGTGACTTGACTTTGACGATAGCTACTGTCATGCCCAATGATACATATTCTATGCAAAAGGTAAGCTGGACTGTATCTGGACGGGGGAAACCTAATTACATCCCCATATCTGACGATGAAGCTTACGTGAATTTCACTGAGACTACAGAGATAAATATTCCTGATACTGTATATTGGGCGACAGGAGCCTACCCTGATACTATTCTGAAAGATGATGATATGCAGAAGGGCGGGGTCATTACCATGGAAGGAGGCTGCAGCATCGAAAGATTCCTCCCCCTCATACTGAAGACCTCTACAGGTTATTTCCGCTACATTCTCAAAATCAATTCCAATGCAGATTATCTTCTTGCTAAGCCTGTCGCTGAGAAAGAAGGAATTGAGTTCGCTTCATGGAACTACATACGCTTTCTGAACGGACGCAATGTCATTTATTCTTTGGATGAAGGTCCTTGGATTCAAACAAAAGAACCCGTTTTCATTGACAGGACCGTAGCCCATACGGTTGCTTGGAAACACCTGACACCAGTATATCCCTATGAGACAGAATCAACGATTCCGACGGAACCTGATATCTTTTATATTCCGGCCAAGCCTTCCTTTACTGGTATTCCGGAAGGGGGACTTACCAAGGATTTCGTCGTGGCCTTCCCGGATAATCCTGATTATATACTGGAATATACCCTGCAGGATGGCCGGTCTGTATATCTGCGATCCTTCTATGCAGATACTGTTTCAGGTGATCTTGTCAGTTTTTCTCCTGAGTTTACCGTTTATTACAGAGGTATCAAGCAGGGAAAACTTTCTTTTTCAGTTTCCATAGATAAACGTCCTCCTGCTATGCCGGAGATAGTCGCAGATGAGACATCTGGTTTTTCACGATCCCATGTCGCTTTGAATTTCAGAGGCAGTGCAAAGACTTTCTATGCTGTGTCAGAGCCTATCCTTTCTGATAATGGCTTTGATATCTCTGATGTACAGAACGGACTCTTTAAGAACCTGATGCCTGAAGAATTCTCTATGCTTGAGTCTAATGAAGAGATAGTTATGCTTCCTGCCTTGGAAGACTCAGCTGCCTTGTATACTGTATATGCCTATTCCCAGGATGAAGCCGGCAATAACAGCGATATTGAGGAATTCAGCACGATAATCGATTCCGTGAATTATTATGTCGTATCAGATGCTGTAAGGAAAAAGGTTCCTGACCGATATGATGAATCTTATCCTTTAGGCACTAAAAACAATCCTCTCTCTTCTGTCCAGGAGGCAGTCCAGATAGGGCAGCAATACGGAAAACCGAATTTATTCATAGAAGGGGTTTTTACAGATATCCCGGAGCTTTTGTTCTATAAGGACTGTTCAATATCAGGAACTGGTGAGACCAGGCTTGCTTTCGAAAGTGATTCAGATATCGTAGTAAGAGATTCCTCCCTTTATTTGAATGGATGTAGTCTGGAGAAAACAGTACCCTATACTGGCAGCGTTTTCCAGAAAAACTTGGTCAGGATTTCCGGAGGCTCCTTTTTTGCCGAGAATTGCGAACTCTTCTGTTCTTTTGACGGTAGTGGTACAGGTATTACTATAGATAACGGAAGTCTTTCTCTGGTATCCTGCGGACTTACCATGAAGGCCACCTCCTATACGGCTCTGTTAAGCTCTGCCGTTTCGGATATTACACTGAAAAATGTCCGTGGTGTATCCTCCGCTAAAACAGCTGTGGGTATAAGCGCTTCTGGCGGTGAGATTAATATGGATAATGTTCAGCTTACAGTGAACGGGGCTTTCGGACGAGGTGCAGAGTTTACCGCCCTTAAGTGGTCTATGACCAACAGTTCTTTCACTTCTCGTAATGCCATATCAGCGACTACAGCTGTATGGACGGACTCAAAGTCTGTAGAAATGCTTGAGAACAATAACAATTATAATGGTTTTTCATCTTTGATGATGAGAGCCCTTCGTTAAGATAAGTCAGATACTCATAGATGGATAATCTATACGAATATGTGTAAACAAAAGGGAGGAAAAAAATGAATTTTTCCAGAATGGTACGCTTCTCCGTATGTCTTATTGCCTTTACATTTTGTTCGGCTCTTTTCGCTCAAGAATCTGGTACAGCGCAATCTCTCAGTATGGAAGATTTTACAGAAACAGTTTCCCTATGGAACCATGCTGTTGAGAATGACGAATATCAGTATTATCTTGAGAAAATTATATCTTTGATGTCTTCTGAGGTAGAGAAGGAATATTATCCTTATATGCTTTCTGAAATGCTTTTTTTCCGTTTCTTTGCTACAGAGTGCAGTTCTTCTCCTATTTTTAATGAATTGAATAAAAAGGCTGATGAGTTTATTCAGTCTCTGATTGTTTTTGAGGTGGATTCTCCTGCTTTGAGCATTGCTCACAGATTGTTTGAGACTTTGAATCGTTTTTATGTGAAAAATGAAGCTTTCCCATTACCGGAGAAAAATATCAATGAGCAGCCCCTGGAGCTTCCTGATCCTGTGGTTGAGCGTAGAATGCTGCTCACTGCTATCGGCGAGGCAGAATCTATGTATATCCGTTTCAGGACCATGCTTTCGAATCAGCCAGGTAATGTCTCTCTTCGTTTTTCTGAAGAAGCATACAAAAGAACTGTTAATAATCCCTCTCTTCTTTATGTGATAAAGCATGAGCCTACCTATGGTCTTTTGAAGGAAGCATTGGATAAAACGGATATCTCCATGGATTCTTTGATATTGGATGATGATGCGGATTTGTATTATTCCTTCGTAAAAGATATTTCTGATGCTAAGGCCTTTTTCACGAAGTGGGGTATACCCATAAATTCCGTTTTATCTGAGGATATCAGTATTCTATTGCTGGCAGCAGATACAGATCCCTTCCTTTTGACTTGTCTTTCCTCTGATGTTATGAATAGTACAGAGAATATATTTTCATATCTTTCTTTATTCAGTGAAATGTACATCAGCAGGATAAATAGTCTTGCGTATTCTTCCGGTAAGTAAGCATAGTGAAAAATAACCGTAAAGGATTCCTGATAGCTCTTCTCCTTTTTTTATTGTTGGCAGCTTTCTTGTTTATTGCTTATAAGCTTGAGACTTTTGCTTTTTATAATGAATTCGTCGATAATCTGTTTTTATCTGATAAAGAGGAGACAGAGGGGCGAAATTCTGAAAATGAGAGCTCTGTTACCCTTAAGGAGAATGTCTCTCTTCCTCCTCTTTCTGAATTGGAAGAAGAGAAGAAGCTGGCGGGAATTGATTTGACCGGTAAGAATCTTCTTTTTGCCGGTATATTTGATGGGGATGTAACAAGTAATTCTTCAGATACTCCTAGTCCGGTGGATATTATGAATAATGGCTATTCCTTGAAGACGGACTTTTTCAATTATGTGTCAAAATGGAAATTTATTTCTCCTCCCTATTATTGTAATCCTTATATAGCTGTCTTTACAGGGGAGCCTGAGCTTCTTATTTTTGATAGGAAAGAAAGATTGAAATACAGCTGCCCTGTAGCTGTTTTTCCCGATAGGATCTTGGAATTCAATTCTGAAAGGCTTGTGTTTACTGGCAGAGATGGTAACTCATATTATTTCGTCTTCAGGGATAGCTCCGATGATATTCCTGAGCCTATTGATCCTTCAAAAACCCCAAAACAATTCTTTGTTCCGGATGAAAAATGTCAATCAGCCATTATGTCCAGGCTCGAAATGTGGACAGACAAAGAGATTGAAGCCTTACCCCCTCTTTCCTTTTTCCCTGCAGCAGACAGTTCTGGTAATGTCTCCGCAGAGTATGATATTTCTACCGGTCTTTCGGTATATACCTATTCTCCCCTTTCTCAAGGAAGATACAAAGTAGGCTTTATGGACCAGAATGGGAATTGGAGCGATTACCAAGCCTTCGTTTTTGTTTTCCTAAGTGACGGAGAAATGCTGAACATGAGCTTTGAGTATTATGCGGACCGGCCTTATGTAGAGACAAGCCTATCTGATAATGAATTGTACTACTTTGTTTTTGGCAGCATAACTGAAGGAGAAATCCCAGAAAAAACACTTGTAGGGGTAAAAGGTCCTCTTTCATGAAAAAAGAAAAATTCTCTGGTGATGTAAAGTCTTGGATCACAGCTACAAGTAAAGCTTTCCTTTGTGGTATCGATGAGGCTGGTAGGGGGCCTCTGGCTGGACCAGTGCTTGCCGCTGCTGTAGTTTTACCTGATGATTTCCCTGTGGAAAAATTAAAGGACTCAAAAAAGCTGTCTGAAAAGAAAAGGCTGGAATTAGAGCTTCTTATAAAGGAAAAAGCCTTGTTCTGGGGGCTGGGAAGTGCTTCTCATGAGGAAATCGACAGCATGAATATCCTGGCGGCGACGATGCTGGCCATGAGAAGAGCTTTTTTTTCCATGCTGGAGAAGCTTCCAAGGGAAAGTGAAAATCAGGGTCCTTCTGTAGCTGCGATCGTTGATGGCATTTTCTGTCCAGATATAAATTGTCCTGTCATTGCTGTTCCTAAGGCAGATGCCATATATCCTCCTGTTATGGCAGCTTCTATACTTGCCAAGACGGAAAGAGACAGAATAATGACTGACTATGGAGCATTATATCCTGAATATGGATACGAAAAGCATAAAGGGTATCCCACAAAGGCTCACCGCGATATATGCAGAAAAAAAGGTCCTTCGCCTATCCAGCGAAGAACCTTCTCCTATTAAAAACTATTCAGAATCCTTTCTTTTTGAAACCACATGGACTCGTCCGGTACGTTTTACGCTGCTATGTTTCCTTTCTTCTGCAGGAGCAACCTCTCTTTTAGAGCGGTATATTTTCTTTTTTCCTGCGGAGTCCATTTTTGCGGCAGCCTCTTTTCTCTCTAACTGCTTCTTTTTTCTTTCCTTTCTGTCTTTCTCAATAAAGGAAAGAGACTCATCCATTCCCTTGAAAAATTTCTGCATATCCTCTGCGAATATGACGATCGCGTGACGGTCAAAATCCTCACCGTTTTTGCTTTTACTTTCTACAACTTGAAGGAATACGTCGCCTGTGCGGTTTTCCTTTACATTGAAAAAATAAGTCCTGTTATCAAGAACTACCTGAGTTGTAAAAAGTTCTCCGCGTATACCCATAATTCCTTCCTTATTTAGTGTAACTTCGGTGTATTACCTAATGTAAGAAAATCTTACCATATTTTACGGTCTTTTGCAAGATTATGAATCAGCCTGGGCAATCATTTTACTGTGCCATTCCAGAAGCTCTGCCTCTGTCTTCGGGTTATTTCCCTTTACATCACACAGAACCCGGAATACAGGTTCTGTTCCACTTCCTCTCATCCAAATATATGAGATGGGCTTACCTGACTCATTTTTAAAAAGGATTTTAAGTCCTCCTTTTTTTGAGACTGAATAATCCTTTATATCAACTGTCTCCTTCGTTCCATTGTTGGATATGGCAGTATAGGAGTAAATACCGTATTTCTCCTTTAATTCCTCTTTCTTTTCTGACCACTCTTTTTCGAAAACTTCCTGATAAGCCTTTTTCAGTATGGAATGGTCCTTTGTCTTTATCTTAAGGACAGCTCTTTTTTCTGAAACACCTGTAGTCGTATATTCAGGGAGTGTAGCCATTACATCGGCTAAGGTGAAATTGTCCTTGTAGTCATTTTCATGACCAGAACGGGAGCACCATTCATGGAAGAGACCCTTTTTTATAGTGCCGTCTGCCAAGACAGAATCCTTTATGACAAGAAGCTTTATCAGAGCGAACAAGCTGTTGAGAGGATCTCGTACAGCAGCAGGGTGGGTGATGTTTCCTCCGTTTGAACCTTCTCCCAGGATTCTGACCTCATAGCCTTGTGCTCTTAGTTCTCTTGCCTTGTTGACTACATTCGCTTCTCCAACTTCTGCCCGACCTACCAAAGCTCCGAAGGCATCTGCTATCTCTTCTATCCTCATGGATGTGGGATCATTCACTGCCACAGCAATTTTTGAGTCAGTCCCTGTTTTTCCGGTGTATGCAAGGTATGCAAGCTCGGACATGACGGAAACCGCGAAGACTTCCTGAGCCTTCAGTACTTCTGCCTTGTTTGTCCTGTCATTCCAGAAGACTATGTTTCCTCTGTCACCGTCACAATCCGGCATGTAGCCTAAAATACATTCAGGATGCTTGCCTGCCGCAGTTTTTCCCTGGCCTGCCTGAAGTCCTTCCATTTCCCTTGCGCAATGAACAAGGTTCTCTGGCTCAGGGATTATGGCATGAGTTATATGACCTGCTTCATTGCTGAGAGCAAAGAAGCCTATTCCAGATTCTGCGAAGAAGCTTTTGTCGATAGAGACTGTACGGGCACTTCCGTTCATGTCACATACAATCGAAAGGGGAGTCTTCTTTATGCTGTCCCTTATTTCGTCAAAAAGCTTTTTTTGCTTTTCTTCACAAGCCGTACCGGAAATAACTTCCTGGGTGAAAGCTCTATATGTAGCCAGGGTCTTTTCTTTCACTGCTGAGGCATTTTGCAGAACAGACTCGTAAGCTTCCTTAGGACAAGCTTCCGCAAGAGCCGCCGCTTTTTGTGGGGCATCCTCATTTTTGCAGAAAGCCCGGAAGGCATCTGCCAGAATGGCTGCCTCAGAGCCGGGAATTACTCCTCCGTCATTCTTCCCGAATTTTATTCCGTTGTGGCCAATAGGATTGTGGCTTGCTGAGATATAGATAAAACCATCAACCTTATGGGAATAAGCCATAATCTCTGGAGCTGCTATAATACCAGGGAATTCTACCTCAAATCCCTTTGTAAGAAGAACCTTTATTATTTCTCTCGCAATAAGAGGACCTGTAGGTCTTGCATCAATTCCTACTACAATTTTTTTTGCCTGGGCGGTTGTCATATAGTCAGCGTAAACAGCCGCTATAGCCTGTGATATTGTTATGTGTGCCGAATCTATTAAGGGAGTCGCATCTTCCTCATCGCCAGAGTCAGCGAATACACAGCGCCAACCTGACGCTGAGAGAATCATCTTCGAAATTGCATCTTGTAAATCAGTATACTGTGTGTTTTCCATGGGCAACAGTATAGCGCTTAACGATTTTTTTTTATAGGGGGGAAGAATATTTTATAGGATGGAGGTGGGGGGAGTCGAACCCCCGTCCGAACGTGCGTACCAGGAACGTCTACAAGTTTAGTAATGCGAGGTGGTTGTCGGGAGCCGGTAGCAGCATTACAAGCGTCGCCTCCGTATTCCGGTAAAAGTCCCTGATATGAACCGGACACCACATCAGGCAAGCTCTGATTTACGTCAGGGTTTCAGACCGCTCGGAGCAGTGCTTTCTGGACCCCGCGATTATGCAGCGAGTGCGTAATCGTAAGAATTGTCGTCTTCGTCGGCAATTATAAGTTTTGTCTGTTCAGAGGACAGGCAACCTCACTTGCAGTTCAAGATCTCAACACGTCCGTCGAAACCGGTGCACCCCCTTGTTAAAATGTTTATGCTCCAATGAATATACTTAAGTTTTCGGTTAAAAACAAGTGCCCAGGATAAAAAGTTTCAAAAAAAAGAATTTTATGGTGCCTTAAAGCTTTATAGTCGGTTGAATATTCTGAATCTGCTTTAGATTCAGGTATTTCCGTCTTATAAAGAAAAAACGAACAAGGAAAATAGTTCCTATAAAAAGTAAGACACAGGCTGCACAGTCCATGAAAAAATGTACGGGAGCTCCTGTAAGTTCATTTTTATATAAAAGGGCGCTGGCCACAGCAAGAATTATTCCGGCAAGAAGAGAGAAGGAAAGAGCAAAAGATTTTTCCTTTTTCTTGTTTATTTTCTCGGCATTTGATTCATTATCAGAAGTGAAAAAATCTACTAACTTCTTAAAAAGCCTGTTGAAAAAGCCAGGATTCCTTAGCTTCTCAAGAGCTGCATACCCTGCAAGAAGTTCTTCATCAGAAAAATCATAACGCTGGGTATTCTCCTCAAGCTCCATTTCAAGTTGAGATATTTTATCAGGAACGCTGTCCAGGATATTGACAGAAATTGTGGTCCAACCCAGTTGTTTCGCAGCCTCAAGTCTTCTTTGACCTGCGATAAGCTCGTATCTGCTGTTGATAGTGATGGGGTTCATAAGTCCGTAACGCCTGAGACTGTCTTTTAAGGATTCAAGATTTCCTAAGTCTTTGCGTACTCTTTTTTTTACTTTTATTTCACTGATACTTATAAGCAATATATTCTTCTCCTATAAACCTGCTTTTAAGCTAAGCTGACCTAATCCAATAAATAATTATATTTCAGTTCCTTCTCATTTTCAATATCAGGAACAAGACTTGGGTCAGCATAATAATTTGATTCGTTCGAGGACAGAGAAGTATCGAATAAATCCGGATTATAGAGTCCATAGTTGGAAAGATCAGAGTATTTCTCAGATTCGTCTAGGAAAGAAAGATCAAGAGAAAGATATGGTGAGGTTACAGTATTATAGCCTTTGTTTCCTACCTGGAGTCGTTCGTCTTTCAGTCTGGAGACGCTCATATCCTTGGCTTCTGCCATGTGGGTATGTTGTTCACAAAGAGTCGTTGGTTCTGTTCCTTCCAAAAAGTAGAATGTCCGCAGATGATTACCACAAGCTTCTGTAGGAAGAAGTCCTGAGACCGAACATACCTGGGCTTCAACTATTCCTGTCTGAGGCTTGAAGAAAGTCTTGTAGGGTAGTCCTTCATTGGCGACCTTCATAAAATCGCCCCAGGCATGTCCTGCCAGGGTAGATCCTGTCATCTCCAGACCCAGGGTCTTTCCCTTCTGGTCAAAACCGAACCAGAAGGCAGATGTGTAATAGGGGGTGAACCCGACAGTCCAAGCATCTGCCCAGTTCTGTGTCGTTCCTGTTTTTCCGCCGGCTGGTAAATTGAAAAAATTTCCATTGGAATCTTTATATTTGAATTTGTAGGTGTTGTAATAATAGCCTGAGCCCTTTGCCAGCGTTCCTATTTTAACCGTGTTTTCCAGGAGATTTGTCATTATGAAGGCAGTCTGCGGTGATATAACCTGAATATCATCGCCTTTTTTCTTCTGGGCTTCCCTTATTTCTTTTTCAGGATTAATGACTATGGAACCCTTGCGGTCTTCTACCGTACGAATGGCCATAGGAGTAACTTCTTTTCCCTGGTTAGCAAAGATTGCGAATGCCCTTGCCATCTGTATAGGCTGGACCGTGCAGACACCCAATCCTATAGGATAAACAGGAATGAGCTTTCTTTCCTCAAGCTCCTCGTCTGGTACACCTAGCAAGGCTTGAGCTCTTTTTATAGCAGCTTCGAATCCCACACCGTTCAAGACCTTCATGGAAGGTACGTTCATAGATGTGGCTAAGGCATACCAAAGCTGTACGGAACCTTCCCAGGTTCCTTTGAAATTCTCTATATAATATTCAGAGCCATCCTCTGTATAGAACATAATGGGCATATCATATATTTGGGTCGCCGCGGTGAATTTCCGGGAGTCTATAGCCGCAGAATAATAGAGTGGTTTGAAGCTGCTGCCTGGCTGCAAAGTGGCTTGCGTTGCTCTTATGAACTGATTGCTTTCACTGAAATTGCTTCCGCCTACAAGGGCATTTATATATCCGGTACTGTTTTCTAGAGAAATCATGGTACCTTCTATAGTGTCCTTGTTCGTCGTTTCGATTTGTGTTGCGTTAGACTTGTTGGTGATGTTGATTTTCAAGCTCTCGTTTCCGGTTATAAGTGCCATAAGGTCTAGAACCGGGTTGATTTTGGTTTTGTATTCTGCCTTGGCCTCGGTCTCTCGCCGCTGTTCTGAGGTTTTTATCTCCGGAATGTTGAATACAAGGGAAATAAGCTCGGTAAGCGGAATATAAATATTTATAGCATTCTGACGTTTCTTCTCATAGTTTGTCTGATAGGTCTCATTCGCATAGTTGATATATTTAGTCATTATCTGCTGTGCAGCTTCCTGGTGTCTCAGGTTCAGCGTCGTGTTGACAGTAAAACCGTCTGTATAGACATTCATAGTTCCATATAGCATCGTATTGAGTTCCCTCAATACATATTCACTGAACCAGGGAGCTGCATCCTCCCGCAATGAATATGCGGAAGTATTTGTACGCAGGTAGTCGAAATTCGTCCAGAAATTCTCAAAAGACTCGTCTGCAGCGGTCTTTGTTATATAGCCGGTCTCAACCATTTGGTTAAGAACATCTCTTTGTCTTTCCTGAGCCCTGTTCGGGTAATCGAAAGGATTGTAGTATGCTGGGTTGGAAAGCTGTATGACGAGCATGGCGGACTCTGCCGGAGTAAGCTCTGCTGCATCATGTCCAAAATAATACTTGGAGGCAGCATTTATTCCGTAGGTACCACCGCCCAGGTAAACTTTGTTCAGATAAAGCTCCAGAATCTCGTTCTTGGTGAAACGGCGCTCCATCTGGATGGCCCACCATAATTCCTTTATTTTCCGGCTGATGGAGATATCCGTCCTGTCACAATAGAGGGTACCTGCTATTTGTTGGGTGAGGGTACTTCCTCCTCCCAGTGTCTGTCCCGTAATCTTTCCTAAAAGGGCACGGAGTATGGATCTGATGCTGAAACCCCTGTGCTGAAAGAAAATCCTGTCCTCACGGGTTATCAGAGCATCTATTACATGCTGGGGAATGTCTATTATATCAATCATTTCCCTTTTCTCATCCGCTGAGAATTCTGTTATCAATTCACCATTGATATCAAGAAGCTTTGAGGGGAGAGAAGGGTTGAATTCCGTGAAATTTTCTGAGTTTATTGTATTTAAGGTCTGTGCGACTAGCGCTCCTAGGGCAGCTCCGAATATAAGTGCGAAAGGAACCGCCAGAAAAAAAAGAAAATAGGTGCGCTTCTTGATTTTTTCCATTCTTGTAGATTAAGAAAAAGAATCTTTGCTGTCAAGACCTGTATTCAATGGCTTTGGGACTCTCTGGCTCAGTGAGCGGCGCTATGTCCTCAGGATTTTCATCCAGCTTGAAGAAATTCATAGTATCTATAAGGGATGCGGACTGAGCTGCGAATTCTTCCGCCATTGATGCAAGCTCTTCTGAGGCAGAAGCATTCTGCTGAACTACGCTGTCCAGCTGCTCTATAGCTTTCGCTATTTGAGATGCCCCTATGTCCTGTTCTCTGGATGCTGATGCTATTTCCTCAACCAGCTGCGTAGTCTGGGCAATTGCTGGTATGGTTTTCTTCACGAGGGCTTCTGCTTCCTCAGCCGTAGAGACTGTTTTTGTCGAGATCTCGCTTATCTCATGGGCAGCTGTCTTGCTGCGCTCCGCAAGTCTTCTGACCTCGCTTGCCACAACAGCAAAGCCTTTTCCTGCTTCACCCGCACGGGCAGCTTCTATGGCGGCATTCAGGGCCAGCAGATCAGTTTGGCTTGCTATATCCTCTATTACAGCAATTTTCTCTGCTATCTCATGGACGGCATCCAATGAAACAGAGACAGCTTCTTCTGCTTTTATGCCATCATTCTTTGTTTCAGCCGCTATGCTGTTGGTTTTTTCGGCATTGTCGGCATTCTGCTTTATATTCGACGCCATTTGCTCTATCGTAGAGGAAACCTCTTCCGTGGAGGCCGCCTGCTCGGAGGCTCCTCCTGAGACAGACTGGCTCGTTTCCGCTATCTGATCAGCTCCGGAGGCCAGATTGCAGGCTGTCTCATTAATAGAAGAGACTACCTGCGAAAGATCCGCTTGCATATTGTTTACTGCATTGCATATGACACCCAGCTCATCCGTACGTTTCATTGCTATATCTTGTGTCTTGACTATTATTTCGTTCTTGGAAAGATTTCCTGTTGCTATTTGATTGATAGCTTTAGACAGCAATGATACTGTTCCTGAGATATTGCCGATTATTATCCGTAGGAAAATAAAACTTGAGAGTAGTATCACTATAGTGGTGATGGAAAGATAGGAGCCAACGGAATTTACATTCCTCATCGCTTCGTTTCTAACGGCTGTGACCATCACGTTCAGGCCGAAATCCTCCAGACGGGCGAAGGTGGCGAAATAAGCTGCTTTTCCCACTTTGTATTCTGTGAACCCGATATCTCCTGCAGCAGCTTTTTTCATGGCTGTATAAAGTAAGGGAGTATTCTTATTGCTCTCAATTATATTTTCATTAGCTATGATGTATCCTTCTTTTCCGGAGCCTGCTATGATACCCTGGTCCGTATATATGACAGGATATTCGGAACCGAATGATATGCCTTTAAGAGTCTCATTTACAATAGAAGAATCTACAAAGGCTGTCAGTATTCCCGCCTGGACCTTTTCTTTTTCAACAGGAATTGCCAGCATAAAGACTGAAGCGTTTGCGTCAGTCTGCTCTGTTGATAAGGTTATTGCCCTTCCTTTTTCAAGTGCTTCTTCGAGAAAAGCTGTGTTGGTTATACTGAGGGGAGAACCTGTATCATCAATGAGATTCCCCTTCAAATCCCCGAAAGCTATGCTGATGAATGATTGCTCTGATAATTTTATTTCTTCAAGGATTTTTATGAATTCATCAGTATCGGGAACATCCAGGCTGTCAGATATTATGTAGTCAGATAAAGAGGCTGCCTCTGATGCTGTCTTGAGCTGAGAGAAACAACCGTCGATTTTTTCTTGAACAAGCTTTTGTATAAGGGCTGCGTTTCGAGCCATGTTTGTCTGAACTTCAGTTTTCATGGCATTCTGTGAAAGTATAGTCGCAATAATGTTCATTCCCATGCAACCTATCAATAAAGGTGTGCATATGTAAACGAGCAGCATTTTTTTTAAGCTTTTGAATTTTATCAACATTTGTACCCTCCTGAAATTATGCCGCAAAACATGTGTTGAAACTTTTCAGCGGTCATGTCATTTGAAACAACAAAAATCTATCTTCAATTCTATCATAGGAAAATTAAAAGACAATAAAGTTTCTACAAAAAAGGGGAAAATATTGGTATTTTAAGATAGTGAAGTCTCTTAAAAAAAAAGGCCGACTATGCAGCCGGCCATGCCCATCAGGCAGTCGGTCATACAATGGGTGGGAGGGGATTTGTCTGACCGACATTTATTTTATCGGTTACAATATCAGATATCTTTAGCTTTTGCTTGTTTTTAAATGCAATTTTTCCAGCAGATTCTAATCATTTTTCTTATAAAGGATACTTTATGCGGAAAAAATGATATGTTTTATGGTAAAAAGTCTTCCGGATTTTTGTTCTCTCCGTTCTGCCGTATTTCAAAATGGAGATGAGGTCCGGTGGATAGCCCTGTAGTCCCTACATATCCTATGACTGAACCAGAATGGACGTATCCTTCTTTTTTTTCTATTTCAAAAAGATGGGCATAAACGCTCTGTAAGTTGTTTTCGTGTTGAAGTATTACAAAGTTGCCGTATACATCATCTGAGGAGGCTGAAAGCACATATCCTGATTTACAGGCATATACGGGGGTTCCTTCTGGTGCGGCAAGATCTATCCCTTTATGGAACAGCATGCTGCCGGTAATCGGGCTTTCCCTCATTCCATAGGCTGACGTGAGTATTCCCTCTGGCAGAGGGGAGGCCATCTTTGAATCCAAGAAAAATGCCCTTTCTGTGGGCGTAAGCCTTTCTGCTTGTAAGAAATAGTATTTTTTACCCTTCAGTTGTATAGATGGATATGCCTTGTAATCTGGAAACCTTATCTGTATGAGTTTTTCCAGGATTGAAGAGGGCTCTTCCTTTACAAATAGTCCTGCAGCCGCTGGTATATATATGGTAGCGTTTTTTATATCAGTGTCTGTGGAGGAATAATCATTAAGCAGGGCAAGTGTTTCATGGGGGATATTGCATCTGGCGGCAATTGAGATTATGGTGTCCTTTTCTGCTGCGGTATATGTATAGATGTAGGGAACGACTTTTATGCCCCTTACTTCACTCATGTATGATTTTTCTAGGTTGTCCATGAACTGACGGAACTGAGCGTTCCTGGAGGATAAGGCTGGTATCGTCTGATCATCGCAGAAAGCATAGCTTGTAATGATAAGAAGAAAAAAGAATAACAGCTTTTTGATTTTAGAAGCTAAAAAGATCATTGCCTTATTTTATTCGCGATGAAACGAGCAAGAGAACCTGAGAACCCGAAAACGATCAGGGATACTGCGAAAACAATTATTCCCGTCATCCTGTTTCCGCTAAGAACGCTCTGGACAGACAGTACCAGAAGGACAATGAATACAGCCACACGCACCGTTGTGGCGGTTAATTTGAATAGATAGCTTTTTTTAGCTTTTTTATCAGGCGAGTTTTTTATTCCTGACCGTATTTTGCGTACGACAGCATAGATTATAAGCATCAGGAAAAAGCTGATGACAAGGGTGGTGAAAGCGGTTGGGTGGTTCTGGGAAAAATACCATACCGGCCATACAAAAAGAATACAAAGTCCTGCACATGCCGCTAAGCATATGATTACGATACCAATAGATTTGATTATACCTGTGAATCCTGAAAAAAACTGTCTGACCATAATTTATAAAAAAAAAGTCTTGGAAAATTATTCCAAGACAAAAGCATTGTTTTATGCTTCCACTATAGCGGCAGTGGGGCATGATGAAGCACATGTTCCGCAACTGACACATACGCTTGTGTCGATTTCTCTTTTTCCGTCGCCTTCGCTGATTGCTCCAACTGGACATTCGCCCTCGCATGCACCGCAGTTTACGCATGCATCTGAGATTTTGTAAGCCATATCAAATACCTCTTATATTTTTTTCAGGAAAATCCTGGAAGGAATAATCCTAGAAATAAAATATCATAAAAATTATGTAAAAACAAGGAAATTAATATAAAAATAGTGAATAAAATTTGAAAATAAAATACAGTCCTTCTGATGTTCCTTTTTGGGATGAAATGTGTTAACATCAATATGGAGTATGAATAAGGTTCTTTAGCCTGTGTTTTTTTATATGCAAAGGTTAGGAAACGTCAGTTATTATCTTATATTTTCTTGAAAAGGAGTCATGATAAAATGGATGACATCAATATTGCCGGTATGATTGACCACACGAATTTGAAGGCATTCGCCACTTCTGCCGATATAGATAAATTATGTGAGGAGGCAGCCTCTAATCATTTCGCCTCCGTCTGTGTAAACTCAGTATGGGTGAAGAAGGCTGCGGAAATCCTTAAAGGGACTGGTGTCGAGGTTTGTACCGTCGTCGGTTTTCCTCTTGGTGCCTGTAATCATAGTACAAAGGCTTTTGAAGCTGCCTCTGCCGTTAAGGATGGTGCCACTGAGGTTGACATGGTGATTGATATTGGTGCTGTGAAAGACGGCCGCTGGGGGGATGTGGAGCAAGATGTCTCCGGTGTGGTGTCTGCGGTACGAAAGGTGTCAGGGGAGATGGGACGCAAGGGGCTCGTTAAAGTTATCCTTGAGAATTGCTATCTTGATAAAGCTGAGATAGAGGAAGCCTGTCGTGTCTGTGTAAAGGCTGGTGCCGATTTCGTAAAGACTTCTACAGGTTTTGGAACCGGTGGAGCGAAGGTAGAGGATGTAAGGCTTATGCGTGGGACTGTGGGTGATAAAGCAGGAGTCAAAGCTGCCGGTGGAATCAGGGACAGAGAAACTGCCCTTGCTATGATTGAAGCCGGGGCTGACAGGATAGGTTGCTCAGCTGGTATTGCCATAGTTAATGGATGATTCGTGGGGAGAATTTGTTCTGTAGTAGGGAAGGTGCCCTTTTCCTTCTTGACCGAAGCCTGTTATGTCAGTAAAGTAATGTTATGTTTGATGTAAAAGACACCGATTTTTTTGAACTTGAGGAAGAAGGTTTCGATACAGTTCTTGCGACAGATATTTCCTTCTCTGGAAAAATAAAATTCAATAAGCCTTTTATGATAAAGGGCAAGGTTTTCGGAAGCATTGAAGCCACAGGCGATCTTGTCATTGGTGACAAGGCAGTCGTCAAAGCTGATATTTCTGCAGGACGCGTTCTTGTGAAAGGTGGGCTTGAGGGAAATATAAATGCTGAGAAGCTTGTTTTTGTCTCATCGGAAGGGTCAGTCCTGGGGGACATTATAGCTCCTCAGGTCATCCTGGAGCCTGGCAGTCATTTCACCGGTAAATGCACCATGAAATGATACATAAAGATAACTTTCCCTTGATTTCATAAAAATGCAGGATATGGATATGAGAAAAATATATTTCCTTTTATTATTTGTATTTATCTTTTCTCTTCTTTTTTCACAGACAGAAAAAAAAGATGCCTATGAACTGTGGAGAAGTGGTAATTATTCAGAGTCAATAGAGATTTGTCTCAATGAAATAAATGAAACCCCTGGAAATCTTGATTCTTACGTCGTTCTTTGTTGGAGTCTGGTAGACAGTGGACAGTATAAAGAAGCAGAATACTGGAGCACAAAGGGAAGAACTGTTTCTCGATATGATCCAAGACTGGTAGAGGCTTTTGCCGAAGCACAGTTTTATATGGGAAATAACGATAAGTCCCTTGAGTCCTTTCAGGAATTCATATCCCTTGCAACCACAGGTTCCGCCCGTTTTGGCGTAGCTTATTATTTCATGGGTGAAATATATGTCAGGCAGGCTAAGTACAACCATGCCGACATTTCATTTTCCCAGGCTGTAATGACGGAGCCTAACCGTGATTATTGGTGGACCCGCCTTGGTTATGCCAGGGAAATGGCAGGTGAGTATAAGTTGTCTGCTGATGCCTACGATCAGGCTCTTTTGCTGAATCCAACCCGTAACGAAGCAAAGCTCGGCAGGACTCGTGTTTTGCAGCATCTACAACAATGATACCTATTCCTTACTCGGTTCACTTTGAGACTTTAGGATGTAAGCTTAATCAGATTGAGTCCGAGGCAGCCGCAAAAGCCTTCTCTGAAAGTGGTTTCCCTGTGGAAATGAAAACATGTACTGCTTCTTCTGAGAAAAATAAGCAGGTTTTTCTTTGTGTCCTCAACACATGCACTGTTACGACTAAGGCCGAGCAAAAGGCCAGGCGTATCATCCGCCTGCTGCTTTCAAAGTTTCCCCAAGCAGCCGTCCTTGTCACCGGCTGTTATGCTGAGGTAGAGCCAGAGGAAATTCAAGCTATCAGTGAAAGGATCGCTGTTCTGAGGGGTACTGAAAAGGAGTACCTTTCAAAGATTCCTTCCATATTGCTTCGTGATATCATCGACAAGGGAACTCAGTATTCCCCAGAGCAATTCGCTGTTTTCTTGCGCGATATGATAGAAAAATTAACTCCTTTGGACTTGAAAAAAGCGTCTTTTACTCTGGCAACCGATACTTTTCTAAGCCATTCCAGAGCATCCGTGAAAATCCAGGACGGATGTAACTGCAACTGTTCATACTGTCGTATACATCTTGCACGGGGAAAATCTGTTTCTCTTTCAGCTTCTGAAGTCCTTGAACGCATAAAAGGGCTGGAAAGGGCAGGGCAGAAAGAAGTCGTCATAACCGGTGTCAACCTTTCCCAGTACTATTCCTCAGAAGCCGGGCAAAACATGCGTTTCCCTGAGCTCATGAGCTTTTTGCTATCTGGAACATCCACTATTTCTTTCCGTATATCAAGCTTGTATCCTGATATAGTTACTGATGCTTTCTGTTCTATTCTGGCGGATGAAAGGATTCGCCCTCATTTTCATCTCTCAGTTCAATCTGGAAGCGATAGGATTCTCAGGAGCATGAACCGCCCTTATGGAGCAGAGGATGTTATAAAAGCGTCCAGGATGCTGCGTGCAGTAAAGACTGGTTGTTTCCTGGCGGCTGATATAATTACCGGCTTTCCCGGTGAGACTGAAGAAGATTTTTCTGCCTCTATGGAGCTTTGCCGGGAATGTGATTTTTCCTGGGTACATGTATTCCCCTTTTCTCCTCGTCCTGGGACAAAGGCCTTTTCAATGCGACCTCAGGTACCCCAGTCCATTTCTGGAGACAGAGCCCATCGTCTTACGGAGCTTGCCTTGATCCAAAAAAAGAATTATCTGGAAAAAGCTATCGGAAAACAATTCAAGGCTGTAATTGAAAAAAGACGGACTGATGAGATAAGGGCAGTGACAGAGAACTTTATACATATACGTATTCCAAAAAGCAATAATGAATTAAAAAGCCTTGGTGGAAAGGAAGTTACTGTATCTATCAGCAGGATTCTTCCAGTGAGAGCACAGACAGAGAGTGTGGAAGCAGAAGCATTCTTGGTAGAAAATCAATAAAAAAAATCAATAAAAAAAAATCTTGTGTTGTTTTTCAAGCTTTCGCGTGTTATAATATCTGATGAAATGTCATATCTCATTAGTAAACAGTCTGTTTAGAGATGAGATATGGATATACTAAGGAAAAAAGTGAGAACCTTTTTAAGGAGGATATTATGAAGATGAACAAATTAGCATTCGTTCTTGTCGCAACGATATGCGTATTTTCTTTTTTTTCCTGTGACATGTTGACAAGTCCTTTTATGGCAGAGACCTTGAAAGGTTTTACTCCTGAGGCTGGCTCAGTGACAGATTTGGACACGACTTCTATTGTCCAGGCTTTGTCTAACGTTGAAGCCACAGCAGTATCAAAGGAATTGATAGAATCCCTGGGTGCTGAGGAAAGGCAGGAAGAAGTTGCCAGTCTTGATGCAGGAACGAAAAATGTAATCCTGGGCGCCACGATGACTGCAGTTCTCCCTGTGGAAACGATTCTTTCATCAGCTTCCACTGTTATATCAACATTCAACAATGGTAATAATGGTAACGCAGGTGACGTCGGTGACAACGAAATGGATCAGCTTTCGGATATCATAGGTAATGTGGTTAGTCAGGTAGAGCATGTTGATACAACTGCGACTGAGACAATCCTGAAGCAGATGGTCACAAGCAATGGAGAAAGTCTTGGTCTTACCTACAATGAGGATGATGAGCTGGTCGTAGATGATACAGTCCAGAACGTACTCTTTGCGACACTTTCTGTGGCAGTCTCAGCATGTAAATCTTCTGAGAACATGATTACTTTGACCCAGGAAGTGACAGGTGATGATGGTGTTACAAGAACGCAGCCTTCCGAGGATCTGATGGAAGTAATTAATAACTTGATTCAGTATTTCAGTGATGAGAGTCACCTGCAAGAATTGCAGACTGCACAAGGGTCAGAAAATGCAGCCCAGCAAGTTCTTGAAGGTTTGGCAGAAGATGGCGTTGTCGATCCTGCTGGAAAAGCGGCTCTTTCTACTGCATTCCAGACAGTTAAATGGTTGTTCGACAAAAATGTCAGCATGGACAGCCTGGTATCAATATTGAGTGGTAATTAAGTTCGAGAGGTTTGTTTATGAAAACAAAAAAGATTATAGTTATAGCAGCCTTGTTGCTTTCGGCCTCGCTTTTATTTGCAGCCGCAGATATAGATGAGCCTGGGATGATAGATGTTAGGTCTCTTGGTATGGGAGGAATGCATGCCACTGATACGACAGATTTTTATACGATACTTAAGAATCCAGCAGGTCTTGGCCTTACAGGACCAAAGACGATGATAACTGTGGTCTCTGCCAATATCGGTGGACCGCTTGAGAAGCTTCCTGATGTTCTGGAAAAGTATCAGGCAGGTGAAGAGCCTATGAATATAGCTGCTGGTCTTTTGGAAGAGGGCGCTAAACTGAACTTCGGTGTTGGTCTTGATGGTCCGTTATGCTTTGGTAGCATCTCCAAGAACGGTTTCGGCTGGGGCTTCTTCGAGTCTGTTAAAGTTGATGCCTTGATTCCTTCTGTTACATTGGCAAGACTTACTGCTCAGCTTGAGGCTGGTTTGGTATTTGGTTACGCTTATGCCCTTGACTTTGGTGCTGGTAGTTCTCTTTCTGTAGGTGCTACTGCTGAAGGTTACGCCCTTGTTCCTCGTCTTGCTGTTCAGGACAGTCTTGTCAATATCATCAGCCTGGCTACAGGCGAAGGCGCAAATTCTGGTTCTCAGTTCGATGATATTCCTATTAATACTGTTGTCGGCCTTAGTTGTGATCTGGGTGTACAGCTTCGTCTTTTCAACTTCATTGATGCAGCTGTCGTTTGGGATGATGTATACTCAGTCTATAAGTCTTCAGAAACAACTTTCGGTGAGGCAATGGCAGATTACTCCGTGCTTTTCGCCAATTTCGGTGATTTGGCAAAACAAGAGTCAAAATTCAGGGTAGGCCTTGGTTTGAATCTTCTGCCCAACGGTATCCTTGGTGGTTTGATTTCTTCTTTGAAGGTACAGGCTGATGTAAAAGATTTTATGCTTTTCTATAGGCATTTCGTTGAGAAGAATGTTTCTCCACTTGAAAAAAATCCATTGTTCAACATCGGTGCTGGTGCTGAGCTCGGTCTTATGCACTTCATCTTTGGTCGTGTAGGCTTCAGTGAAGGTTTCATATCTGTAGGTGCAAGTCTGAAGATTGGGGCCTTGCATCTCGACGCAGCTCTTTATACGAAGGAACTGGGACTTAATCCTGGAGAAAACAGCCAGATGAATGCTGCTGTATCCTTCGGTTTGTACTATTAAGATAATTGATGTCAGGTGATTGAAGTTTACCTGATATAGTGACGACTCCCTGGTTTAACCAGGGAGTTTTTTTTGATATCATTCTTAGCTATAAAATATATTGATAACTCTATAAAAAAATGTATAATACTATCATGAATCTGGTTGTAATGTTTGTTCAGTTAATAGGTAACCTTGGTTTTCTTCTTTATGGAATGAAACTTATGAGCGACGGTATTCAAAAAAGTACCGGTGAGAAATTGCAGCGAGCGCTGAGCGTCATTACAGAGAACAGATTTATGGGCTTGTTTACCGGTCTTATAATCACGATGATAATCCAGTCCTCTGGAGCAACGACAGTAATGGTCGTTACTTTCGTTAATGCCGGAATGATGACCCTGACACAATCTGCAAGCGTAATTTTTGGTGCCAACATAGGAACGACAATAACTGCATGGATTGTTTCAATATTCGGCTTTAATTTTAATATTTCTGATTTTGCAATTCCTGTTTTTGGACTTGGTTTTTTTCTTGCAAAAATTAAGAAAAGTGGTTTTAAAGGAGTCGGGGACACCTTGATGGGCTTCGGACTCCTTTTTTTTGGCTTGAGTGGTCTTTCAGGTATTTTCAGTCCGGATCAAATAGGATGGCTTTTTACCTTCAAGGATTCTGGCATAATTTCCCTTATAATAGGCTTCTTTATAGGAATAATAATAACCGCTATCCTTCATTCTTCTAGTGCTTTCTCAGCTATAGTTATAACTATGGCCTATAACGGTCTGGTATCCTGGGAGCTGGCAGCGGTGATGACCCTGGGAAGTAATATAGGGTCAACCATAGATGCTATCCTTGCAGCTCTTGGAGCATCAGCTGACGCAAAGAGGGCGGCTTTCATACATGTTTTCTTCAACCTTACAGGTACAGTCCTTGCCCTTCTTTTCTTCAAGCAATTCCTTAACCTTGTTGTCTTCCTTACACCAGGTGGGATGGACTCTAACATTGCCATAAGAATTTCAATGATGCATACTGTTTTCAAGGTTTTATCAACAGTAGTCATGCTTCCTTTCGTGAAACAGATTGTATCCCTTTCTAAAAAGGCAATCAAAGAAAAAAGCTCTGAGAATGAAAAAATCTTCCATCTGGATTTTACGGAGAGTTTTGGTAAGGAAAATATAGCCGCATATATCATCCGTGCTGAAAAAGCGATCGCTGATATGGCGGATCTGGTTACATCAATGTTCGATCATATACAGGTCGGCTTTATGAATCGGGATACTTCCTTTGAAGAGGAGCATCTTGAGCAGCTTGTAAGGGAAGAGGACTATGCTGATCAAATGCACGAGCAGCTTACAAGATACATACTTCATATAGAGAGGCTTCCTGTCACCGAGAAGCAGCTAGATAACCTTTCTATTATGATCCAGGTTGTGGATGATTTGGAGAGTATGTCAGATGATTGTCTGAGTATAGGAATGCTCATAAAAAAGAGTGTGGATAAGAATATGCAATATGAGGAATCTGATATGGAAAGATTGGTTCCGTATCTTGAGCTGGTGCGTCAGTTCTTGCAGTTCATCCATATCAATATAAATAAGCATCTTAGTGAGGAAAAGCTTTCCATGGCCCAGGAGTTGGAAGATCAGATTGATGCTTATAGGAAGAACCTGAAAAAGGTCGCAAGGAAACGTCTTGAGAAAGGTGCGGATGTAAAATCAGAGCTCCTGTATATCGATTTCGTGCGTAATATAGAGAAGATAGGAGACAGGGCCTTTAGCATTTCCGAAGGGTTGAGTCAGACCCGGTGAAGCTAAGAAAAAGAAAGCCCCTATATATTTTTTCGTCAGTAAAAAGAACCATGCCCTCTTCGAAAAGAAATCTTCAATAGAACTTAGTGAAGCTTATGAAAAAAAAAGACCGTATCCTTTTTCAGGAACGGTCACATGTTGAGCTATGTTGGATTCGAACCAACGACCCACGCCTTAAAAGGGCGTTGCTCTACCTACTGAGCTAATAGCCCGGAATGCTTAAGCTGTTCAGCAAAGCTATATTCGCCGAACGCTTCATAAATATACTTGCAAAATTAAAAAATGTCAATACATGCCATTTAATTTCTTTTGTCAGGGAGCAGTGATACAAAGAAATACTTATGGAGAAAATTGACAGAATAACTTTTTTCGTATAATATATTAATAATATTTGAATCTTGTACATTGTCAGCACAGGATTCCATTTATTCTTACAGATAAGGAGTGTCTGTTTATGAAGAAAGCTTTGATGCTTGTTTTTTTAGTTGTAATTTGTTCCACCAGCCTTTTCGCTTTTGGGATAGGAGTTCAGGGTGGATCTAACCTTAATGGTGGTGGTGGGAATGTAGCCATTACCTTTAAGCTTGATAATAAACCTTGGGTTTTTGCTGTGGATGGTTATTTCCTTGATAATTATGTTTCTTTGGGTATAACGGCTGATATGTGGATTGCAGCAAAGAAACTCTCAGGTCCTTTCGGTTTTTTTTACGGTTGGGGTTTTGCAGGTAATATCGGTTTAGGTGAGCCTGTTCGTCTTGGTATTGCAGCAAGAGCTCTCGGTGGCTTGAATCTTAAGCTTCTTGATAATTTCCTGGAGCTTTATTTACAGTTGGCTTGGCAGCCTGGCATTTCCATCCTTCCTAAATTCGGCGTTAATTTATGGAGCTTCCCTGTTCAGGCTGGATTCCGCTTCTGGTTGAAATAGTTTCTTTTCTATTTGCTGATAAAGCATCCATATCATTGAAGAGAATAAAAAAGCGTTCGGAATATTATATATACCGGACGCTTTTTTTGTTTCTGCTGTCTTTACTTTTTTTGAGACAGCTTTTTGTTTCCCCACCAAAGAAGTATACTGAAGCCCCAGGTCATAAGATAAATGGCAGGCAGGACGAACCATGCGTTTGAAAGCTTTCCTCCCAGGAAACCGTATAAGTCATAGCGGTTTGTGGGTTTTCCATTCTCAAGATGGAGGAGTATGTTTGTCGTGTAGTAGATGGAATACAAAAACATAGGGATTATACCTGTCAGAGTGTACTTGAAACTTACCTTTTTCTCTGAGCCTTCACAAAAAACAAAGGAAAGTATGCATAAAACAGGAATTATGAAGTGAAAAAAGAAGTTGCTGTTCATAAAAAGTGCGAAAAAGCCTCTGCTGGAGGTAGGTGCCAGGAAGCAGACCGTCACCATCATGGTGAGGGTAACGCCTGTAGTCGCACCTAGTTTAAGAAGGGACAACCAAAGAGGCATAGCTTTTGGGGGTAGGCTAGTCGTGCTATCCTTGCTTTTTTTATCTTTTTTGTTCCCTGCCATATAAATTAAATAGACAAGAGAGACCAAGCCTGCAAGAACATTAGAATCAACGGTAAAATAACGGAATGCGGCCAGGTTCTTGGACGAAAGTACCTTTATATCTCCCATGAATTGGAATCCTATAATCATGCTTATTGTGGAGAATAAGGTCAGAATAAAAATACAGATGTTTAGAATGTATGCTGCAGTATATCGCTTAGTCATAAACTCCCTCCTCTTGCTTCAGCAACCGAGTCTTTGCCTTACATACTTCACGCTGTCCAGGTATTCTTCATCTGTCGTCAGGTGCTCTATGATCATAGGCATTTCCGGGTCCTCTGCTGTGGCCAGCTTTGCGAAAAGCTCTATATCCAGTGTACCTTTTCCGCAGGCGCATTCCTCCAGCTGGAAGGTGTATTCCTGCTTCAGGTTGATATCCTTCAAGTGACAGCTGCATATCTTCCCTTTGAGCTTTGAGAAGCATTCCTCAAGGAAGTGGTCATTGAAGAAGTATCTGTCGGGAGATGTGATCATGTTCACCACATCAAGGTGAGCGCCGAATTCAGGTCTGTCAACCGCTTCTATCAGGCGGAGGTATTCATCAGGCCCGCTGGGAATCATCCAGGGCATAGATTCTATACTGAACTTGGTATTCTTCGGTTTCACCCGGTCTATTATCTCTTGTATCATTTTAACTGCCATATCCCAGAGCTCAGGGCTGAAGTTGTCGCGGTAACCGCCGTCCCAGCGGGGGCCGTAAGGTGTTCCCACAACATTCACGCAGCACCTTGCTCCTATTTCATCTGCCATTTCCAGCTGCCCCACTGAATAGTCTATCATTCTTTTCCTTTCGGTCAGGTCCGCGGCAAGAGTGTTCTTCCATATACCCACCTCTGCGATAGAAAGACCTGCCTTGTCTGCCGCCTCCTTGTAGGCCTTCACCTTATCCTTACCTGCATTGAAATCCACTGGGAATACTACGCATTTCAAGCCCAGGTCTTTATGCTTTGAAGCCCAATCTTCTGGTGAAGAATGGGCTAATGATGACGATACTCCAAGATACATATAATCTCCTTCCTGAATCTATTAAGCTTTGTGCGGATTTAATATCCATCCGCACATCATTCATGTTTATTAAAAGTCCCTGCGGTGGATGACACTTTCATCCATTTTACCTAAGTCCGCAACTCCTGTGCGGGCCATTATGCCTGCAAGCTCTTCTGTCAGCTCCTTGATGCGGGCTGCAGTGGCATCCGGACCTTCCTTTAGAAGGGGCATAAGATGTCTTCCCACGGAAACCCCGGTGGCTCCCAAGGCCAGGCATTTATAGGCATCGTAACCGCTTTCTATTCCGCAGTCAACAAAAACTGGAATCTCATTTGATACTGCGGAAAGAATGTCCTTGAGCATAAGAAGGGGTGGTACAGAAAAGCCCATCATGTTGTGGTGGTGGGATAGAACAAGACCTTTGCAGCCAGCTTTGAGACATTTCTCTGCATCCCTGGTGCTGAGTACACCCTTCACAATAAAGGGGATTTTCGAGGCCTTCACGAACTCAGTAAGTTCCTCGGTGGATTTTGCCTTCATGTTCAGACCGAGGACCTCATCGTAGCCGCCACGGCTGTTGAAGGAATGATCTATATCCATGCCGAGGGCAAAACAGCCAGCCTTTACCGCATGCTCAATTTTCCTGAAAACCTCCTTATTGTCTGCATGGGGTTTTATGATTTTGATTGTGGCGGCACCTGTAGCCACAATATCCTCCAGCTCTTTGTCTTCCCCCATCCCGATCCAATGTACGGCATTGGCCTTCTTTGCGGCCTCAGCATAGATCAGCATACCGTCTTTTGCCGTATTTCCCAGGTGTGACAGTGCTGCGGTCATAATCGGTGTGTCGAATTCACGTCCATAAAGCTGGAGTTTTGTGGAAGGAAGCGTGGAATCCAAGTAACGTGTCTCTAAAAGCATGGAGTCGAAAAAGTCACGTGTTATTTTGTCTGAATCTGATGAATAAATTGTCATGGAATAATTATAAACCCCATTGTATAAAAATGCAAAAAGATAGAGAATATCGAAAGAAGCCTTTCAAGTTTTTTTGAAAGAGCTCCTTACCTTATGCATTTGGGGGCATTATGAGTGGCTTTGATAGTAAGAAAATGACAGAATATCTTGATTCCTTGCTGGAGCTTGGTATTCCTTCCGTGGATTGTATCGTATACCAGAATCATAAAGAGATATACCGTCATATGAAGGGAACCATTGATATAGAACACAAAGAAGAGGTCAAAGCTGACACTCTTTATCTTATGTTTTCTATGACAAAAGTTCAGACAATGACCGCTTTGATGCAGCTTGTGGAGCAGGAGAAGCTTTCCCTGGATGATGATGTGGCTCAATATCTTCCTGCTTATAAGAATGCGCTGGTAAAGACAAAGATTGGAACTGAGCCCCTGGCTCATCCTATAAAAATAAGACACCTCGTATCCATGCAGTCCGGTCTTGATTACGACTTGTCCCGTCCTGGAATCCTTCGTGTATTGCGTGAGAAGGGCCAGGAAGCGACCACAAGGGAGATCGTCGATTCTTTTGTCGAAAGTCCCTTGAACTTCCAGCCAGGAACCCATTTCTTCTACAGCCTGAGTCATGATGTGGTCGCCGCTGTGATTGAGGTGGTTTCAGGCATGAGCTTCGGGGATTATCTTAAGAAAAATATCTGGGAGCCCCTGCATTTTCAGAACACCTTCTTCGCTAAGCCTGATAACAGTTCAGTAAAAGGACTTGCCCAGCAGTATATTTACAATGAGAAGGAAAAGATAGTCCCCATGGACCAGTCCTGCTGCTATCAGTTCTCAGAGAGCTACCAGAGCGGTGGCGCCGGCCTTATAAGCTGCACCGAGGATTACGCCAAGCTTGCGGATACTATTGCCTGCGGTGGTATTTCCGCTGACGGAATAAGGCTACTCAGACCGGAGACTATAGAGAGAATAAAGCAGAACCTTCTTGGAGAAGCTTCCATAAATGATATGCGTGCCACCATGAAAAGGCCCGGCTACGGTTATGGTTGCGGAATGTCTGTCCTGATGAACCCGGAATCAGCCTCTTCTATTTCTCCTGCAGGGATTTTCGGTTGGGACGGCGCCGCAGGAAGCTGCATCACCATGGACACCGTATCAAAGACCAGCTTTGTATATTCTCAGCATGTAAGAAATTACGGTGATTCCTACGACGTGATACATCCTGCCTTGAAAGATTTGGTTTTCGGAAAATAAAAAAGGCACCAAAAGCTGCTTTCAAGACTTTTGGTGCACTTCCTTGCCCCCTATTCTTTAATAGCCCTTCAGCTTCTTGCCGAAAAGCATGTTCTGGTAGCAGCGGATACATCCCGGGAAAATTGAGCCGGGACATTCGTCTATCGCATGACGGAACTTGTTGGCTCTTTCTCCGTTGTATATTTCCTTGAAGGGTTGATCCTTGATGTTTCCTATAGGATACTCCGTATAGTCTGCGCAGAAGCAGACGTCCCCGTTATAGTTGATGCTGGCCTGGGTCCATGGCACGATACAGTGGTCTCGTACAGGGATATCCAGGTGGTGGTAATATTCATCGGTTTTTTCTGGATTCAGGGTTGGAACTGTAATGCTCAGATAGCCGTAATCGGTGGAATGGATTGTCTCCAGTGTCTTGTGAAGCTCCGCTCCGTCGATTCCGTTGTTATAGCCTGTGTTATAAGCCTGCAGACAGACACTTTCTATTCCCAGCTTTGTCTTGAAGAATTCCTTGTGCTTTGCCACGATCTCGTCATTGGTATAGGTTCCCAAATTGTATATATGCCAGTCAATGTTGAAGTCTTTACAGGCAATAGCAAGGTCCTGAAGGTCCTTATAGTTCTTGTTCGTGACCGTTGTTACTATACCCATGGAAGGGAAGCGGGAATTCTGTCTCTTCTTCTCACGGTTTATTGCCTCGAAGCCTTTCACAACCCGGTCATAGCTGCCTGGCCCTCGTATCTCGTCATTGACCTCACGGAAGGCATCCAAAGAGACGAATATTACATTCCATTTGTCCCGGACTATTCTTTCAGCGTATTTCTCAAGCAGGGTTCCGTTTGTATTCACTGAGCAGAAGGAGCCCTTTTCCTGTATATAGGCCACAAGGTCGCAAAGATCCGGATAAAGGAAGGGTTCTCCTCCCCAGAGATAATAGACCGGGCGCTTGTAGGCAAGCTGGTCAACAAGGCTTTTGTAGGTCTCAAGGGGAACTATCTTCTTTGCCTCATTGGCGGCATATTCCCCCTTAAGATAACCCTTGTCCCCCCTTTGTCCGCACATTTTGCAGCGAAGGTTACAGAGGGGGGTCAGCTTGAAGTATATGAGGCTGAAGTTTTTCATATGGTCATAGCCTTCAAAGTGGCGTTTTTTTATTTTTGCCTTTCCGTAATTGATAAAGCCGTGAAGCATTTTCAGACCGACAGACAACTGAAGGCTTAGGAGTTTTGGTACTACTGAGAATATATTTCTGGGTTTCATTGTTATTTACCTTTATTCAGTAAGAGATTTCATGGATTTAGAAATGCACCATGACAAAAAGTTTTTAGGTATGAGGCCTGAGGCAAATGCCACGATTTTATTAACAAAGCCTGCTCTTACGTATGACCTTTTGGAGAATACAGCTTTTACCCCGCGTTTTGCGACAGCATATGCCGTCATTCCGTTTTTATAGGAGAATTTCTTGTATTTCTCGCTTTCTATACCGCAGTTATTATCAAACTGGGTACGTATATAGCCGGGTTGCAGGCAGGTGACATTTACTCCGTATTGAGAAAGCTCATGCCTTAAGGCCAGAGAATAGTTCAAAACATAGCTTTTGCTTGCCGCATAGGATGCGAAAAGAGGGGTAGGCTGGTTTCCTGCTATTGAGCCTATGTTGAGGATTGAGCCCTCCCTGCGTTCTGCCATATCTTTCCCGAAAAGCATGCACATTTGAGTAAGTGCTATAATATTCAGGTTAAGCATTCCTAAGGTCTTGTCCCCCAGCTCTATCGAGGGACCGTATAATCCGCAACCAGCATTATTTATGAGAAGATCTACTTTTATGCCTTCCTTCTCACAGAAAGAAAACAAGTCGTGCGCTGCATTCTCCCTTGATAAATCACAGGGAAAAATCCTTATATCAATCCCTTCTTTTTCATTTAGTTCTGTCTTAAGCTGATAAAGTTTATCCTGGCTGCGGGCTACAAGGATAAGATTCCATTTTTTGCCCGCCAGAATTCTTGCCGTCTCTTTTCCGACTCCGCCTGATGCACCAGTTACGAGAGCCCATTTCCGATTGTTCATATTCGTTATTATATATCGAATCATAAGTATTAACAATAAAACCTTTTGACTATTGACTATTTTCTCTTTCTTCTGTAATTAGAGAGAGACATAAAACTCCCTTTATATATTTCCATGACAGGGAGAAATAATTGAAAGGAATTACTGATACAAGTGGCTAGAAAACATTTTGGTTCTGCAATCTTTTATAAAAGGGCTCTGATGATCGCTCTGCCGGTAATGGCACAGATGCTCATCCAGAACCTTGTCTCTCTGATTGATAATTTTATGGTCTCAGGCCTTGGTGACATAAAGATGTCCGGGGTCAATATCTCCGGGCAGCTTCTCTTCGTCTTTATGGTCTTTATGAACACTGTGTGCATGTCCGGCGGAATCTTCCTGACTCAGTTTGCAGGTGCTAAAAACAAGGAGGGGATGAAACAATCCTTTTGCTTTAAGCTTCTTTTCTGTTTTTTCGCTCTCCTTCTTTTCCTTTTTGTCTGCATGGTCGTGCCGCGAACCTTCCTAAGTCTTATGGTTATGGGAAATTCCCAGGCTGAGGAAATAATAGATGTGGCTGCGGAATATATGTTCCTTATGGGCTTCATAGGACTGCCCATGGCTTTGTCCTCCGTCATATCCTCCTCTCTCCGTGAGATTGGCAAAGTGAAAGTCCCTCTGGTCATTTCGGTCATAGCCACCTGTGTAAACACCTTCTTCAACTGGGTCCTTATTTATGGTAACCTGGGGGCTCCCCGTCTTGAGGTAAGGGGTGCCGCCTACGCCACGATAATAGCGCGCTGCATTGAGATGCTTTTATTTGTCATCTACGTAATGAAGAATAAACCTCCTTTCTCAATAGGCATCACAGATTTGCTTCATATAAATTTCAAGCTTTTCCGCGAGATCCTCAAAAAAGGAAGCATGATTTTCGTATCCGAGATGATGTGGGTGCTTTCCGAGACTATCACTACAGCCCTCTACAATGGCAGGGGAGGTGCTGATGTGGTCTCCGGAATGGCCGCAGGTTTCGCCATAGCAAATCTTTTCTTCGTGGCTTTCGGTGGTATAAATACTGCCACAAGCATAATAATAGGCCAGACCTTAGGACAGGGGAAGCTGGATGAAGCCCGCTCCCAGAAGACCTGGCTGTTGAACGCCGCCTTTCTTTTCGGCTGCTTCATGTCGCTTTTCGGCCTTGCCACAATGCTTCTGGTTCCGGTGGTATTCGGGAACCTCAGCGAAAGCGCCCGGGGAATTACCAACATGATGGTCCTTGTGATGTCTGTTTTCATGCCTGTTTGGGTCTATGTGAACGCTCAGTTCTCTGTATCCCGGGCAGGAGGGGATACAGTCATGGGAATGCTTATAGACCTTAGCGCTAATTTGGGCTTGGTGCTTCCTGGAATGTTTATAATGGCTAACCTGACGAATTTTGGTCCTGTACTGATGTACACTATAATAAAGTTCTCTGATTTCCTGAAAATACTAATAGCCCATTTCTGGTTGAAAAAAGAGAAGTGGGTGAAGAACCTTGCGGAAGACAATAAGGTTTCTGGGGCGGAGGCTGCTGCTGTATGAGCCTTTATAAGACCCACGACCGTGAATTTTACAGGAAGCTTTTGAAGCTGATGCTTCCCATCTCCTTACAGAGCCTGATGCTGGCCCTGGTGGCCGCCGCAGATGCCTTCATGCTGGGTCGGGTTGAGCAGAACTCCATGTCCGCGGTTTCCCTTGCTACCCAGATTCAGTTCATACAGAATTTCGTCATATACGCGGCCACCTCCGTAATCGCCGTTCTTGGAGCCCAGTACTGGGGCAAGAATGACATACGGGCGGTCAAGGATATTCTTTCTATAGCCCTTAAGGTATCGATTTTTGCCTCCGTCCTCTTTTTTGTAGGCTGCTTGTTCTTCCCCAGGTATCTAATGCTCCTTTTCACCCAGGAAGAAGTTCTGGTGGGGATAGGAGTCAGATACCTTAAGATTGCGGGCTGGTCCTATCTTCTTACAGGTATTTCCCAGTGCTTCCTTGCAGTCATGAAGGTCAGCGGAAATGCCAGCATGTCGGCGGCGATAAGCTCTGTCACCGTCGTCCTAAATATAATTCTCAATGCGATATTAATCTTCGGTTTTCTGGGGCTTCCCGCTATGGGGGTGCAGGGCGCTGCTGTAGCTACTTTGATTGCCCGCATAGTGGAGCTTCTTTGGTCTGTGATAATTTCCCATACTAAAGGCTATATACACCCTGAATATAAGCGTTTCTTTGCCCGGCTCAAGCAGCTTAATGCTGATTTTTTCAAGCTTTTCCTCCCTGTCTTCGGTGCCTGTATGTTCTGGGGAATAGGCTTCACCTCTTACTCTGCCTTTATGGGGCATTTAGGAACCGATTCCGCTGCCGCTAATTCCGTGGCCTCGGTGATAAGGGACCTGGTATGTGCCCTCTGTAACGGACTCAGCAGTGCAGCCGGTATAATCGTGGGGAATGAGCTGGGAGCCGGTAACCTCAGCAAGGGAAAGCTCTATGGGGACAGGCTGGTAAAGCTTTCCTTCGCCGCCGGCTTTTTGTCCACGGCCCTTATGCTCTTGGTCCTGCCTCTTTCTCTTAAATTCGTCAAGCTTACGGATCAGGCTTCTTCCTACCTTTGGGGCATGATGCTGATAATGGCCTTCTATATGATAGGCAGGACAGTGAATTCTGTGCTTATAAACGGTATTTTCTATTGCGGCGGCGATTCAATTTTCGATGTCTACAGCCTTGCTGTCTGTATGTGGGGTATCGCAGTTCCACTGGCGGCTATGGGAACCTTCTGGCTGCACTGGCCGGTCCTTGTGGTTTACGCCTGTACCTGCGTGGATGAGGTGGGAAAGATTCCCTGGGTCTTGTTGCATTATCGTAAATATAAGTGGGTAAAGGACTTAACCCGGAGCAAGGATGAGCAATCTGAGCCTTCCCATGGTGATGCTTAAGAAGCTTTAGCTTCAGAATCGTCAGATTCAGAATCTTCAGATTCAGAATCGTCAGATTCTAAGGCTCCGGCTGCTCCATCAGGTCTGCAAGAGTGACGCTGTCAAGATAATTCTCCACGAGGGAGTCAAGCTTTGTCCATAGCTTGACGGTCCTGCATATGGGCTTCCTCGGGCATTCTTCTGCCCCCTGCTGAAGACAGGCTACCGGAGCCAGCGTTCCTTCCGTAATACGAAGTATATCTCCCACCCTGTATTCTTCCGGTTTCTTGTTGAGCTTGTAGCCGCCGCCTTTGCCATGGACGGCGTCTACCATGCCGTTCTTGGAAAGAAGAGTCATAATGGCCTCTATGTATTTTTGAGAAATACCCTGTCTTTCTGCAATCTCCTTAAGAGGAATGCGGTCAGTTTTGCTGTGCTCCGCAAGGTCTGTCATTACTCTTAGGGCATATCTTCCTTTTGTCGAGACTATCATGAGGCTTCTTTCCTTCTCTTTTTTAGTTCAGTCAGCGAACAAAGGAGTGGAGAGGTATCTGTCACCTGTATCCGGCAGCAGAACTACGATTTTCTTTCCCTTATTCTCAGGCCTCTTGGCAAGCTCAATGGCAGCCCAAGCCGCGGCTCCGCTGGAAATACCTACCAGCACGCCTTCCTTCTGACCGATTTTCTTACCTGTCGCGAAGGCTGCTTCGTTCTCCACAGCAATCACTTCATCATAGACCTTTGTATCCAGGACATCTGGAACGAAGCCCGCTCCTATTCCCTGAATCTTATGAGCTCCGGCCGTGCCTTTGCTGAGGACTGGGCTTGAGGCAGGCTCCACAGCGACTACTTTGACCTTCTTGTTCTTTGATTTAAGATACTGGCCTGTACCTGTTATAGTTCCACCTGTTCCAACACCTGCTACGAATATATCCACATCGCCATCAGTGTCTTCCCAAATCTCAGGACCTGTGGTCTCGAAATGAGCCTTGGGGTTAGCGGGGTTAACGAACTGACCTGGTATAAAGCCTCCTGGTGTGCTTTTTGCCAGCTCCTCCGCCTTCGCTATTGCTCCCTTCATGCCCTTTGCACCCTCTGTAAGCACAAGCTCCGCTCCATAGGCCTTCATAAGCTGACGGCGCTCAATGGACATGGTTTCTGGCATTACTATGATGATTTTGTAACCCCTGGCAGCGGCAACAGAAGCAAGTCCTATTCCGGTATTTCCAGAGGTGGGCTCTATTATTACTGAATCCTTTGTAAGCTTTCCGGATTTCTCAGCTTCGTCCAGCATTGCTTTCGCAATACGGTCTTTGACGCTTCCTGCCGGGTTAAAATACTCAAGCTTTGCATAAATTTTAGCCTCCAGAGAGAACTCTTTCTCAATATGAGTAAGCTCAAGAAGGGGTGTGTGACCAATAAGCTGGTCTGCTGTTTTAAAAATCTTTGCCATAATAGTAATATCCTTTTCTTTACGATATATAATACACTGTTAATATGCTGTCTGAAAAGTCATAAAGCTTTCAGACAGCCCTTCATTCATTTCACTGCCTTAAACGCATTGTCAAGGTCAGCTATAATGTCATCAATATGCTCCGTACCTATTGATAGGCGTATAGTGCTTTGGCTTATACCCTGATCCTTAAGCTCTGCTTCTGAAAGCTGGCTATGGGTGGTCGTTGCAGGGTGGATTACCAGTGACTTTACGTCAGCTACATTGGCCAGCAGGCTGAAAATTTTCAGGTTGTCTATGAAAGTCCATGCAGCCTCTTTGCCTCCCTTTATGTCGAAGGTGAAGATGGATCCAGCTCCAAGAGGGAAGTACTTCTTGTAAAGAGCGTGCTGTGGGTGGCTTTCAAGAGCCGGGTGATTTACCTTCAGTACCTTGGGATTCTTGCTGAGATATTCAACGACTTTAAGGGCATTTGATACATGCCGTTCCAGTCGTAGACTCAAGCTTTCCAAGCCCTGGAGCAGTATGAAAGCGTTGAATGGACTTATTGTGGCGCCTGTATCCCGGAGGATGACAGCGCGGATTCTTGTTACATAAGCCGCTTCTCCTACTGCTTCGGTAAACTTGACCCCATGGTAGCTGGGATCTCCCTCGCTTAGCAGGGGAAACTTTCCGCTTGCCTTCCAGTCGAATTTGCCACTGTCCACAATCACTCCTCCCAGGGAAGTTCCGTGCCCGCCTATGAACTTGGTGGCAGAATGAACCACTATGTCTGCGCCGTGCTCTATGGGACGGAAGAGGAAGGGAGTTCCGAAGGTGTTGTCCACTATCAGGGGAATCTTGTTCTTGTGGGCTATCTCCGCGATTTTCTCCACATCCAGTATGTCAGAGTTGGGGTTTCCCAGCGTTTCTATGAAGATAGCCTTTGTGTTGTTTCTGATGGCCTTCTGGAAGTACGAGACATCGCTTCCGTCCACGAAGGTCGTCTCAATACCGAATCCTGCAAGAGTATGGGCAAGAAGATTGTAGGTACCGCCGTAAATTGTCTTGGAGCTTACTATGTGATCTCCCTGGCCCGCAATGTTCTGGAAGGCGTATGTTATGGCTGCGGCACCGCTTGCCACAGCAAGACCTGCCACACCTCCCTCCAGTGCGGCCACCCTTTCCTCAAAAACACCCTGGGTTGAGTTTGTAAGACGACCGTAGATATTTCCTGGGTCGCTCAGCCCGAAGCGGGCAGCTGCATGTGCGGAATTGTGGAAGAGGTATGCAGCCGTCTGATAAATTGGTACAGCCCGGGAATCTGTGGTTGGATCAGCTTGCTCCTGGCCTACGTGTAATTGTAAGGTCTCGAAATGAAGTTTCTGTGTGTTTGACATAAATTGCTCCTGTAAAATAAATTGTAATCTTGACTTTTATAGAGAGGACAGCAACAGGAGCGCATCCTTCCATAACGAAAATTGGCACGAACTAGTTTTTCAAAATACTGGATCATTTTCTGTCCTCCTTTAATAGTTATTTCTTATAATCTACAACCTATAGAGAAAGTAGGTAAGTAATTTCTTTTTTTTTATCATGATTAACCCATTATGTCAATAGGTAAATAATGTTTTTCATTTTTTTTCAAAAGATGTTTTCAAAGACTATCACAAAAAAATAAGAGTTTTTTCTCTGAGGGCTTTTATAAATAAAAACACCTGACCAAAGCAGTAGCCATATAGGCTCCTTGCTTCATGCAGGTGTCTTGTGATAATAAACTGAATCAAGCTGCTGACTTAGTTTTTCTTTGATTTTCCCAGATAGGCTTCCTTGACGGTATCGTTCTCCAGCAGCTCCTTTCCGCTTCCTTTAAGGACTATGTTTCCTGTCTCTATTACATAGGCGATATCAGCTGTCTTAAGGGCCATATTGGCGTTCTGTTCAATAAGAAGGATAGTGACGCCTTTCTTGTTGATCTCTTTTATAATGCTGAATATCTGCTGTACTATAAGAGGGGCAAGACCCAGAGAAGGCTCGTCCATCATCATGAGCTGGGGACGGCTCATAAGGGCCCGTCCTACGGCCAGCATCTGCTGCTCACCGCCGGAAAGGGTTCCTGCATACTGCCAGTAGCGTTCCTTAAGCCTGGGGAAAAGCTCGTATACCCATTCCAGGTCCTTTTCTATTTCCTTTTTGTCCTTCCTCAGGTAGGCACCTATCTTAAGGTTCTCCTGAACGGAAAGATCCGTGAAAACCCTTCTGCCTTCCGGGACAAGGGCTATACCTTCCTTACATATTTTGTTGATGGGAAAGCCCAGAATTTCCTTGTCATTTGAAAGGATAGAGCCTGATTCTGCCTTCACTAAACCACTTATCGTACGAAGGAGCGTTGATTTTCCTGCTCCGTTGGCACCTATGAGAGTAACTATTTTCCCCTCAGGAACCTCCATGTTGATTCCCTGCAGGGCCTTTATTCCGCCGTATGATACATTCAAGTCTTTTATCGTAAGCATGTCACTATTCCTCGCTTTCACCCAGATAGGCCGCTATGACCTCCGGGTTGTTCTGTATTTCCGCCGGTGTTCCATGGGCTATAAGTGCCCCGAAGTTGAGAACATAAATCCTGTCGGAAATATTCATGACAAGATCCATGTGATGCTCGATCATGAAAACTGTAAGATTGAAATCTGTACGGATTTTCGCTATGAAGGAGGTAAGCTCATCCGTCTCCTGTGGATTCATACCGGCGGCCGGCTCATCAAGAAGGAGCAGGGATGGGGTAGTGGCCAGAGCCCTTGCTATTTCAAGCCGTCGCTGCAGACCATAAGGCAGGGCGGTGCAGATTTCATCCTTTACATCATAAAGTCCCATTATCCTGAGAAGCTCCGCCGTCTCTTCCCTCTGCCTTCTCTCTTCCTTATAGTTCAACCGGAAGGTGGCTGTGAAGATATTGCTGCTGCGCCTGAGGTGCTTTGCTATAAGAACATTGTCAAAAACCGTCTGGCTTTTCCAAAGACGGATGTTCTGGAAGGTCCTGGCTATACCCAGCTTCGTTATCTTGTCCGGGGAGGGCTCTATGCGGCTAGTGTATTTACCATTGTCTGTACCGGCATAAAGCTTCTTCATTTTCCCTGAGGGGTAATTCTCTATTATCTGCTGTCCGTTGAAATATACTGCTCCGTTCGTAGGAGCATAAACACCAGTCACCACGTTGAAGGCTGTGGTCTTTCCGGCTCCGTTAGGTCCTATAAGGGATACTATCTCTCCCTTGTTCACCTCAAGGGAAAGTGAGTGGACGGCAACCACACCTCCGAACTGCATGGTGACATCCTGAAGCTTCAAAACATTCTCGCTCATTTTGCTTCTCCTTTTTTACCGGAGCTTTTTCTCGCCGCAAGCTTTTTGGGAATACCCTTGAAGAATTTTATTATGGCCGATATGGAGAATTCCTTGTCACCCATGATACCCTTCTGGTAGAAAAGAACGATCACCATTATGACTATGGAGAATACGACCTTACGGAAGCCTGGACGGAGCAGGGGAACGTGCCAGTCTCCGATGAAGGTGTTGGCGTTGTCCAGGAAGCGCAGCCACCATTCCGAACAGGCTATGAAAAGGAAGGAAGAGATGCAGCTTCCTGTTACGGAACCGATTCCTCCTATTACGACTATGAGCAGTATTTCATAGGTCATGGCAGATTTGAACTGGTTGGCCTGGATCGTGGTCTGGAACATGGCCAGCAGGGCCCCGGAAATACCTGCGAAAAAGGAGCTGATTATGAAGGCCATTCTCTTGTGGTGGGCCAGGTTTATACCCATGGCCTCTGCCGCTACCTCATCATCCCGGATCGCCTTGAAGGCTCTTCCGTATGTGGAGTTTATAAGCAGGACTATTATGGCTATACATATACCAGCTACCGCGAAGGGGAAAAGGGTACTCTTGAAAACCGGGTATTTCCTGAGAAGGTTTGAGCCGTTTGTGATGACACCCAGCTTGTCCCACTGGAAAATGGCACGGATGATCTCCCCGAAGCCGAGGGTCGCTATGGCCAGATAGTCGGATTTGAGCTTGAGTACGGGAAGTCCTATCAAAAAGGCGAACAAAGCCGCCACCAAGCCTGCCAGGATAATGGCTATGAATACAGGCAGAGCGAAATTGACTATACCGCCGTCATAGTACTGGTAGACTGTAATCCTCTGTTCCGCAGGGATAGTGAATATTCCGTAGGTATATGCGCCAAGCAGCATGAAGCCGGCCTGACCCAAAGAAAAAAGACCCGTAAAACCATTAAGAAGGTTCATGGATACCGCCACAAGGGCATATATGGCACCTTTCTTCAAAACAGTGAAGAGCATTGAAGTCCTGGGAAGAATCTGCTCCAGCACCGCTATCAGGATGAAAAGCAGTGCAAGCAGGGCAAAGCCCATTATCAGATTCTTACGTTTTTTTATGTCAATTATCTTGTTTTCCATCTAAATCACCTGTCCCTTATCACACTTTGTCCGTTGATTTCTCACCGAAAAGACCTGTGGGCATAAACATAAGTACTATTATTAGCAAGACGAAAGTGAAGGCATCGCTGAAGGTCGTCCAGCCAAGCCCCTTTATGATGTTCTCGCATATACCGATTATAAAGGCTCCTATGACGGCTCCGGGAATAGAGCCTATTCCACCGAAGACGGCGGCTACGAAGGCCTTCAAGCCCGGCATGGCACCGACCGTAGGAGTTACGCCTGTGTAGTTGGAGAAGAAGAGGATTGAGCCCACTGCGGCAAGGAAGGAACCGATTATAAAGGTCATGCTTATGACGGCATCAAGCTTGATACCCATAAGCTCAGCAGTCTCAAAATCCTTGGAGACTGCCCTCATGGCCATTCCTATCTTGGTATGCTTGATGAGCAGAACCAGGGCGACCACCAGCAGTATGGTCAGGAAAGGCGTTATTATCGTTACCCTTTTCGTCATGCTTCCAAGGATCTGGACGGAATCGCTGATCCAAGGGATGGTGGGGTAGTATTTTGTAAGTCCGCCTGTGATATATAAAGCAAGATTCTGCAAGAGGTATGACATACCGATGGCAGATATCATGATACTCATTCTAGGGGCAGTCCTAAGTGGTTTATAAGCGATACGTTCAACCGCGAAACCCAGCAGGACCGTGAAGATTATGGTGAGGGGCAGGGATACATACAAGGGGAAGGCTGTGTAAGAGTATATCATAATGAGTCCGGCAGCCATGAAAACGTCACCATGGGCGAAGTTTATAAGACGAAGGATACCGTAAACCATTGTGTAGCCAATAGCGATAAGGGCATATTGGCCTCCTGTGGAGATACCTGCAAGAACATAAGGTAGATTAGAACTAATAAAATCCATTTTTTTATCCTAAGAAAAGATAATGTAGTGTGCCCTTCGAGTTTTGTGATACATATCATAAATGCCGGCGGGAACCGGAAAAACGAAGACTCATACAGGGCTTCCCCCATGAGCGGGAAGCGTACCTTCTTGGACGCCTCCCTTCTTTTTCCTTATCTGGACCCACCGGCCATTTATTTCGAAACCCGAAATTCAGGCTATTTGCTAAAGCTTATTAAATCTCGACTTTCGGATTATTTAACTTTCTGAACAGCGATGAATTCCCATTTTCCTGTGCTGGTGTTGACCTTCTTTACGTAAGCAACATCACGCTTTGCATCGCCTGTCGCATCGAATTCGATAAGACCGGAAACACCAGTGTATTTGGTTGATGGAAGTGCTTTCATAACGTCTGTGCTCTTCGTTGAGCCGGCATTCTTCAAAGCCTCAAGAGCTGTATAGTAAGCATCGAAGCCCATTGCGGAAACAGCGGCTATCTCATCGTTTCCACCGTTGTTTGTCTTAGCTGTGGCATCTGTGTTCAGGTAGTTGCGGAAGCCGTTTACGAAATCCACGATATTTTTCTCTGTGCTGCCCTCAACGAAGAAGGTCGTTACGTAGATATTCTGGTTGGAACCCTTTGCTGCTCCAAGGATAACGTTGGAATCCCAGGTGTCACCGGCAAGGATAGGTACTGAAAGTCCCTGGGTGTTAGCCTGCTCTATGATAAGGGCTGCGGCTTCTGTGGATACTGGAGAGAAGAAAACGTCTGCACCCTGATTCTTTGCGTTTGCTACATATGCGGCGAAATCGCTTGTTCCGTCAGGGAAGGTCTCGAACACACATTCTCCGCCCAGCTTCTTGAAAGCTTCCATGAAGTAGTTGCAGAGACCTACAGCGTAGTCATCACCCAGCTTTGCCAGACAGTAGGCTTTCTTTGCCTTGAAGTTGTCCACTGCGAAGTTGGCCAGAACTGTACCCTGGAAAGGATCCAGGAAGCAGATGCGGAAGTAGTGGCTGTTGCCCTGTGTTACCTGTGGGTTCGTACATGTAACGCCGATGGCAGGAATATCTGCGTTGGCGAAGGTGTCGCTGGCTGCTATTGATACACCGGAGCCGTATGAGCCAAGGACTACAGATACGCCCTTGCTTACGAGCTCAGAAGCTGCTGTCACAGCCTTGTCGTTTGAGGATTCGTTATCAACGATCTCAAGCTGGACTTGGTATTCTTTACCACCGATCTCAACCTTTGGAGTAAGCTTGTTAGCGTACTGGATACCAAGCGTCTCCTGCTTTCCTCCGGCACCGTTGTCTCCGGAAGCTGGTTCATAAACACCGATTTTGATTACATTCTCATTTTTTCCGCTGCAGCTGAAAACAGTGATGGCAGCAAGAAGCATAATCAACGGGTATAGAAATCTCCTCATTTTTTTCTTGTCCTCCTTTAAGACTATGGGTAAAGTATACCAAAAGGACGCTTTTATTGTCTAGAAAAAAATGAGGCAGTATCTCATTCCGCCAGCAGGTCTGCGAAATACCCCGATGAGGAGACAGGCTCCCCTCCATTGATAAGATGGTTCACGTCGCCCAGTCTTTCAACCCGGAAAAAAGCCTGGCCCGGAAGCCTTTCCTCGCTGTTCATGACCGTTATCGAGGTGGGTGCTATGAAGAAGCCCTGCCAAAGCTGCATGGGTGACATACCCACAAGGTGGGCTATCATGGTGAAGATGACACCCAGATGACAGAAGAATACAAGGGTTTTCTCCTCCGGGTAGTCGTCCTTCACGGATTTAAGGTGGTATTTCTCTATAGGCTCTGACCAGTTGTGGTTGGGGACGGGGTCCTTGACAAGATAAAGACCGCTCTCGCTCCTGCAGTAGCCCTGCCGGGCCAGGATGCCGTCTATGCCCTCGCACACCATCTTGTATTTGGAGGCTATGTCGCCGCCCTTCATGAAATCACTCTTCATCCACCGGTCCTTGTCGAAGAAAGCCTTGTCAGACAGGAAATACTCCGGCATCAGGTCCCAGCACATGGTGCTTTTGCCGGCCATGCTTTCATCCTTCACATCCAGCGGATAGGTGGTGTGGTAATAAAACTCCTGCAGCCACTGGCAGGTGATGGCTTTGGCTCTCAGAGCCTTTAAGGAAGGTGCGGCGGTTTCCTGGGCCCGCCCCATGGAAGAGACATATATCTGAGAGATATTCTTCCACTTTTTCACCCTCTCTGTGAGCAGGGCAACCTCTCTTTTACCTTTCTCAGTAAGACTGTCGTGCTCGTAGTCCGGGTCTCCGTGGCGTATGAAAATTAGACGCATATATTTCCTTTCCTGAAGCTATTCTGATCCTGCCAGGACATAGTCCGCTATCTGCCCGGCGGAATTCTGGCACCTGTAGTTATCCTGGGCCTCAAGGATCTGCTTCTGCAGAAACTTGTCCCTCATGACGGCAATGGCGAGCCTTCCCGCATCGCTGGCCTGGCTGGCGCATACAGAAAGGTGGTGCTCCGTGAAAAACTGGACGTTCTCCGTCTCACAGCCCGGTATGGGCGTGGTGTGGATTATGGTGACCCCCTTTGCAAGGGCTTCTGTGCTTGAAAGTCCGCCCGGCTTTGTCAGCAGGACATCACAGGCATCAAGATAATCCGCTACCTTGTCCGTGAAGCCCAGCAGGACAAGCCTTTCCTCTCCCTTGAAGGAAGTCTCGAACTCCTTGTAAAGCTCCTCGTTATGACCGGTTATGGCGACTATTTTAGTATGCTCGTTGCCATTCTCGAATATGTAACGGCTTGTGTTGAGCAGATCTCCGTAGCCCATGCTGCCGCTCATCAGCAGGAAAATCTCATCCTCCTCCTCTAGTCCCAGCAGCCTGCGGGCCTGGGCTTTATCATTCTTGACCAGGAATCTCTTTGATACGGGAATACCTGTGGGGACGAGCAGCTTCCTGTCTATTCCGTGGGCAAGGTAGGAGAACTCACTGTCCTTGTGGGCGCTGAAAATAGCCGAGGGCAAAGTCTCCTCCAGCATAGGCGGGCAATAGTAATCCGTCGCAACGAAATAGAAGGGGATATCCAGCCTATGGTGTTTTTTCAGGCTGGTCATAGCCTCCGCCGGGAAAATATGGACGCAGATGACAGCATCGTAATTATTCCGCTTTATATAGTCTTCCAGGGCATTGGCATAAAGCTTGTTCACATAATAGATAGGAGAATGCACAGGCGTTATGTTCTCCTGGTTCAGCTGCCCCAGCTTGTTTCCCATCTTATAAATCTCGCCGAAGAGCCTGGGAGCTTTCTTGACCATCTCGATGTAGGCATCACAAACCAAGTCCGAAGCTTTTTGTCCGCCGAAGGACAAGGCATCCATGATATCGCAGGAATGGCCTTTTTCATCAAAGGTCTCCTTTATCGCTTTCGCCGCCGAGTTATGACCTCCGCCGGTGTTACAGGATAAAATAAGAATCTTCATAAAGAAAAGATAATCTTGAAAAAAGGGAATCGTCAAGAATAATGTGGGGCCTCAGCTTTCTTCCATCAGTCTTGCGGGCAGAAGGACAGTAGGAGACCAGGGCAGGGGATTCGTGCTATAATGATGCCATGACCAGCATACAGGAAGAAATAGCGGCAGCCCTGGAAGAGCTTTCAGAAAAAAAGCTTATCACCGAAGCTGTTCTGGCAAAGAAAATCCGCGAGAGACTCAGATACAAGGCGAAACAAAAGGCGGGCCTCGCCTTCCGGGATATAGAGGAGGCAGTCTTCTTCCTGGAAGAGAATAAGAAGCTGCATTACGCCCTTCATCTGAACTCAGCCAACGACATACTTCTTAAGCAGGAAGACAAAGCCGGCGCCCTGGATGCCGAAGCCAGAAAAAGACGCCTTTCCAGCGAAAAATCCATCAGCATACTAACCAGCGGGGACGTGAAAGCCGCCCTCTCAAACAAAGCCACAGGCTCAAAGCCCTACAAGAAGCGCACGGAGAAAAAGAGCCTTAACCCTAACAAGGATTACGAGGATTGGGAATAGGACCATGGCAGGAATACTCATAGGCACCAGCGGTTACGATTATCCCGAGTGGAAGGGAGTCTTCTATCCCGACAATCTTAAAAGAGCCGACTTTCTCACCTATTATTCCACCATCTTCAACGCCTTGGAGCTGAACAGCACCTTCTACAGCATGCCCAACAAGGAAAGGATGCTCTCCTTCTACGAGAGGAGCCAGGGAAGACTCAGCTTCAGCGTCAAGGGACCGGGACTTCTGACCCATCAGGTGGGGCCTGCCTGGCAGCTGGCCGCCCGGGAATTCCAGACCGCGGTATCACCCCTCCTTGAGAAAGATTCCCTTTACTCGGTCCTTTTCCAGTTCCCCCAGAGCTTCCATTACACCAAGGACAACAGGATATACTTGGCCAAGCTTATAGACCTCTTCCGTGATTTTCCTCTGGCCATAGAGTTCCGCCATAAAGAATGGATAAGACAGTCGGTTTTCCAGGGACTTGAGGAAAGGGGAGCCTCAGTGGCCTTCTGTGACATGCCCAGGCTCAGCGCCCTGCCGGGAGAGACCCCCTTCCTGGGGAGCCTGGCCTATATCCGCCTGCACGGAAGGAATGCCCAGGCCTGGTATGCCAAGGACAGCGGCAGTAATGGCTCCGAAAGATACAGGTACGATTATTCAGACCAGGAGCTGCAGGACTTCCTGCCCGTAATTCAAAGTGCGGTGAGTGCCGGGAAAAAAACGGCAGTATTCTTTAATAACCACCCCAAGGGTAACGGAGCCAGGAACGCCAGGAGACTGGGCGAGCTTGTGAAAGATGAGCTAGGAATTTAGGAATAAAGGGGAAAAGTCTTTCCCCTGGGCTCAACCCGTCCGCAAGAGGCTTGCTGCCGGGTTAAAAACGTGTAAAAATTAGCTTAAAAGTTAATAAATATGTGTAAAATTAGCTAAAATTCCCTTTATTTTTGTGAAAAAAAAATAATAATATAGAGATATGTATAGAAAGGCCTTGAATAAACTTGTGGAATGGAAATCCTCTTCCCGTAGAAAACCCCTTGTTTTGCGTGGTGCACGTCAGGTTGGGAAAACCTGGCTTATGAAAGAATTTGGCCGACTATATTACGAAAAGACATTTTATTTTTCTTTTGAAAGTGACACTGAGCTTGCAAAGATTTTTGCTGTAAACAAAGAACCGGACAGAATAATTTCTCTTTTGGGAACAATAAAAAATGATAAAATTGAAAAAGAAAAACATCTGATAATTTTTGATGAAATTCAAGAATGTCCAAATGCCCTTAATTCATTAAAATATATTTGTGAAGAGGCTAATGAATATCACGTGATAGCTGCTGGAAGTCTTCTTGGAACCTTACTTGCCGAACCGATGAGCTATCCGGTTGGAAAAGTTAATCTTCTTAACATTTATCCAATGGATTTTGAAGAATTTTTAGGAGCTGTAAATCCAACTCTTTTGAAGTATATTGAAGAAACTCCAGCAGAAGAAATTATTTCGGTTCAGCATACAAAGCTCATTGAGCAGTATCATGATTATCTGATAGTTGGTGGTTTGCCGGAATGTGTTGCAAGCTGGTCAGAAGAAAAGAATTCTGGAGTGGTATTACAAATCCAAAAAGAACTTCTTTCCTCATATGAGAATGATTTTTCAAAGCATAATAAAAAAATCAACGCAGGTCGTATTCTTCTTGTATTCAGAAGCCTTGTAACTCAGCTTTCTAAAAAAAATGAAAAATTTATTTATGGTTGTGTAAAAGAAGGGGCACGAGCCAGAGAATTTGAAGTGGCTGTTGAATGGCTTGTAAGTGCGGGACTTGTTATCCGTATTTTCGATGTAAAAAAGCCTGAACTTCCATTGAAGGCTTTTGAAGATTTTTCAAGTTTTAAGCTTTTCTTTTTTGATGTCGGATTAGCAAAATGTGCTGCAGAAGTTGAGAATAAACAAATTATACTCGATTCTGATTTTCAGTTTAAAGGTGCCCTTACAGAAAACTATCTTTTACAGCAGTTTCATGCAAATCTTGATAATGATATTCATTATTATTCACCTTCGCAGAATTACGAAATAGATTTTCTTTTGCAGAATGAAATGCAGATAATTCCTGTTGAGTGTAAGGCAGGCGGAAATGTAGCATCTGCCAGTTTCAAGCGCTATCGCAGGGAAGAAAAACCTGACTGTGCAATACGATTTTCGACATTAGAATACAAAGAACAAGATGATATGATAAATCTTCCGCTTTATCTTGCAGATAGAATACAAGCAGGTTTTATAAAAGTTGTATAGGGGAAAAGCCTTTCCCCGGGGCTCAACCCGTCCGCAAGAGGCTTGCTGCCGGTTTTCGCCACACCCCATTCCAGCGGGGGCTCCGGGACTTACTCAGGCTGGCTCCTCTTTTTTAATGCCGCCCCCGCATCGCCCCCGGAGTCTAAGTCAGACCAGCAGCTCTTCTATCTTGTCCAGAATCAGCAGGTCGGCCGGCAGCCACTTCACGGATCTGAGAGACTCCTTAGTGAGCCAGCAGGCAGCCTCGTGCTCAAGAAGCTTAAGGTCACCGGAGAGGATAGAGCACAAAATACAATGCATAGTCAGGTGAAAAGTTGGGTAATCATAATCTATTACGCCAATAATTCTTTCTGCTCTTACTTCTGTTGCAAGCTCTTCCTTAATTTCTCGGACTATACATTCTTCTGGACTTTCGCCAGATTCAAGCTTTCCTCCGGGGATTTCCCAGCCGTCCTTATATTCACCGTAGCCACGCTGAGTAGCGAAAATCTCTTTTCTGTTAGTCGTTGGGTTAGTGCGGAGTATGACAGCCCCGGAAACAGTTATGGTTTTCATATTGTCAGGCCTCTAAATAATTATATAAGCTTTGTGGAACTGAAGGAACTATGTCAAACTGGAGATTGACTACAGGAAGCATTTGACCTTTTTCATTCGGGATCTCAGTTTGTTCTTTTGAGTCATAATCTGTCAACATTTTTCCAATGTAATAGAAATCTGTCCCTTCATTATCATCTTTTTTTATAAAAAGTTCTATTTGGATATCATTTTTTTCCTGGTTTAATATAGCTTCAACATCTGGTGAATTTAAATATCTTTTGTTTTTACTCATCCAGTTGAAGCGGGTGTTGTCTATAAAGTAATCCTTGTATTTTGTAGAAGACGAAATATCCTCAGCTTTTTCGTAGGTAACGAAGACTGGACATTTTTTCCTTCCATCAACCTCTTGGATAATATATCCACCAACATTTTGTGGGTTCTGATCTTTATCAAAATTCATTATTTTGAAAACATCTTTTCTTGAATACTTTCTATAATAAATTAAACCATCATCACCATAAACTTCTTCATCTTTTATTGTAGCTTTATTCATTCCGTATTCCAAAAGGTCAAGAAGATGGTTCTTATAAAGCTCATTTTGAAGTAATTGCCGGAAAAAATCTGTTTTTGTAAAAGTCGTGGAATTAGAATCAAAGGAAACGTAAGAAATCTCACCATATTTTCTTTGGTCATCTTGGCGATAGTAATCTTTAGAAAGAACTATCAATATTTGCTTTATGTTAGGTTTTATTGTTACATTTCGTTGAGCAAGTTCCTGTAGGTATTTTTCAAAAGGAATCTTATCACTCTCTATCAAAAGTTTTAACAATAAAAGCTCATGCATTCTGAACCCGTGGGCGAATTCCAATGAGATGAATTGTAATGAAGTCCGGTGTTTTGATTCTAAATCCGTATATTCTTTATCCATCTTTTTTAAGAATTCATAATAGGAACCTGCATAATCTATAAAAAGATGAGGATCAATAAAGTCATTATTTACGAAATCCATCATTGTAGGTATTCTTGCTAAACGAATTTTTAGTTTGTTGTATTCGTTCTTTAATAATTTAAGTTGTGTGAAGTTTGTCTCACTGATAGCCTGATAGATTCTTTGTCTTGCTATTTCAGTAATCTGCACGGTTGATGTTCCTGGTAATCCTGCAGAACCTGTACTCATTGCTTTCCGGAGATTATCTTTGTTGTATGAATTATCTCCATAAAGTGCTATTGGAATAAAAAAATTGTTTTCGTAGTTACCAATAAAATCTATTACTGAAACATATGATTTACCTTTTGATTTCCTTAAGCCACGACCAAGCTGCTGAACAAAAATGATAGCTGATTGTGTTGGTCGAAGCATTACAACTTGATTTACAGAAGGAATATCAACACCCTCATTAAATATATCAACACTGATTATGTATTGAAGTGGATTTTCATCTGATTCCAGCTCCTGAATAACACTTTCACGTTCGGAATCAGAATTTTCTCCTGTCAGGTATTTTGTATAATAACCATCTTTATTTAATTTTTGTGAAAGCTCCTTTGCTTCTTCTACCCGGCTGCAAAATATCAGACCTTTAACTGGGTAGGCAAAGTTTCTGTAAAGGTTGATAGAACGCTCGATATGTTTTACACGTTCATCACAAATCAATTTACTAAAATCGGACTTTTCATCAATCTCTTGTCCATCAACTGTTAAATCAGAAAGTCCGTAATAATGGAAGGGGCAGAGTAAATCCGCTTCCATTGCTTTTTGCAATCTGATTTCATAGGCGATGTTATTCTGGAACATAGAAAAAATATCAAAGCCGTCGGTACGCTCAGGAGTTGCGGTAAGACCAAGCAAAAACTTTGGTTCAAAATAATCAATCACTTTCTTATAGCTTTCTGCTCCGGCGTGATGTACTTCATCAATTATAATGTAATCAAACTCGTCTTTTTTGAAAGATTTCAGAGTTTCTTCTTTTGCTAATGTGAATACCGAAGCAAATAGATAATCTGCGGACAAATCTTTTTTATTTCCATTCAAAAAGCCTGTTTTTATATCAGGAAGAATGTTTCTGAAGCTGTTTTCTGATTTATCAAGAATCATATCCCGGTGGGCCACATATAAAACTTTTTTAGGTTTAACCTGATTAACATCAAAAATTGAAAGATAAGTTTTACCAGTTCCTGTCGCCGCAATTAAAAGAGCACGATTTTGATTTTCTTCACGAAGATTATGAAGAGCTACCATTGCTTCTTCTTGCATTGAATTTGGTACAATTTCAGTCTGTTCTTCTTCCTCTTCAATCAAATTCTCGTTTTCTACAATAAATTCCGTATCTGTGGAAGGATTAAAGATAAGTTCATTGACGCCTAGAGGGGGGCTTTGTCTGGGAGAAGTAGTTCCTTCATTGTTTTTCCTGAGATCTTTTATATGCTTATTTACTAACTTTAATGTGAGTCTCTTTTCATCATATGTGCTTGAATAGTTTTCAAGCCATTTTTCATCCACTATGTCAGCTTCGGTCCAAACATGTTCAAATTCTTCGCGGACTGTGTGAACAATTTGGCCATCGACACATGAAAGAAATTTTACACTCCATTCTTGATTTTTAGTTAATGCCGAAGCCGTAAGATTTGCACTTCCGATAATCATAGAATAATAGTTGCTTTGCTTAAAAATATACCCTTTCGGATGGAAGCCGCCTTTTGTATAAGCACGAATCTCGATATTTGAAAATTGCATTAATTCCTGTAATGCGGAAGGCTGTGTAAAGTTAAGGTAGTTTGTTGTTAATATTCGACCTTTTACGGCTTTATCTGGATTTTTTTCGCTGTATATAGATAATTTGTCTAAAGTCTCTTTTATTGCGGCAAGTCCTTCATTATTTATAAAAGCGACAGAGAATTCAAAGGCTTCACAAGAAGATAATTCTTCTACAAGTGAAGAAAGTATTTTCTTTTCTCTATGATAATTATTTACCAAAAGAGTTGGAGCTAGTTCATTTATTGAATGATAAGTTTTTGAAATGAATCCTGTTTGTAAACTTTGTAATAATTGATTAGAATCTAAGTTAATCATACTTTTTTCCTATAAGGATGAAGAAAACTGACACAAAAAAGGGTCGTTTTTGGTGGCACTTTTTACTTCTTTGTCTATATTATTTTTATCCATTTTCTTTTCTCTTTCCTTACCTTAACCAGTCTTCTTCGAGCAGAAACTGCTCAATTCCTATGTATTGGATTCCCTTGTCATCCTGCCAGGGTTCTATATTGTCTTTTATTACTACGAACTTTTTGAATGAATCATTTATTCGGCAAAGAGAGTTTATCTCCTGCTGCTTTTTTGCTTCATCATCAATATTCAGAGCAGACTGAATATAAAAGCGTTTGCCCCCCATATTTGCTATGAAGTCAATTTCCAGTAAGTTTCGCTGGCTCTTTCCTTCTTGATCTTTTGTATTGTGTTCAACAACACCTACATCAACATCAAAGCCACGAATCTTAAGCTCATTAAAAATTACATTTTCCATAATGTGATTCTCTTCCTGCTGACGGAAATTAAGTCTTGCATTGCGAAGACCTACATCAACAAAGTAATATTTTAGAGGTGTACTTATATATTTTTTTCCTTTTACGTTGTAACGAACTGCACTATCGATTAAAAAGGCATCCTTAAAATAATCCAGATAAAGGCTGATTGTTTCCGGTGCAATATTTCTTTTTTTTACAGTTTTAAAAGTATTTGAAAGATTTAATGGATTTGTCAAAGAGCCTATAGAAGACGAAATTACATTAAGTAATTCTTCTAAATCTGAAGAGTCATTTGTTATTTTATGGCGCTCAAGAACATCTTTAATATATGTTCCAGTAAATAAATCTTTTAAATACCTACTTTTATCATCTGATGACTTTTTTGTAACAGCAAGAGGCATTCCGCCATAAGTATAATATTCCCGCCAGGCTTTGCTTTTATCTCCTGAATATGCACTATTAAACTCGCTGAATGACAACGGATAGACTCTTACTTCATCACCTCTATCTCTGAATTCAGTTACAATGTCCGAAGAAAGCATTTTTGAGTTACTTCCTGTTATATAAATATCTGCATTAGGAAGTTTCATGAGTCCCAGTACTGTATCAACAAATGTAATCTTTGAGTCTGGATTTGGAACATACGGATTCTGTATTTCTTCAACTTTTTGAATTTCATCAAGGAATACATAATATTGTTTTGAAGTATCGGAAACCAGAGAACGAATATAGTTATCAAGCTCAATAGGATTACGGTATTTGGCATTTACTGCTTCATCAAGAGCAAGTTCAATTATCTGATCTTTCTTTATTCCACTCTTTATTAAATATTGACGATAAATAGTGAACAGAAGATATGACTTTCCACAGCGTCTGTTTCCAGTTATTATTTTTATAAGGCCGTTTTCTTTTTTTGAAATAAGCCTGTTCAAATATTGTGGTCTGGGAATCATTTCTTCACTCTCTAATCAATTGCGTAAATACGCATTTTTTTAGTCAATTATACATCGACAGAAAAAAATTAGCAACTTTTTGTAACTGAAAAATTTGCGTATTTACGCATTAATTTTAACTATAATTCTAATTATCTGCACAACATTTTTATAAACACTACAGTGCGATTCTGATAAGCCTCTGACACCAAAAACGACCGTTTAAAATGCGGTGATGAAGGGGAAAGCCTTCCCCTCGCTCCAGACACTGACGTGTCTTTCGCTACCCCTTCTGCAGGGGACACCCCCGCAACGCCCCCGAATTGTCACTCTGATTCGATTTTGCTAACGCAAAATCAGAAAAAGTACAACTTTATAGATCTTTTTGCAGGAATAGGCGGTATTAGGATCGGGTTTGAAAAGGCTTTTAAAGAATCTGAAACTGTATTTGTTTCTGAATGGGACAAATATGCACAAAAAACATATCACGAGAATTTTAGTCAGCCTGAAACAATTGCAGGTGACATTACAAAAATAAATGAAGAAGATATTCCTTCGTTTAATATATGTTTGGCAGGTTTCCCATGTCAAGCGTTCAGCATGGCAGGACAGAGAAAGGGCTTCGATGATAATTATAAAGGAATCTGTCGCGGAACTCTTTTTATGGATGTAGCAAGAATCTGTGAATATCACAAGCCTAAAGTAATTTTCTGCGAAAATGTAAAAGGTCTGGTAATCCATGATAAAGGTCGTACATTCAAAATAATAAAATCAACATTTGAATCTCTTGGCTACAATGTTTTTTCCAAGGTACTAAACAGTAAAGACTTTGGAGTTCCTCAGAATAGAGAAAGAATTTATATTGTTGCTTTTCAAAAAAAATTAAATGTAACAGAATTTAGCTTTCCAGAAGGGACAGATTCTTCAAAATGTATCAAAGATATAATGGAAGAAAAGCCTGTCCCTGCAAAGTATTATCTAAGCACAACATATATTGAAACTCTAAAAAGACATAAAGCGCGGCATGAGGCAAAAGGTCATGGTTTTGGTTATGAAATTAGAGATGTAAACGGAATTGCTGGAGCCATAGTCTGTGGAGGAATGGGAAGAGAAAGAAATCTAATTATAGACAAAAGACAAAAAAACTTAACTCCTACAACAAACATAAAAGGAACTGTAAACACAGAAGGTATTAGAAAAATGACTCCTAGAGAATGGGCAAGGTTACAGGGCTTTCCAGATTCATACAAACTTGTACTTGCTGACACACATCTTTACAAGCAGTTTGGAAATTCCGTTTCAGTTCCAGTCATTGAAGCAATTGCAAAAAAAATCAAGAAAACACTTGATTCTTTGGAGAAATAAAATGGAATTAAAAGGAAACAAAGGCGAATGGAGTGAAGTTTACATTTTCTTCAAACTATTAAGTGACGGTAAGATTTATGCTGCCGATAAAAATATGGAAAAACTCCGTGACAAATTCTTGAACATTGTCCGTATAATCAGAGAAGAAATAAAAGGCAAAGAATACAGCTATTTTCCAGGTGAATCTGTCGTTATCAAACTTAATGAAAAAGAAGTAGCTACAATTGATTGTTCAAAAATAAAAACTTATAAAAATAAAATATGGGATATGATAATTTCCTCAACAGAAACAACTTTTACAGACAAAGATATTACGAATTTCTTGGGATCATTAAATATACAAAAGCTAAAGTCACCTGCAGAAAAATCAAACAGATTCTTTGGTGGAACACAGGACATAATTCTTGAAACCTTAGATTATAGAAGTGGCATTAATCAAATAATGGGATTTTCATGTAAATCTGATATAGATGCGGGTTCAACTTTGTTTAATGCAAGTGGTGATAACACTAATTTTGAATTCAAAATCACAGGAAGTATCAATGATGCAATAATGCAAACTTTTAATCTGCTAGTTGATAAACAAGGACATACATCCGTTGGAAAACGAATGAAATTTCTGCATGATAAAAAATTAGATTTAGAATTTGTAAATCCTGTCTCAAATATTGCCAGAGAGAATCTCATCACTTGCTGCGGTACAGAAATGCCTTTAATACTAGGCGGAATGTTAAAATTCTATTTCTTTGAACAAAATGGCGAAAAAACTTATATTAAAGAATGTTTGAATTATCTTTCAATAAAAGATTTTGCAAAATATAGTTTCCAAAATAACTATGATGCATATAGGTTAAGAATAGAAAATTTACTTTATTCAATGTTTACGGGTCTTCGTCTCGGTAAAAAATGGAATGGTAAATCAGAAATTAACGGTGGTTACATAGTAGTAAAAAAAGACGGAGACGTCGTTGCTTATCATTCATGTATTGCCGATGAATTTAAGATTTTTTTATTAGAAAAACTTCGTTTTGAAACTCCAAGTTGTTCTAGACATAAATGCATGACGATTTATAAAAAAGAAAACGATTATTTTATTAAGTTACCTTTGCAGCTTCGATTTTCATTAAAACCAAATATTTCATACAGTATGGATAAAAATAACTATCTTTATGTCGCACAGTCATAAAGATAATAACAATAATACATATGAAATTTCACTATTTGATTTGTAAAATTGCAAAATCATTTTTGCACAAAAAGTCCTTGAATCTCTTGGCTACAATGTTTTCTTCATAGATAAATCGACTCTGTGAAAGTCTTTCTGTAAATTCCTAAAAAGTAGGCACTGTGGTAAAATAAACACAG
>JAILBN010000034.1 GCA_024680915.1 Treponemataceae bacterium | reverse complement strand
TGATGAAGACAATCGAGGGAGGCGAGAAGCTTGACCCCTCTGTGGCCACCGTTGTGGCAAACGCCATGAAGGACTGGGCCCTTGAGAAGGGAGCCACTCATTTCACCCACTGGTTCCAGCCTCTTACGGGCATCACGGCAGAGAAGCACGACAGCTTCATCAGCCCCATAGAGGGAGGAAAAATCATCATGGAGTTCAGCGGTAAAGAGCTGGTCCAGGGTGAGCCTGATGCCTCAAGCTTCCCCAGCGGAGGAATCCGTGCCACCTTCGAGGCTCGCGGTTACACCGCCTGGGACCCCACCTCCTTCGCCTTCATCAAGGACGGCACCCTCTGCATCCCCACAGCCTTCTGTTCTTATACCGGCGAGGCCCTGGACAAAAAGACCCCTCTCCTCCGCTCCATGCAGGCACTGTCAAAGCAGGCCGTCCGTGTCCTCCACCTTTTCGAGGGCAACGAGAATGTAAAAAGCGTAAAAACCACAGTCGGCCCTGAGCAGGAATACTTCCTCATCGACAAGAAAATGTATGACAGGCGTGAAGACCTTATATACACCGGCCGCACCCTTTTCGGAGCAAAAGCCCCGAAGGGCCAGGAGCTTGAGGACCACTACTTCGGCATGATAAAGCCCCGGGTCCAGGAGTTCATGAAGGACCTGAACAAGGAGCTTTGGAAGCTTGGAATCCTGGCCAAGACAGAGCATAACGAGGTAGCTCCTGCCCAGCACGAGCTGGCTCCTATCTTCAGCACCACGAACCTGGCCTGTGACCACAACCAGCTCACCATGGAGCTTATGCGTAAAGTGGCCTCCAGACACGGAATGGTCTGCCTGCTCCACGAAAAACCCTTCGCCGGCGTCAACGGAAGCGGCAAGCACAACAACTGGTCAATCTCCACAAATACTGGCAAGAACCTGCTGGATCCAGGTGCCACACCAGAGAGCAACGCCCAGTTCCTCCTCTTCCTCTGCGCCATTATCAAAGCCGTGGACGAGTATCAGGACCTGCTCCGTATCTCCGTGGCCTCCGCAGGCAACGACCACAGACTGGGAGCCAACGAAGCCCCGCCAGCCATCATCTCAATCTTCCTGGGCGATGAGCTTTCAGCCATACTGGACTGCTTAGAGAAGGGCGTCCCCTACGGCAAGCACGAGAAAGAGAAAATGCGGATAGGTGTCACAGTCCTCCCTGAATTCAATAAGGACAATACCGACCGTAACAGAACCTCTCCCTTCGCCTTCACCGGCAACAAGTTCGAGTTCCGCATGCTGGGCTCAAACGAATCCATAGCCTGTGCCAACGTCTTCCTGAACACAGCTGTGGCAGACATCCTCTGTGAGTTCGCCGACAAGCTGGAGGGAAGCAAAGACCTCAACGCAGATTTGCACGAGCTTATCCTTAAGACAATCCGTGAGCACAAAAGAATCATCTTCAACGGCAACGGCTACGACGACGCTTGGATAAAAGAAGCCGAGAAACGGGGACTTTCCAACCTGCGCTCAACCCCGGAGGCCCTACAGCGTACCCTGGATGAGAAAAACGTCAAGCTTTTTGAGAAATACGGAGTCTACAGCAGGGTAGAGCTGACCAGCCGCTATGAGATCCACAACGAGAACTACTCCAAGATCATAAACATAGAAGCCGAGACTATGCTGGAAATGGCCAAAAAAGACATACTCCCCTGCGCCAGCAAGTATGCCACGAAGCTGGCAGAGACAATCGGCCTAAAAAAAGCCGCCTGCAACGAATGCGAATGTACCTATGAAGCCGAGATGCTGAAAAAAGTCTCAGCCCTCACAAGCTCCATATTCGAAAAGACCGGTACCTTGGAAAAGGCCGTGGCAGAAGCCAAAACCATTGGTGAAAAAGGCGACTCTGGAAAAACAGCCCTCTTCTTCCGGGAGAAGGTATTCTCCGCCATGGGACAGCTCAGAGCCGTGGCAGACGAGCTTGAAGTCATTACCCCGAAAGAGCTCTGGCCCTTCCCAAGCTACGGAGATTTACTCTACAGCGTAAGATAAATAGGATTAGGGCGGAGCCCCGCCCTACGGAAAAGCCCCCTTCATCCATCCGGAGGGGGCCTTCTGCAGGGTGCTTCAGGGGTCTTTTCCTACCCCACCCAGCGGGGTTTTGTAAGACTCCGCCGGGCTGCCCTTTCAGGGGAGCTGCCCCGCAACGCCCCTTTCATCTTTCAAAAGCCTTCCCATGCCTGTGGCAGTCTCCATAGCCCAGGTCCGCTCCCACTGACGATTTTCCCTTCACTCTGACGATTTTCCTGCTTCCCTTATTCCTTCACAATTATCCTGAAATGATTTTTCTTGACTTGAATCAGCCCCTCCCTCTGCATTTTCCCCAGCTCCTTGGATAGGGCGCTGCGCTCAAGATTCAGATAATCCGCAAGCTGCTGCCTGTCAAAGGGAATGTCGAAAGAATCCGAATGCTTCTGCAGTGATACAGAATTAAGGTAGGACATGACCCGGCCCCTTATGCTCTTTGGGGCAGTGTGAAAGCTCCTGCCTGAAAGCAGCAGGTTCTTGTAGGAGGATATCCTCAGTAAGTTTGACATATACTTCATAACCCAGGAGGAGGAAGCAGCCTTCAAGGCTTCAAGCCCGCCTGTCCTCAACAAAAGGATGCGGCAGTCCTCATTGGCCACGGCGTCCACCAGCATGGGCTCCTTCTGAAGCAGGGCATAACTTTCCGCGAAAAGGAAGCCCCTTTCAATAAGATTCAGTATAGTCCTGTTCCCCCACATATCATTGCTTTCCACAGTGACACTGCCTTTAAGGACAAGGCCCAGCCAAGATGTGGTCTGGCCGGCATGAAAAATAGTCTCTCCCCTTTGGTAAGAGACCTCCCTTGCCTGCATGAAAGAAAGCATCTCCTCTATCTCCTCCGGGGACATAGACTGGAAAAGCCTGAAATTTGAAAGCTGCTGGATATTCAAAAAATCCTCCAAAAAATGAAGAAAATGTGGTTATAACAACATTTTTACCTTGGGCAGTCTAGTATACTGCTCTCGTAAAGTCAAGGAGGCAGAAAATGATAAGAAAAATCATCCACATCGACGAAGAGAAATGTAATGGCTGCGGCTTGTGCGCAGAAGCCTGTCATGAGGGCGCCATAGAGATAATAGAGGGAAAAGCCAAGCTGGTCAGGGAAAACTTCTGTGATGGCTTCGGCGACTGCCTGCCCAACTGCCCGACCGGGGCAATTTCCTTTGAGGAAAGAGAAGCCCCAGAATACGATCCTGAGGCAGTGAGAAAAGCCCAGGAAAAGGCGGGGTCAAGCCCCTCGGCAGCTTTCCCCGCTTCCCAAAGCTCTTCTGCGGGATTTGCGGCTCCCGGTGCTTCATCGGCTTCGGCGGTTGAGGATTCACCCGCTGCACAAAATGCCTCTGCTTTTGCGGCGGCCTTCGGTGCTTCTCCAGCCACCCCAAGGGCGGGTCAGAACCCGGTGGGAAGTCCTGTTTTCCACGAAGCGCCCGCCTCCGGTGCTTCTCCAGCTTCATCGGCTTCGGCGGCTTCTGAAGCCCACACGGTAGCTTCACCAGTTTCGGCGGCTTTTGCCACCCCAAGGGCGGGTCAGAACCCGGTGGGAAGTCCTGTTTTCCACGAAGCGCCCGCCTCCGGCTGCCCCGGCACAAGGATGATGCAGTTCAACCGGGACCAATCCGATGGACCTCAGCCAGGCAATTTCAAGCCAGTCTCAAGACTGGGCCAGTGGCCCTGCCAGATCAAGCTGGTACCCGTCCAGGCCCCCTTCTTCAAGGACGCCAAGCTGCTTATAGCCGCGGATTGCACCGCCTTCGCCTATGCCAGCCTGCACGAGGACTTCATGAAGGGCAAAATCACCATCAATGGCTGCCCAAAGCTGGATGACATAGACTACTCCCAAAAGCTCACGGAGATCATCAGGAATAACGATATCAAAAGCGTGACCATAGTCCGTATGGAGGTTCCCTGCTGCGGCGGACTTCAGAGGGCGGCTGAGACAGCCCTGCGCAATAGCGGCAAGTTCATCCCCTGGCAGGTGGTGACCATCTCCCGGGACGGAAGAATCCTGGACTGATAGCTGCCACAAGAGACCGCTGGCGGTCACAAGCATTGAGGGCTGCCATGGGGCCAAACTGGAGTCGAAGCCTTTTGTCGGCGACAAGCAAGTAGGCGGTCCTCCTTCCCACCGGACACGGGAGCCTTTTGCAGCCCCATCCCTGCCACAAGCACAGAGGGCTTTCAAGCACATATATATGGAAAGACTTTCTGACGAAAAGAAAAGCTCTGTTTTATTAGGGAGAGAGCTTTTCTTCAAAATTAAATTCGCTAGTTCTCTTTATAAAATCTGGGACCTTCTTCACCCATGATTCCAGCTGGAAGAAAACCACATTTTTCAAGAACTCTTTGCGATTTTTTGTTTTCTGCTTCTGTTTCCGCCTCCACACGGAAAACTCCTGGCTGTCTTAAAGCCCAGGTAATAGCTGCCTCGACTGCCTCTGTGGCATAGCCACGTCCCTGGTTTTCTTCTGTAATCCCATAGCCGATTTCAACGGAGCCATCGGAATTTACCCCCTTGAAGCACAAATCACCAATATGAGTTCCATTCTTTAGCTCTATCATCCAAATCGCATACCAATTCCAAGCTTCAGGATGATCAAGACATCCCTGCAGCATTTCTCTGTATGCTTTTATCAGAGACTTGTCTGTCTGCTTTTCGATATGGCCAACCATTTCCTTCTCTGATGCAACATGAATCGTCAGCCGATTCGTTTCAATAGTCATCTTATTATTCCTTGTGATAGAGTATAGCTTAAAATGCTTTAATTGTGTTCATCGCATCATTTTTAATCCTTGCCGCGGAGCCTTCCTCCGATTACGGCGGGGACAAAGGCTGATTATCCTAACATCTCATCAAGCAGCTTGATTACTGACTGCTGGTCCACAGCTTTTACTGCCTTTTTGATTTCTGCGAATTGTCCTTGGAATTCTGCTGGAAGGGAGTATCCTGCCAATTCTCCAAGAATCATATCCGCGCTTCCGAAATCAAAGGCAGAGGCTACTTCCTTCAGGGCAGACATGGCATCCTTGAACTCATCCATGGCCATCTGTGGCAGCTGGGCTTTTGCCGCCTCCGGGCTGCCTGCGCTCAGGCTGCTGAAGTCCTCGAAAAGGGCCGCAAGCTTTGCTTTATAGTCCCGGTATTGCTCCAATAAAAGACCTGTCTTCTCATTGATTTCAGTTGTGCCTGCTTCCTCTCCGGCCTTTGCCTTGTCGCCCGCGGCCTCCAAAGAAGCTGCCAGTACTGAAAGTTCGCTGGCTCCTATAAGACGGGCTGAGCTCTTTAAAGCACGTACCAGGACTGTGTAGTTGACCCAGTCTTGGCTTGCTGCGAATTGCTCTATCTGGGTGGATTTATAATATATAATAAAGTGTTCTATGAAATTTACAAAATAAGAGACTATACCTGTATAGGAGAAAGTTGAATGAGAAAAGATATTTTGCTTATACGTAATGAAGCTAACTTTCTTGTGAATACTTTGAGAAAAACCCTGAACGAGGCAGGCTATCCCACTGTCTCCGCTCAGCCAAGCACCTTTGAGATAAACCGTATAAGTAATCTGCCTGATATATACCTTTTGTATCTTGAAGGGGATGTATCTGTCTTTGCCGGGACTCTGAAATATCTGAAAAAAAGAATTCTTCAGGGGGGAGCTAATCGTATGCTCTTCCTTATTGGAAACCCCAAGGAAATAGAAGCGGCTTACGAGGAGATCCCCAAAAGCATGGTCAAAGGAGTTTTTACTCGTCCTGTGAACATGAAAGAGATGCTTGTTTCCTTGGATTCCTTTTTGACTGGTGGTGACGGGGAGAGCGGTCGCAAGAAGCTTCTTGTGGTTGATGATGACAGTGTGATGCTCCGTGCCATGCATAACTGGTTTTCCGAGAAATATGAGGTTTACTTGGCTAATTCCGGCATGAATGCCATAACTCTTCTTACCCAGCACAAGGTGGACTTGATTCTTCTGGATTATGAGATGCCTGTGGTTTCCGGGCTTAAGGTTCTGGAAATGCTGAGGAGCGAGCCTTCCACGGCAGATATTCCGGTTATCTTTTTGACAGCCAAGGATGACAGGGAAACGGTAATGAAGGTGGTTGCCGCCCACCCGGAGAAATATCTTTTGAAAACGACTTCCCCTGAATTGTTGGTGAAGACTGTGGATGATTTCTTTAAAAACATCTAATCCTGATTGACACAATTTCGTCAAAGTAGTATAAACAAAGCATCAAGACAATGAGGTCGTAGGAATAATCCTTCTACCTCTTTTTTTATGCTTGACCTGGATTTTGTGATTCAGGTCGGTCAATTTTTAGCAATGACGCTGCCTTTGCCAGGTTTCATGACTTGGACAGAATGCAGCGTTTTTTATTCCCCAGCTTTTGTTTGGGGCTGTACAGAACGGCGATGAAGTCGGCACGAGTGCACCGTGTCTCTTTTCATCGTCGTTTTTTTTTTACTAGGGATTGGAGGTATCTATGAGTGAAGTTTGGAGCGTATGGTTCCTGATTGGAGCTGCCCTTGTTTTCTTTATGCAGTGTGGCTTCGCAATGGTAGAGACGGGTTTTACCCGCGCTAAGAATGCCGGCAATATCATTATGAAAAACCTTATGGATTTTTGTATTGGTACACCTATGTTCATGCTGCTGGGATTCGGCCTGATGATGAGCGAGAATTATTTTTTCGGTCTTATAGGAAAGCCGGACCTGCAGCTTTTCACCAATTTCGCTGAGAATGACTGGTCAAGCTTTGTCTTCAACCTGGTCTTCTGCGCCACTGCGGCCACTATAGTCAGTGGTTCTATGGCTGAGCGCACAAAGTTCTCTGCCTATTGTATTTATTCGGCTGTCATATCTGCCGTGGTTTATCCTATTGAAGCAGGTTGGGTTTGGAATCCTCAAGGCTGGCTTGTCCAGCTTGGTTTTGTGGACTTTGCCGGTGGTGCCGCTATCCACTCTGTAGGTGGAACAGCTGCCTTGATAGGAGCCATCTTCCTGGGTCCCCGTATCGGAAAGTATGATTACGACAAGAATGGCAAGGTGACTAAGGTTCACGCCATCCCCGGCCATTCTCTGACCTTGGGTGCTCTTGGAACCTTCATCCTCTGGTTCGGCTGGTACGGCTTCAACGGTGCGGCCTGTGTCCAGCTTGAGGGAGTGGGCGGTCTTGCCGCTGTTTTCACCACTACGACAATTGCTCCGGCCCTTGCTGCCGTAACAACCATGATCTTTACCTGGGTCAAGAACGGAAAGCCTGATGTCTCCATGACATTGAATGCTTCCTTGGCCGGTCTTGTGGCCATAACTCCCACCTGTGCCACTGTGGATGCCCTGGGTGCGTCTATAATCGGTATTGTTTCTGGTTTCGTTGTGGTTCTTGTGGTTGAGTTCATTGACCTTAAGCTTCATATAGATGATCCGGTTGGTGCAGTTGCGGTTCACCTTGCCAACGGTATATGGGGTACTGTATCCGATGGTCTTTTCAACGTGGAGAGTGGCCTTTTCTACGGTGGTGGTCTTAAGCACCTTGGAGTTCAGTGTCTTGGTGAGTTCTCTATTGTTGCCTGGACAACAGTATGTATGATCATCACCTTCTCCTTGATCAAAAAATTGCATGGACTTAGGGCCAGCAAGGAAGAAGAGGTTATCGGTCTTGATAAGCTTGAGCACGGAATCGATTCCAGCTATGCAGGCTTCATCATGGCCCCACAGGTTATGACTGGCGGAGAGGCTGGCCTTGGCGGAGCAATTGCTGCAACTGCCCTGGGTTCGGCTGCCACGGCTGCATCTGATTCTGCTGCGGCTGCTACGAAGATTGCGACTTCTGCGGCCAAGGTTCCTATGGATAAGGCTGTTCCTGTCGCCCGGGGCACTGCCCGGCCGGATGCCAAGTTCCATATGGTTACCATCATCACAAGGCCCAGTAAGTTCGATGATCTTAAGGCTGCCATGAATGATATAAGCGTAACCGGCATGACCTTGACCAATGTACTGGGCTGCGGTGTCCAGCACGGAAATGTCCAGAAATACCGTGGTGTTGAGATGGATATGACCCTGCTGCCTAAGATAAAGGTGGATATCGTGGTCAGCGAGGTTCCTGTGGATCTTGTAGTCACAGCTGCCAAGGAAGTCCTTTACACGGGAAACATAGGGGATGGAAAGATTTTCGTCTACGATGTGGAGAACGTGGTGAAGGTACGCACCGGTGAAGAAGGCTATGAGGCTTTGCAGGATTAGCCTTTAGCTGGAAGCTGTTTTCCTATGCTGGAATATTCTGTTCGCTGAGAGGTGAGCAGAATATTCTTTTTTTATGTATCTTTAATCTCGAAATAAAGCAGACTTTTTGATAAAATCTTTTTATGGACTTTTCAAAGCATCCCCTAAAGATTTTTTTATCCTATTACAAGCCTCACCTGGCCCTTTTTGTAGCCGATATGATCTGTGCTTTTTTTATTGCGGCTATTGATGTGGCCTTCCCCATGTTCTCCCGTTATGCCCTGAATACTCTCATCCCTGATTATGAGCTTAGGAAATTCCTGATCCTTGTGGCCCTTCTTTTCGTGGGCTTCCTGCTGCGCTGGTTCTGCAACTGGTTCGTGGCCTACTGGGGACACGTCTTCGGTAACCGGGTTGAGCAGGATATGAGGCGGGATGTTTTTGACCATCTGGAGAAGCTTCCTTTCAGCTTTTACGATACTCACAGGACCGGAAAGATTATGTCCCGGGCCACCACCGACCTTTTTGAGATCACCGAGCTTGCCCACCACGGCCCGGAGGATTTCTCCATAGCCATTCTGACTCTTGCGGGCTCCTTTATTCTTCTGCTCAGCATCCGCTGGGAGCTTGCCGTCATCGTTATCGTGGCCCTGCCCGTGATGCTGCTTATAGTGATAAGCTCCAGACGTAAATTCTCCAGCTCCTCCTTAAAGGTGAAGGAAACCACCTCGGAGATAAATGCCAACCTGGAGTCAAGCATCTCTGGGATCCGGGTGACCAAGGGCTTCTCCAATGAGGATTTTGAAAGGGAGCGTTTTTCAGATTCCAATGTACGTTACAGCATTGCAAAGAAAATTCGCTTCCGCTTTATGGCCATATTCCATTCCAACATTGAGCTTTGCAACAGCCTGCTTTCCCTTTTGGTGCTTGCTGTGGGCGGTTATTTCATAATGAAGGGAAAGATGACCCTTCCTGACCTTGTAGCGGCCAATCTTTTTATATCAAGCTTTACAGCTCCCATAAAAAAACTTACGAATTTCGTGGAGCAGTTCACTACCGGAATGGCCGGCTTCCAGCGCTTCCTTGAGATTATGCGTACAGAGCCGGAGCCGGAGGATGCCCCCGATGCCGTGGATATTCTGTCAGCCCGGGGAAACATCAGCTTCAAGGAGGTTTCCTTTTCTTACACCCCGGACTTTCCTGTCCTTAATGATGTGAACCTGGATATAAAGTCAGGGGAGAAATTCGCCCTAGTGGGGGCCAGCGGTGGCGGAAAATCCACCATTTGTAATCTAATTCCCCGTTTTTATGAGGTCACCGGCGGTCAGATCACTCTGGACGGAGTGGATATCCGTAAGATAAAGAAGAAGTCCTTGCGTGACCAGATAGGAATAGTCCAGCAGGACGTTTTCCTTTTCGCCGGCAGCATCCGTGAGAATATCGCCTACGGAAGGCCCGATGCCAGCGATGCCGAGATTGAGCAGGCTGCCCGCCGGGCTGAAATCCATGAGGATATAATGCTTATGCCCAACGGCTACGATACGATCGTGGGCGAGCGGGGTATAAAGCTCAGCGGAGGCCAGAAGCAGAGGGTCTCCATTGCCAGATGCTTCCTTAAGAATCCTCCTATCCTGATTCTTGATGAAGCCACATCTGCCCTGGACACTGCAACGGAAATGAAAATACAGCATTCCTTCGATGAGCTTTCCAAGGGCCGGACCACCCTGGTCATAGCCCACAGGCTTTCCACCATAAAGAACGCCGACAGAATCGCCGTGGTCAATGACCATGGAATCTCTGAGACAGGCAGTCACGACGAGCTTATGGCAAAGCAGGGGGAATATTACTCCCTAAGGACGGCCCAGGATACCCTGTAAGAGGTGACAGTGGGACCTGCTTCCAGCAACTGAGGGACTGGCCGCCAACAACTGGGGAGCCTGCTGCCAGGAGCCGCTTTGAGGAATATTACTCCAAGGTAGAGCAGCGCGGTGAAGCTTTCTGAGAATTTTCCCAAGGAGTGCTTTTATTCGTCTTTTTAGGTGTATAATTAAGGAATGACAGTCTTCTACGATTCTTTATTCCTTCTTTCTCTAATCTTGGCTGCAATTTATACCATGCTGTGGCATAAGCATTTTGACTCCTGCTTTACCATAATCTTCGTCCTTATTCCCGTGTCCAACCTGGGAGCTGCGATCATGGTCCATGTCACGGATCTTTCAGGAGTTCTTGTCGGAGTAATCGTTTCATATATAGGTGGCTGTTATCTCATCCTTTTCATGCTGCTGGCTATATTGAATCTTTGTGGTATCTCCATAAAGAACTGGGTCCGGGTAGTCCTCCTTGTGATAACCTCCGTCGTATTCCTTTCCACCACCACCATCGGTTCCTCAGGTATCTTCTACAAAGCTGTCACCGGAGAGCTGGTTAAGGGCCGGTTAGTGCTTCATAAAGAATACTCATTCATGCATCTTGTATTTTACATTATGGTCCTTGTATACCTTCTGACTTCTGCAGGCCTTATTATATACAGCATAAGAAAAAAGGATGTGTCCGTCAAAAATTTGAAGTTGATGTTCTTCAGTGAGCTTTTCACTGCCCTGGGCTTTTTCGGGGGCAAGCTGCTAGGCAACGGAATTGAGCTTACTCCCCTTATGTATATAGTGGCGGAGATTTTTTTCCTTCTGATTATCCGCCGCATATCCCTTTATGACGTGACGGATACTGTCATAGATACCATTATTGCGAACGGTGATACAGGCTTTGTCTCCTTTGATGACAGGTTCAATTACCTGGGAAGCAATGATATCGCAAAGGGAATCTTTCCCTGCCTGAGCAAGCTTAAGATAGACAGCAAAGCCAGCAGATACCCGGAGGTATATGACTCCTTGATAGTGAAAATCAAGGATTTCATCATTGATGAGAGTAAAGAGATTTTTTTCAAGGAACATGATGACAAGATATATCAGATAGAGATAAGCCGCCTCTTCGACGGCCATAAGAACCGGGGATTTCTGCTCTATATAACGGACGATTCCAAGGACCAGAAATATATCTCCCTGCTGGATAAATTCAATGACAAGCTTCAGGAGGAGGTGGCACAGAAAACTGCGGATATAGTGGCCATGCATAATAAGCTTATCCTGGGCATGGCGACCATGGTGGAAAGCCGGGATAACTCCACGGGGGGCCACATAAAACGAACCAGCGACGGGGTGAGGATTCTTCTGGATGAGATAATGAAGGATAATGAGCTGGGTATAACTGAGGATTTCTGTGCCAATCTGATAAAAGCCGCTCCTATGCATGACCTGGGAAAGATAGCCGTAGATGATGCTGTCCTCAGGAAGCCAGGACGTTTTACGGACGAGGAATTCGAGAAAATGAAGCATCATGCGGCGGAAGGCGCCCGGATAGTCCATGCGATACTTGAGGGAACAGACAACCCTGATTTCAAGCGGATTGCAGAGAATGTGGCCCACTACCACCATGAACGTTGGGATGGCTCCGGTTATCCAGAAGGGCTGAAGGGGGAGTCTATCCCTCTGGAGGCCAGGATAATGGCTGTGGCTGATGTTTACGACGCACTGGTGAGTAAGCGTGTCTACAAGGATAGTATGTCCTTTGAGCAGGCCGATAAAATCATCATGGAAGGAATGGGCAGGCACTTCGACAAGCGGCTGGAGAAATACTATGTAGCCGCGCGTTCACGGCTTGAGGAGTATTACTCCAAGGTGGGGCAGTGACAGCGCACTCGTGGGTTATATGACATGTCGCGCACAAAAACAGCCCGGCGGAACTTCTTTGTGAAGTGTGTGCCGGACTGCCTTTTTCAGTGAAATTGTGCGGAACTTGTCTGTTGTGTTTAGAATAAAAATCGTCTTATCTTACGAATTTCAGTAATATATTACGTTATTATTTACAGTTTTCTTCAAAAATGAAAAAAGTGACACATGCTTGCAAATAATAAGGTGTGCAGGGTAGTTAGGACTCCATTCATAAACATTTTTTTGTGAGGTCAACTTAATGACACAAGCTTCGGCAAGTCCTCAAACTGCTATGATTCAGACAACTCCCACCAGGGAATATCACGACAGGCTTTTTCAGGCGATTTTCGGGCGCGATGATGATCAAAGCAAAAATGGCGATTAGAGCTTTGCAACGCACTGAATGGTACAAATTACACAGACCCTGTTGCTTTGGAATTGAACACCATAGAAAATGTTATTTCATTTTTGGTATACAGCCAGATGACGTTCCATAAAAAAGATGAAGAAGAGAATAGCCTGGGTAAAAATGAAGGGGACTTTGAGTGGACAGCAAAGGTGGTAAACATTAATCCTGGACACAATTCAACTTGATTGACAAATAACTTCCAGTGATCTATTCTACTAGAGTACACTTTGCTAGAATGAACTCTAGTAGAGTGTACTCTAGTGAAACTATTTCTTGCGAACGAAAGGATTGTTATTATGGATAATTTCATAGGAAGAAAAGAAGAAATTGATGCACTTCAGGAACTTTACAATAAAAAAGGCTTTCATATGGCTGTCCTTTTTGGTCGCAGGCGGGTTGGAAAAACAACGCTTGTCAACAAATTTATTGAGATAAATAAATGCAAATCAGTATCTTTTGCCAGTACAGAAATGACAGAGTCAGAACTTTTATCAAGAATGGGAAATGATGTTCTGGGAAGCCTTGCCCCCAATCTTAGCGGAAAATTAAAATTTGAATCCTTTGATTCAATTTTTGACTTTCTGGCTGAAGAGGCTTCAAAAGAGCAGATTATTTTTGTAATTGATGAATATCCATATCTTGCAAAAGCCTGTCCGTATATGAATTCTCTGCTTCAAAAATACATTGATAATAAGTGGAAGAAATCAAATCTTTATTTCATTTTACTTGGTTCTCTCGTTTCTTTTATGAGAGAAGATGTATTGAGTTCATCAGCACCGCTACATGGAAGGGCAAATATAGAATTCAAAATCAATCCTTTTGGATATAAGGATTCTGCAAGTTTCGTTCCGGATTACAATGCAGAAGAGAAGGCTGTGGTTTACGGGCTTACAGGTGGTGTCGCAAAATATCTTGAACAGTTTGACAGTAAACTTTCGCTTGATGAGAATATAGAAAAGCTATTCTTTTCAAGAAATAGTTTTTTTTCAGAAGAGCAAATTAAGACTGTAATTACAGGAGAAAGGTCAAATCCGGTTGCCTATAATTCCATAATAGATGCGATTGCAAATGGAAAAACAAAATATAATGAAATTCAGGCGACAACAGGAATGTCTGACATCAGTTTTTGTCTGAAAAATCTTATTGCAGCTGAAATCGTTGAACGTCGAGAATCTCCAAAACCTTATTATATTATTTCAGATTCAATGGTAAATTTCTATTTCCGCTTTGTTGTTCCCGGTGCAAGTCTTATAAATAGTGGTAAAGGAAAGATTTATTATGAACAGAAGGTAAAACAGAACCTGCATCACTTTATGGGAAGTGTTTTTGAAAAGATGTCAAAAGATTACATTTTGAGTAATGTCGGCACAAAAAAAATTCCTTGCTTTTTGACCGATCTTGTTGAATATCAAAACTCTGTGAAAGTTGGAAAGGAAATTAAGCTTATTGAAATAGACTTGCTTGGATTGGATGGGAAGAAATATGTTCTGGCCGGTGAATGTAAATTCAGGTCAGATAAATTCGACAAACAAGACTTAGATATTTTTGAAGACAAATTGAATTACTTTTCAGTCTCCAATCTTAAGATTATCCTGTTCTCACTGTCTGGATTTACAGATTATGTCGTTAAAAACGCAAAAAGCTATAAACTGGTTACATTAGAAGATATGTATTGATTGCAACGCTTCAGCTCTGAGAACCTATTACAAACACAAAAAAAGCCCGGCGTTACTTCTTTGTGAAGTGTGCGCCGGACTGTCTTTTTCAGTGAAATTGTACGGAACTTGTCTGTCGCAAAAGCGACTTAGAAAGCTCCGCAACTTTTCTCACGCCTTCTCAGCGTGCTGTCTTTCTCAGCTATTTTGCCAGGATCGTTGCCAGCTCAGGCAGCTTCTCCAGGTCCTTCTTCAAGCCTTCTGCCCTTGCTTTGTTTACGTAGTCCGGGCTCTGGAATGAATATGTGAACTTTGTATGAACGTCGTAGGTTCCCTTCATAAGAGCGTATGCATCCTCTGTCATAACCAGCTCTTCGTCTGTAGGGATTACGAAAATCTTAACCTTGCTGTCATCTGCGCTGATGCAGGTCTCTGCATTGCGTGTGTGAGCCAGTGAGTTCTTGTGCTTGTCCAGCTTGATACCCAGGTGCTCAAGACCTTCCATACAGCGCTGGCGTACTGGTACGCTGAACTCACCGACACCTGCTGTGAATACGATGGCATCGATTGGTCCCAGGGCTGCCAGGTATGCACCGAAATACTTGCGCAGGCGGTAGCATTCCATCTCGAAGGCAAGCTTGGCATCCTTGTCGCCTTCTTCCATGGCCTTGATAACGTCGCGACGGTCGACATACTTGCCTGTGATACCAAGAAGACCTGACTTCTTGTTCAGGGCTGTATCCATCTCGGCAACGCTCATGCCTGTCTTCCTCATGATGTAGAGGGCCAGGGCCGGGTCACAGTCACCGGAGCGGGTACCCATGACAAGACCTTCAAGAGGAGTGATACCCATTGAGGTGTCGAAGCACTGTCCGTTCTTTACGGCACACATTGAGGCACCGTTACCGATATGGGCTATGATTATGTTCGTGTCCTTGGGCTCCTTGTGAAGCAGGACAGAAGCGCGCTTTGCTGTATAAAGGAAGGATGTTCCGTGGAAACCGTAGCGGCGTGCGGCATATTTCTCGTGCCATTCCTTAGGAACTGCGTACATGAAAGAGGTGTCAGGCATAGTCTGGTGCCAGGCTGTGTCCATTACGGCGCAGTGCGGTACGTCTGGAAGAACCTTCTGGGCTGCCTCGATACCCATGATATTGGCAGGGTTGTGGAGAGGTCCCAGATCCTGTACGGAACGGAAGGTCTCAATAACCTCTGGAGTTACGATAACTGACTTGGTGAACTTGTCGCCTCCGTGAAGTACGCGGTGACCTACAGCCTTGATGACGCTCATGTCTGTGATAACGCCTACAGAAGGATCTGTTATTGTGGCGATTATAAGCTCAATTGCTTCTTTGTGAGTGGGGCAGGGGCTTTCTTTTACGTATTTGTCTTTTCCTTTTGCCTCATGTGTTATTACGGAGCCGGGCTGTGTTACGCGCTCAACTACACCGGATGCGAGAACATCCTTGTTGTCCCAGTCGTATACTTGATATTTGGCGGAAGAACTACCGCAGTTCAATGTAAGGATAACCATTTCCTTCTCCTTGTAAGCCTTCGAGGCAGCTATGTGCCAAGCGGCAATTTATAAAAAAGTTAAAGCCTCCGCGACGACACCGCCAAAGAAGACTTAAGTGCTGAAGCATGATATTCTGCTAGTATACGATAAAATGCTGTCGTTTTCAAGAATAACCTTCCTTCTGATTCTTCATATAAACTGTGGATTAATACGATATTTCGTAAAATTATCATTTGTACCTGATAAGGGCTGTGCTAAAATTCCCGGTGATGGATGAGAGAAAATTTGTTCTGAAATCTACAGACAGACTGCTTTTTAAATTCGCGCTTATTTTTTTTATATTCACTATAGTGGTTCTTATTCTATGCGGAATAGCCACTTATAGAGCCCAGATGAAAGAGTACAAGGCCCAGTGTATTGCTAATGTCCGGAGTATCGGAGATTATATGGAAAGGCTTATACAGGAAAAGGGCGAGGAATTCATCGATTATCAGAATTATTATATGGAACATTATGCAGATGTATTAATTCCATATAATTTCAATAATTATCGCGGTGCTTGGCGGGACTATGAGAGAGCTCTCTTGGAGGCTGAGAACTCAGGGACTTACCGGGGCGGTTCTGGCTTCAAATCGACTTCGGAGACTGTGAGAAAGGCATATTTCAAGTATTATCACGAATACTGGCTTTTGACCTTCGAGAATGCGAGGAAAGCCTTCAATCTTCCTTATACCTATTATCTTGTTCCCAAAGAAGATACTTTCCATATGATCTATATGATCGACGGGGAGCGTACTTGTAGAGGGAGGGATGGTAAGAAGGCAGATTCCGGTGATTTTTTGTATCTTGGCGATGAATATTACAATGACCCTGAAGTTTATAAGGTCCAGTGGTCAACCTGGTTCACAGGCGAGAGACAGAATGATTTACAGGTCTGGAATAATGAATGGGGATATACCTATGCCTATTACACTCCGCTTACAATAAACGGCATGAAGCTTGGTCTTATAGGAACAGAGATAGAGGTTGAGGAGGTCAATAAAGATATCCTGAGCACATCCCTTAGACTTTCCGCTGCTATATCCATAATGCTCGTGTCTTGTCTTATAATCCTTTTGTTATTTATAAACAAGCATTATATAAAGAAGCTTAGCAGGCTCTCAGACCATATGATGGAGTTCTCCACAGAGAAAAACTTCGAGATAGCATCACGAATTCTGTCTTCCACAAAGGGGAAAAATGAGATAACTCTTCTTTCCTATCGGTTCTCGGAGTTGATACAGGAGCTGTCAGAGTACATGAACAGTCTCTTGGCTACCGTCAAGGAGCTTAAGGATACAAAGCAGCGGGCTGATGAGATGAACACACTTGCCAATAAAGATTCTCTTACAGGCATAAGGAATAAAAATGCCTATGACAGGGAGGTCCTGAGGTTGGAGTTTGAGCTGGCAAAGGGCTGCAAGAAGTTCGGAATAGCCATGATTGACTTGAATTTCCTTAAGGTCATAAATGACACCTACGGACATGAGCATGGAAATTCTGCCATAAAGCAGCTCTGCTATGTGGTCTGTCATGTTTTCAAGCATTCACCTGTATTCAGGGTAGGTGGAGACGAATTCGTAGTTGTCCTTGAGAAAGATGATTATATAAATTCCAAGGCTCTGGTGGATGAGTTTAATTCAAGACTTGAAAAGCTTGCTGAGGATGAGTCCTTGGATCCATGGGAATGTGTATCCGCAGCCATAGGCTATGCACTTTATGATGAGGCTGTGGATAAATCTGTGGATGATGTCTTCAGCCGTGCGGACAAAAACATGTACGCACGGAAAAAAGAGATGAAGGCCGTAAGGACTTCTTGAATCATCTGAGAAAAGGGGGCTGTGTCCTTAAAAGGTTTTGATGCCGGCAGTCTTTTGGTTACGTACGGATCAGCCGAAACGCTGGGGCGGTGTCACGACCCACAGAGCCTTAAGCGTTATATCCCCGCTGTTTATCAGAGTGTGGGGTGAGGATGCCGAGAAGGATATGCTGTCCCCTGCCTCAAGATCATAGGCGGTAGATTCATATTGGAAATGAGCCTTACCCTCTATTATGTAACCGAACTCCCGGCCTAAATGACCGTAAGAGCCTCTGTGGGTATGTTCTCCCGGTGGAATCGTCAGCAGATAGGACTCCATGGCATGCTCGCCGTCTGTTTCTGAAGGTTTCGCAAGCTCCTCATAGCAGGCCGCATCCTCTTCTATTTTCCGGCGTTCGCCCGCTCTGATTATATGAACAGGTCGGTCCCGTCTGTACTCCTCGAAAAGGAATTCCAGATTTATATCAAGTACGTCTGCCAGAGTAAGCAGGGTGTCTATTGCCGGTGAGACTCTGTTCCTTTCAATCTGAGATACCAGGCTTTCACTCACGCCGGCCTGTTGGGCCACGACTTTCAGTGTGTATCCCTTCTTTTCTCTGACTGTACGAAGCTTCTCACCAAACCGATACGGAACCTGTTTGTTTTGCGTAGACATCGTTGTATTGTTTCTCCTTGTTTTTTTCCAGGATGAATCTCATGTAGTGGTCCTCCAAAGTATAGTGAGGACCTGGCAGATTCATCCTTGATCGTGCTTTCGCATTGTCCCTTCTGACTGAATAGTGAAGGTAGAATTGTCTTGGATCGTTATTGTTATGTTGTTCTTTCTCAGGATTTTTGTTCAGGAATCTTGTGACTTCATCACGGCCTATGGCATTAATCCCTTTGTCCTTGAGAATCTGTTTCAGCCTCTGGATATCCTCATAGGAAAGCCCGAATAGGAATTCCTCCATCGACATTGCGACTTCCGGTTCTCCCAATTTTGAGGAAATAAATCTGCACCACTGATCATCCATTTCTATCGAAAGCAGAAGAAGCTCGCTCGTTCCCACCATAGTTCCGAAAACCGGTGCCAGCTTTCTGCGGGCTGCCCATACGGACTCAAGGACAGGAGCCATGTCCGCCACATTCTGGTCGCTTCGATGCTCCCAAAGTACAGTAAGGGAGTATGCTACCTGCTGTCTTATATCAACGGGGATATCTGTGTTATCCAGAAGAGAGAGATAGACATCCTCCGCCATCAGAGTGAACATAAGGTTTATGCTTGCTTTCTGGAATGAAGCGACCTCGTCCTTTGAGAACCTGCATTCCGAGGCTATTTTTGTCATGGAAGTGAAAGCCTGGAATTTCGCAACAAGGAATCCTTTCCCGAGAATCGCCTTTGTGGGCAGATGAAGAAGCCTGTCTCCTCCTCTCTGGGCTAGAAGAGATTCCACCAAAGTGTTTTCCGTCCTGACCTCTGCATAGAATTTCTGCTGCTGAAATAGAGATGGGAAATGAGCGATGTTTCGTGTAAGCCTTTCCAAGTCGGCCATGCGGTTCGCGAAGACTTCAAGTGTTTCCGGTGAAATTGTCTTGAGTCTGTCAAACATAAGGTTTACCAGGACACGTTCTTTGTCTGTAAGTACGACGAGATTCGTAGAGAATTCATTGTCAAGCTGGTCTTTGTCATAGAATTCTTCGATGTCAACGCTTTCAAAGTTATCCTGAGAACTATCCATACCTTTTGTCACACCTCCCCTCCTTTGTGATTTTTTCCGTGCATATCAGCGGCTTTTCCGTCTTGCCTGTGTATCGGCATAGCTTATTACAGTCTGTTTTTGTTTATTATTCAGTAATATTCTTTTACTTATACTTCAGTATTGTACCATAAGTTAAAAAAAAATGATATATGGCTTTTTTTTTCTACCGATATAATATGTATGAAGGAATCGTTTAAAAAATGTTTTATCAGAATGTCTGCGTATTTTGTTTGTGCCTTCATGCTTTTCTCGGCCAATGCAGCAGAACTGGGTATTGATGTTTCTGACCTAAGGATTGAAGAATATCCTGATGGTGGATATCTACTTTTTATCAGACAGAAAGAGGGTGTCAATTCCGTAATGCTCACGGAGACAACTAAAGATCCGGCAGGGGTAGAGTCTAACTATGCTTACCGGGCCTCGGAGTACAATAAGATAAATGGAGATGAGCTTCGTATGCTTAACGGAGAATTCCTTGTCTCGGAATACTCCAAGAACAGTCTTATGGACTCAACGCCTCAGGCTGATGAAGAGCTGGGGAATGCTTTCTGTATATATATTCCTACCGTCCTTGTGTATGGATATCCATGGTCCAGGAACGGAACCGTAGAAATCTCAAAAGGAACTTTCATAAATATACGCACTTTTGAGCGGGCTTATGGCGATTATACAGGAGCTTTTCTTGATAATCCCTTCATGTTCGATTTTGTCCAGAAGCCGAAAAAGGATGAGCCGGAGCCAGAACCCGAAGTAATCCTGACAGACGCCTATAATCCGGCTGCGGCGGCAGCCTTTGAGGACATAGCAGGGGCTGGAAGCGGTACCTTCATCATTTCGGAGGGCACGGATTCAATCGTCGATGATATAATGAACGCTTTCAACAAGATTAATCCAAAGGATAAGATAGATGTAGTTTTTGCTGTGGATGCTACTGGAAGTATGAAGGATGATATTCAGACTATCAGGAAAGACTTTATTCCACGTCTGGCGGAATCCCTGCAGGAGTGCGGGGAAGTACGGCTGGGGCTTATACTGTACCGTGACTATACGGATTCCTTCCGCTATAGGGGGCTTCCTGTTAAATATTTCGACTTCACAGACAGTATGGAGACCTTCGAAAAACAGCTCAATTCCTTCTCCATTACAGGAAGAGAAGGTGGAGATGTTCCTGAGGCTGTCTATGAGGCCTTGTATGCATCCTTGTGCTTTTATGAATGGAATCCGGAGGCTCAGCGTAAGGTGATCCTTATAGGAGATGCAGAGCCTCATCCAAAACCCAGAGGAAGTACCATGAAGTGTACGAAGGAGCTTATCGATTCCTTGGCAAAAGAAAAGGACGTCACGGTAGATGCGATTATCATACCGGATAATAAAGAACGTAGATAAACTACCTTCTTTGTCAGTAATATCTTAAAAAACACGGCAAAATATGAAAATGCCGTGTTTTTTTTCAATTAAAGGCCTGTATTCTCCGGCAGCTTCTTCCAATCTATTATCGCTAATTTTTTGTATTCCTGAGGCAGGGTCAGTTCAGAATCAGGAATATCATAATAGGCGATGATTTCCTCCAGAATAGGACGAGCTTCATCCCAGTTTTCGTCCTTTACCTTTATGTGAGCTATCTCGAACAAGGCTGCTATGCGTACGCTTGTGTCATCACCAAACCTGTCGATCACTGTCCGGTAATAAAACTCGCTGGCTTTTTCGTTGCCTTCGTCATAGGATGCTTGTGCCAGCTGGATTATCTCTTCTTTCGTAAGCTCCTCTGGTACTGACTTAGGAACAGAATAGCATGAGAAGGTGATAATGATGAAAAGTGCTGCTATAACAGCTGTAATGTGTTTCATTTTGGTCTTTCCTTAATGTATAAAAAAATTTTCTATGGGTTTGTTACATCAATTATATCCATAACCGGATTTTTTTTCAAAAAGCCTTCCATCTCGTCTCATGAATTCGAAGACTGAGTCCTCTGTTACGAAATGGCCTATTCCCGCGAATAAGAAGGCGGTTCCTCCTTCCTTTAGTATGCTGCTGATCCTGGGCGCCCCTTTCTCATTTCTGTCGTGAAAGACGAAATCATAATAGCCCTGGTAAACAGGACATATACTGTCATCGGCAAGGTGGATAGTTCCTAGTATATATACCCTTGAGGGGTTTCCTGCCGAGTCAACCCCATCAATCTGCCGGAAAGGGAGCTTGTCATATCTGGAAAGCTTAGCCTGGGCGAAAAGACTTGTTGCTAAAGCTATTATCAGGCTGGCAATGGCGAATATTTTCTTTCTCATGTACTTGTATTATACAATTTCAAGAGAATGCTTCAACAGGAATTCGAGGTAAGAAAAGAAAAGTTGTGAAAAGTTTTTCGCTCTCCTTGTCGGCCCTTGTTGATGTTTATGACCGTGCCCGTCGCCCTGCTCGCACAGCGCAAGGCTGTTCCATACTTGTCTCCGCTCCGCCCTCAGGCATCCCCTCCAGGTGATGTGCAGCGACATTGCGCACGGACATTTCCCCAGATGATTCTCCGTGACATTGTACGCAGGCAGGTCGCCTGTGGCAATCATCAGCACTGTGGCAGAAAAATGCGTAGTGCAAAAGCAGTAAATCCGAAGCCTTTGCGTTCGGGATTACTGAGGGCGCACGCTGCGCCAATTATGTGACCGCAGGTGCGCGGAGCAAGGTATCTGACTCGCGGGCGACTGGATTTGAGCATATAAGAAAGGTCCGTCGCCCTGCTCGCACAGCGCAAGGCTGTCCCATACTTGTCTCCGCTCCGCCCTCAGGCCTTTCCTCTAGGTGATTTGCAGCGACATTGTACGCAGGCAGGTCGCCTGTGGCAATCATCAGCACTGTGGCAGAAAAATGCGTAGTGCAAAAGCAGTAAATCCGAAGCCTTTGCG
>JAILBN010000133.1 GCA_024680915.1 Treponemataceae bacterium | reverse complement strand
GTACTCATGACAGGATTTGGTGTTCCCTCAAGCTTCATCGGTGGTTCAGCAGCTTTTTCCTCATTGATATTGTCTTCAGGAAAAGCTTTGGACTCAAAAAGCTTTACCTTTTTCCGGGCCTTTTCTGCTTTACGGGCAGCTATCTCCATACGTTTTCTATTTCTTCTGTTCCGGGCATTTTCCGCAGGGTACTCTTCTTTATAAGGAAGGCCAGAAGCCTCAGCATTCTGTTGCTTTAGAGCAGCCTTCCCTCTTTTTTTCCCAAGGGAAAAAGGAAGCATTATGAGCATGCCCACAAGAATAGACACAAGAATAGTAACATAGACAGGAACATTCTGAAGTTCTTTAAATACAAAGGATATATTACATACATTCGCATGATTTGCACCGACAAAAACAGCGACTATCCCTATCAATATAACAAGAAAAATCAATTTCCAAGGCATTTATTATCCACTCCTTAAAAAATACGTATCAAGGCTCTACCTAAGTGTACCCTTGAAGGTGTTACCTGTCAATTCGAGTAATTTTATTTCCGTGAAGGAACCTATGAGTTTTTTGTCAGCAGCAAAGACCACATGCTCGTCCTGTTCGGTCCTTCCCAAAAGCTCTTGCTCATTATCCTTTGAGACACCCTCCACAAGCACCTTCACCACCGAACCTACACGCTTGGACATCTCAGCCCGGTTTATGGCCAATTGGATATCTATGACCTTAGCCAACCTCTCTTTCTTCACTTCCATGGGAATCTGGTCAGGCATGGTGCAAGCCTTTGTGCCTTCCCTGGGATTATAATAATACATGAAAGCTGCCTCATACCTTACCTCCCGGAGCAGAGAAACAGCCTCCTCAAAATCTTCCTCGGTCTCTCCAGGGAAACCCAGCATTATATCAGTAGTAAGGGAGACATCCGGCAGCTTGGAGCGTATCATCTTCACTTTCGCAAGGTAATCCTCACGTGAATAGCGCCTGTTCATGGCCTTCAGGATTCGGGTAGAACCGTGCTGCACAGGCAGGTGGATATGATGACAGAGGACGCTCTCCTTCGCTATGACGTCGATAAGCCGCTCAGAAATATCCTTGGGATGACTGGACATAAAGCGTACCCACCCCACGGAAGAGGACGTTTCTCTCAGATGATCAGCTATAAGCTGCATCAGGCCCGGAAAATCCAGGAAAGACCCGTCATCATACTTCCACATATAGGAATTCACGTTCTGTCCTAAAAGGGTCACTTCCTTTACCTTGCGGTCAGAAAGCATATCGAACTCACGCAGGATATCATCGGGATTACGGGAAACTTCCCTGCCCCGCACATAGGGAACGATACAGAAAGTACAGAAATTATTGCAGCCGTGCATTATAGGGACATAAGATTGGAAAGCACCTTTCTCATAGGACAAAGGCGAGAAGCTGTAGACAGGCTCCTCGTCCATATATTCCACCATCTGCTTCTTCTCGGCGGCTTCTATCAGCTCCTGGAAGTGATAGCGCTGGAAGGTACCCACAACATAATCCACCACCTTGAACTGCTTTTTCAAATCGTCTTTAAGACGCTCTGCCATACAGCCCATGACAGTAAGCGTAAAGTCGCCCTTGCCGGATTTCTGTCTTTCCTTGCGCAATGTCGTGTACCAGCCAAGACGGCCTTCTATACGGCTTTCCGCAGTAGCCCGCACAGAACAGGTATTTATAATGATAAAATCTGCGTCTTCGGCACATTCTGCATCAGTCCAGCCCCTGTCCATAAAAATCTGTTCTATGGCAGCGGATTCGGCTTTGTTCATCTGACAGCCATATGTCTCAAAAAAATACTTCATATATTAATTTCCATTATACTCGGCGTAGGCATAAGCATTGTGGAAGTGTATGCTCTCATAATTAGTACATTCCACGCTGAACCATGCGAAGCCTAATTTTTTCAGTCCTATATAGACTTCCCTGACTACATCCTCTACAAAGCGAGGATTCTCGTAGGCATGCTCAGTGACATATTTCTCATCCCGCCTTTTCAGCACAGAATAAAGGGGACTGGAAGCGCAGCCCTCTATCATTGCGATTATATCCTCTATCCAGAAGAACTCAGAATAAAGAAGCTTCACTTTCACCGTCCCTCTCTGGTTATGGGCTCCATATTCACTTATGGCCTTGGAGCAAGGACAAAGGGTGGTGACGGGAACTTCTATGGATATATAGAACTTACGGGTCACAGAAGGTCCTGTATCCCCTGCAGCAGAAGGAGAAGCCTCACTGCCCTTACCGGCGGCAAGACTTTCAGGATCCGCTTGTCCGCATTCTGCAAGGGAAACCTCCGCTTCGTAGGAGCAATTATATTCCATTATACCGCTGCTACCGGAAACAGGAGCCTTCTTTTCCATGAAATAGGGAAAGGTGATACAGCCGAAGGCCTTCTCCGCAGAAAGCTTCTCCCGGATCTCTTCCAGCATCTCCAGGAAACGCTTCATCGTTAAATCCTCATGGTACTTATGAAAGGTCTCTATGAAGCGGCTCATATGGGTACCCTTGAAATTATGAGGAAGGTTCACGTAAAGATCAGCCACGGCCGTAGTCTGCTGGAAGCGCTCGTTTTTATCAAGCACGGTAACAGGGTATCGTACCCCTTTTACCCCCACTTTCTGAAGAGGAGTTTTTCTTGGATCGAATTCGTTCTGAATATCCCGCATAGGCTCCCGCAAATTACGAAAGAGTATTCTCCGCCGCTTCCAGCGTGTTGTATATAAGCATGGCAATTGTCATGGGTCCGACGCCGCCCGGCACGGGAGTTATATAGGAGGCTTTCTCCTTGATCTCATCGAAACGGCAGTCCCCCACAAGGCGGAAGCCGCTTTTTTTAGTGCTGTCCGGTATGCGGTTGACCCCCACGTCTATAACTACCGCCCCCTCCTTCACCATATCGGCGGTCACTGTGTCCGGGCGGCCGGCAGCGGCTACCAGGATATCGGCCTGACGGGTTATCTCCGCCATATTTTTCGTACCTGTGTGGCATATAGTCACAGTACAGTTAGTCTCTTTACGTGCCAGAAGGAGTGAGACCGGCTTTCCCACTATATTACTGCGGCCTATTACCACCGCATGTTTGCCCGATGTCTCTATCCCCATCCGCTGAAGAAGGACGATTATCCCATGGGGCGTACAAGGGAGGAAAGCCTTCTTTCCTATAACAAGGTTGCCTACATTCACAGGATGAAAACCGTCCACGTCCTTCTCCGGGGAAATGGCCATGATTACCTTATCTTCATCAATATGCTTGGGCAGGGGAAGCTGCACAAGTATTCCATGAACGGAAGGATCCTCGTTCAGTTTCTTTATAAGAAGAAGCAGCTCTTCCTCAGTAACGTCCGCCGGCAGAAGCTCACTTCTATCCAGCATTCCTGCTTCTGCCAGAGCCTTTCGTTTGCCAGTAACATAACTCACGCTGGCTGGATTCTCCCCCACAAGGATAACAGCAAGACAGGGTGTCACACCTTTTTTCTTCAATTCCGTGACTTTTTCGGCCACTCCCGAGCGAACATCAAGAGCAATCTGCTTTCCATCAATTATCTGTGCCGGCATAAAACCTCCATACGCAACATCCGTTTCTGTAACTGTTTTGGGTATATAATGTTTTATACAACGTAGTCATTGTGGACATTAGCTGATAAAACAAGTATATTAATTCAGGCAAAGCTTTACATAACTTGCAGAATCTTTAGATAGTTGACCAGGATATGACGCTTCCCGACAACTCTATTTATTCTACAAAATTTTGTCATCTATTTCCATAGAATAAAAGCTCTAAAAATATTGAGTTTTTGGAGATACACAGAAAACAGAGAGGAAGAATGAAACGTATACTGACAATAGCAGCCTTCTTATTTTTATGCTGCTCTCTTTTATGCGCCCAGACAGAAGAGTCTGACCAAGAGAATCCTGCTTCAATAGAAGAATCTGAAGAATCGGAAGTTTCTTATGATTTTCATGTTTTGAAAGAAGGAAACAGTTTAATAAATGTGAACATAGCACTATCCATACCGATCCGTCCAGAACAGCTGAAGCTGGGAGGTATACTCTCCATAGGCTATTCCTATATGATCACAGATTTAATAAGTGCAGGAGGAGAACTATCCTTTTCCTATAACTCCACCATAGGCAATAATGTCCTTTATTTCATTCCCTTCCTTGGCAGTGTAGGGTTCCATCCCACATTCGGGAACTTCGAATTATCCCTTTCCCTTTTACTGGGCGGTGTTTTGGAAAACTATCTTGATCGTTCGTATTTCGGTCTGGCAGTGAAGCCGGAGGTAGGTCTTTATTACAAATTATTCTCGGAATGGACAGTGGGAGCTTCTGCAGGTCTTTTCATACTGCCTCAGTGGTACGGAGATTCCTCAAAAAACTATACCAGCTTGATTCCCGAAGCCAGAATCGGTGTTAAATATATATTCTGATACATGGAGTCTCTTATATGAAAAACTATAAAAGCATATTATTAATACTTCTTCCCGCCATATCTTTCCTTATGTTTTTTTCCTGCAGGCAGGACGTGATTTTCTACGACATAGCACAAGAAATTCAATATGAGGAACCCATCGTCGAGGGATCTATTTTCTCAATGGTTCCATGTAACGGGCTTCTTTTCGTCCAGAACAACATGATTTACAAAAAAGCTTGGAATGCAAAGAAAGATGAAGCCGGGAGATGGGAAAAAACAAGCTCTCCGGTAGAAAGCAAGATAGTAATAAGGCTTGCCTCTGACGCATCCTACCTATATGCACTGGTGAAAGACAGTGCCGCAGACAGCACCGGGACCGTATATGCAGCCCAAGTCACATCCTCAGGAACAGGCGACTGGCAGCAGGTCGCTGACAACGTAAAGGAGCTCTACGATAACAGAGTTTTCGCTGCTGACGGATCTACCACAGGAAGAAACGCTTATCTCACTGGTAGTGACTATAGTGTGAAAAAGCTGGCAGGAAGCTCAGCCCCTGTAGCCCAGACAGTAACGGACGTAATAGCAGAGCCTCTTGCATCCCCCTATATCAAGGCCGCAGCCTCCGATGGAAGCACAGACTATTTCAGCAGCAACGATGTATTTGCTGTAAAGGTCGTAGGAGGAGCGACCTACTTCTATACCTTTAACGATACAATCATAAAATACAAAGCCGCGACTGCCTTGCCAGAAGCCGCCTGGACTGACGGAGGAAGCACACAGTCCATAATAACGACTCTTACATCAAACGGAGCCAGTGAGCTTTTAGTGGGAACCCAGGCCGGCTACGAAATATCCACCATAGATTCCACTGGAAAGCCAGGAAACGGAGTGACTCCTGAGGGAAACGCAGAGTCAGCCTTCGGAACAAGATACGTCACAGGAATCTGGCACTACGGTGAAGAGGGAACCCTTTATGCCGCAGTTATCGGGATAGAGCACTCCCAGTACAACAAGCTCTGGGGCTACTATGCCTCACGGAATTCCTGGAATTACGAATAAAAGGCTCAAGCCTGCGCCATGGATCTATTCGAAGCTACACGGAAGGGAAATGAGGAGCCGCTCGCGGCCAGAATGAGGCCGAGAAACCTTGATGAATATATCGGGCAGGACCATATAGTGGGAAAAGGAAGGCTTCTCCGCCGCGCCATAGCAGCGGACCAGCTTACCTCCGTAATTTTCTACGGCCCCCCTGGCACAGGCAAAACCACCCTCGCTAAAGTCATAGCAAATCACACGAAAAGCAACTTCATAACCCTCAACGCGGTTCTTACGGGCGTACAGAACATCCGAGACGCCATAAAAAACGCTGATGACCAGAAACGCCTTTACAACAGAAAGACAATACTCTTCGTGGACGAGGTTCACCGCTGGAACAAAAGCCAGCAGGACGCCCTGCTCCCCTGGGTAGAGAACGGCACCATAATACTTGTGGGAGCCACCACAGAGAATCCCTTCTTCGAGGTGAACAAAGCCCTGGTAAGCCGCAGCCGGGTCTTCCAGCTCAAGCCCCTTACCAAGGAAGATTTGACAAAGGCCGCCGACATGGCCCTGAAAGACAAGGAAAGAGGATACGGCCGCTGGAATATCCGCTTTGAGGACGGAGCCCTGGAGCATCTGATTGAGACTGCCAACGGAGATGCCCGAAGTCTTCTGAACGCATTGGAGCTGGCTGTCGAGACCACCCCTGAGAAATGGTCCCCCGAAGCCAAGCCCTGCATACCGCCTGAAGGCTCCGAGATATACATCACCAAAGAGACGGCGGAGGAGAGCATACAAAAAAAGGTTGTGCTCTATGACAGGGACGGTGACTACCACTACGACATAATAAGCGCCTTCATAAAAAGCCTGAGGGGAAGAGACCCCGATGCGGCCCTTTACTGGATGGCCCGCATGATTTCAGCGGGAGAAGACCCCAACTTCATCTTCCGCCGTATGCTGATTTCTGCCTGCGAGGACACAGGTCTTGCGGATCCCTACGCTCTTGGCGTTGTGCAAAGCTGCGCCGCCGCCTTCGATAGGATAGGCCTTCCCGAAGGCCAGTATATGCTGACCCAGGCCGCCCTTTACCTTGCCACCGCACCTAAATCCAACAGCGCAATGGCTTATTTTGACGCCATGAAGGCCGTCCAGTCCGAGGACGCGGAGGTTCCCAACCACCTACGGGACAACAACCGGGACGCAGAAGGCTTCGGTCACGGGGCAGGCTATCTCTACCCCCACGCTTACAGGGATCACTGGGTAGCCCAGCAGTACCTGCCGGACAGCCTTAATGGGCGGGTTTTCTACAATCCCCAGGACCAGGGCTACGAAAAGACCATAAAGAACGATGTGCTTTCAAGACGGGAGCTGCAAATAGCTGCATTACTGGAGGAGACACTGGGTAGGTCCGGTGCGGAAGCCGGTTCATCTGGCGGTTCAGGTATCGCTCCTGCGGGCGATGCTGCTTCCAAGGGCGAAGCCAAGGCCAATGACAAAGGGACTAAAGGGCAACCTAACTCCGCGAATGAGCCCGTCAATCCCATGGGTGACTGGTGGGAGGCCGAACACCTGAAGAACGGAACAGTCAAGACAGGCGAGAACCTTACCTACAGCCCCGGACAAAAGCAGCGCGATTCATGGCAGAAAAGGACCGAATCTGGAAGGCCAGACTTTCTTCTTGCCCTGAGGGATACTGCCACACAAAAGGCCTCCCTCAACCGCCACCACTGCTGCCTTGTTTTTGGTGCAGATGACGGACTTTTGCTTTGGGAGGTGTGGCGGCGCACACCAGAAGGCTGCACGGCCGGTCTTTGCAGAAGTCAACGGGGCTATGAGGTATTGGAGCAATATGGCCAGAACCTGGGAGACCTTGAGAAACCGATGCTGGCGGTCATGCCCTCATCCGCAAAAAAGTCGCCCAAGTCAGATACTGCAAACTCCACGGTCTTTGAATGGCTTGATTCTGCCAGCTTGGCAAAGCTATTCTCTGACATAACCTTTGACCGTTTTTTTATAAGGGATCCCTTCATAAAAAAAGAGGAAATAGAAGAATTCTCAAAGAAGGCCGCAGCCCTGCTCAATGATCCAGGAGTAACCACAAAAGACGCTGCCTGTATAATTCTGCAGAAGCTTCCCTGCAAAAACCAAAGGCTGTCCCAGCTCTTCCTGCCCCTGAACATAACGGCAGAAGAAAGGCTAGTGCTTACAAAAATGAACCAGGCCGAGGATGACTTTTTCACAGGGAAAACATGTCCTGACACCGTAAAGAATATTTTCGACTGGACCGCTGAGGATGTGAAAGCCTCTCTGGAGAAGGCAGGTACGAGCTGCAGCCTGGAAGAAGGAGATTTCGCCGAAAAACGGGTACTCACAGAGGATGACATAGACAAGTGGTTCAGAGAGGACTCAAGCTATGGCAAGACCATAAGAGAGGCAATGGGACAAGAATGCTTCCAGCAAGCCCTGAACATTGTAAGACGCCTTTCCCGAGGCAGGACCTTCTTTTGGAAGCAAACCCATCTTATAATCTCAATATCAGCTGAGTAGAAAAGCACCTCAAAACTGATAAAGCTCCATAAAAAAAAGAATAATTTTAAATAGTCCTGTTAGAATAGTCTTAGAGATTTTTTGTCTTCATAAATAGTTTTTCGCCAGCATCCTGCAGAATGTCAAAGGAGCTATAGTTCAGGAGGATTATCATGCTAAATATCAAAAAGACTTTTCTAGCTTTTCTGCTCATGCTTATCACTACGGTAGCATTCACACAGAACATAAGAAAGGGAATTCTTACCATAAGCTGCTGCTGGCTCCGGAAAACGGCATAACTAGCCCGTATGCAGTGTGGACAGTGGTTCAAGGCAGCTATGCAGAAGAATACGTAAAAGGCAGATGCCCTTACGAAATCGATTATACCAAGCCCTATTCCGCCTATTCAGGCAAGAGCACCCTTTCCATCACCATAGGAAAAAACGTTCAGAATGACTATTTCAAAAACTGTCCCAAGCTTGAACGGGTAGATTTAGGACCTGAAGTTACCTACATCCTACCAGGCACAATCTCAGACAAGTTGACACTACGAGCAAAAAGATTAGAGAAGACTTCACCCGCATTCTCTGTGACGACGATTCCTATGCAAACTGGACCTCCTACAGCTTCAACACCCATAAGCCGCTAAAGCTGGAGGAAGTGGACGGAAAGCTGTTCCTCACCTCTTTCATGCTGCAGCCTTGCATAAATGTCACCGTTACCAGTCAAAAGGGCAAGTCTCTTATATGGAATAAGACTATACAGCCCCTTACCCGCACCATACTCTGCGACTTTGATTCTCTTACGGACAGCATAGACAACTACAGCCTCACCACAGATGATGCCTTTTACAAAACTCTTTCTACAATACCAACAAACTGGAACATATCCTTCAACGGGTTCATACGCAGAGTTTCAACAGTAAAAGAGGATTTACAGAATACATTGAAGCCAGTTCACGCCAGGGAATGGATCGCCCTGGTCTATGACATGGCTTATGTCATTGGGCTCCCTGAATATGAAAAACGCTGTTATGAGGCGGTGGAAAACAAAGAGCTAGTGACTGACGACGAGCTTTCGGTCTATTTAACAAAAGAAGAAATGGCCCAGCTGCTGCAAAAGGCAAGGAATTATTACCTTATTCTTGGCAGATGCAATGACGGCTATGGTCTGGGAGGAGGGAATACCCTTTGGTTGTCCTCTGGATGGATTTTAGGAATAGGCGCAGGAAAATCCTGGTATGATACCCACGCCTTCTGGCATGAATTCTCCCACTGTATGGGCTGGGGCCATCACCACGGCAACATGTGCAATCTGGAGCGTCCTGCCCCATGGGGTACACAATGCTGGCCCTCCATAGCCGCAAAGCTTTATGTTGAGGAGCTGGAAAAAGGTAATCCACCTTATATAGAGGGAGAGTCATTCTTTAACTCCAAGCTTTTCTCAAAGGATGACATCAACCCCCTCCCCGTAGAGGACGATAGAGTCCAAAACGATACTCTCTATATAGCAGAAGGAATGTCCTACATTGACTCCCACAAAAACCAAAAGGACTTTACAAAAGTACATATACCCTTATCTGTGGAAGAAATCAAACCTTCTGCCCTCTATGGCACAAATCTCACCGAAATCACAATCCCCAGTTATATCCGCAAGATTGGTGCCCAGGCTTTTAAAGACTGCGAGAATCTGACAAAAGTCACCATAGAAGAAGGGGTAAAGGAAATAGGAAACGAGGCCTTTTTGAACTCAGCTATTACTGAAATAGAGCTCCCTGAAAGCGTCACAGTAATCGGCTCCAACATAAGCTCAAAAAATGTCCTTTGGGTTGCAAAAAAAGGTAGCCTGGCCTATGACTACGCCGTAAAAAATAACTACAAAATAAAGTTCACCCAGGAAGAGCTTGATGAAATAGCCTCTTCTATTCTGGCTGAAGGGAAAAATGCCATGGCCGCACCCACGGATAAATGGGTGACCAATACCTTCACAGCAAGTGAACCCCGCTGCAAATGGGATTTCTCAGACCAGTTGAAGGGAGAGGGAGATTATACCATAAGCTTCAGTTTCACTGGTGGCGAAAGCATGCTCTGCATAAGAGATGCCCTTGTTGTAGCAGACGGAAAGGCTATTGCCTACTATCAAGAAAAGAAGACCGCCGGAGATAACCCCAAGCAGATTTTATACTCCTTCACCCTGCCTGCCGGAACAAAGAAGCTGGAGCTTTATGCCCTTGCACGCAGATCCGGCAACGCCTCCTCCAACGGTATTATGAACATAGAAAGTCTTACTGACAAAAGTGCAAAAATCCTGAAAGAAAGCGCATCTGCCACTGCAGCTACAGAGACTGGCTGGAAGGCCAATGACTTTACCACAAAATATGAACGTCGCAGCTGGGATTTCTCCATGGCCCTGGAGGGAGCCGGAGAATACAAGGTAACCTTCACTTACACCAAAGGAGCCCACATGCTCTGTCTTTCAGAGGTTATTTTCACTGCTGACGGCAAGGCTATTGCCTGTTTCCCTGAAGAAAGGACTGCAGGAACGAATCCCCGTAGAATTGTATACAACATAACACTTCCCAAGGGCTGCAAAAAGCTTGAGATGTTTGCCCTAGCCAGGACAAGCGGAGGAAGAGACTCCCATGGAAGCATAGAAATCAAGAAGACGAACTGATAAAAGCCGCCTTAGCTTACCTCAGCCGGGCGGTTTCAATGAAACCTGTGGTAGATTTCTTTGTCGCATATCCCATAACAGGATTGTTACTTCCATTTCCGTAACAGGTTCCACTTCAACAAGAAAACACCTTTTTCACAAGATTTTTCTCCTATTTTTAGTGAAAACTTAAAAAAAGCAAAGTCACATACAATAACTATAGTGATGGCAGTTTCTGCCAGGGACTTTCCCTATGATCGCCCCCCCAGCTTAACCCCGACCAAGATAAATTCTGTCCAAACAGTTCCCTGATTATACACGGAAGTCCAGTTTTTTTCCTTAGGAGTCTTATATGATAAGCCCTCAATTAGACCTGATACAGTCAGCTGAAAAACGCGAATATCAAGACCGTCTCTTCAAGGCGGTTTTCGGTCGTGATACGGAACAGAGCAAAAGATGGAGACTCGACCTCTACAATGCCCTAAATGATACGAGTTACACAGATCCTGACGCTCTAGAACTGAACACAATCGAAAATGTAATCTACATAACGATGAGGAACGATATTTCCTTTCTGATTGACAACAAAATGACACTCTACGAGCAGCAGTCCACTCACAATCCCAACATGCCTCTACGCGGATTCCTTTATTTCTCGCAACTGTATCAGCTGCACCTGACACGAAGGGAGTTGGATATCCACAGATCAAAGCTCATACGAATTCCTGCTCCAAGGTTCATCGTCTTCTATAACGGACAGACCGAAAAGCCGGATACCTTCAAATTGTATCTCTCAGATTCTTTCGAGCCAAAAGACCAGTCCGGTGACTTCCAGTGGACAGCAACAGTCATAAACATCAATACCAATCACAATACATCTCTTCAAAAAAAATGCAAACCGTTATATCATTATATCCAGTATGTCAGTAGAGTAACTGCAAACAAAAAGAAAGGACTGGCGATAAAAGAGGCGGTGGACGATGCCGTCGACTGGGCGATAAAGGAAAACCTGCTGGAAGGTTTCTTCAAGATTCATAAGGAGGAGGTGCTCGCGATGAGTCTCACGGAATTCAATCTGGAGTCGGCAATAAAAGGCTGGCGCGAAGATGGCTTTGAAGATGGCAAAGAGCTTGGCCGACAGGAAAAAGCCGTGGAAGCTGCAAGAGAGTTTCTAAAGGAGAATATTCCCCCAGAGACCATAGCAAAATGCGTTAAGCTTCCTCTGGAAAAGGTTCAAGAACTGGCCGAGGAGCTTTCTGTCAAGGTCTAGGCTGTCCTAGACCGGGCTGAAAAAAAAGAAAGGCACTTACTGTTTAACAGCAAGTGCCTTTTTTGTTGACTACCAGGCTGGCTGTATCACAAGAAAGCATGACACAACCAAAGCTAACTTACCTCATCTGGGCGGTTTCAATGAAACCTGTGGTAGATTTCTTTATCGCATATCCCATAACAGGGTTGTTACTTCCATTTCCGTAACAGGTTCCACTTCCAGCTTCCGCTGATGGTGTCTTTTCGGAAATTTCCGCCTTGGTAGTTTCATTTGTCTTAAGCAAGCCACTTTTATCTTTCCAAGTCGCCACGTTAATTCTTTCATCAACCATTGTACTTGTGGTTGGAATCAAGGTTGACTCCCATCTATAAGTAAAGGTGTCATAATCTGTATCTACACCGTCTCCTAAATTAGCCACACCACCTGGAAGATAAGCCATCTTCGGGCGAAGGGTAGAACTCATATAGTAACCGATATAAGGAACATAAACAGGGGCAGCTGACGTTCCAGTGTTAACCACATCAAGCGTTATGCGGGTTCCTGTAATACTATAGGAGTCTACGGTACAGGTCGTAAATGCTTTTCCTGAATAAGAACTCATGTATGCATACACAAGGTTAGCATCAGTTCCGTCATAAGCTGCAACATGGATTCCGTTGCCACCGACAGCCACCTGACAATACTGACCGGCACCCTGGAACACCTTCACAGGATCTGACCAGTAACCGCTTTCCTCTGTCTCAGGTTTCCTGTCGTTATCATTACAAGGATTAACCTTATAGCTGTACCAAGTACAATCGTTGGAATTGTCATACCAGACAGCGACCACTACATCCTTCTCATAGCTTTCTCCAGGAATCACAGCAATAGAGACATATTCACCTATGCCCTTTTCAGGGGTGTCTGTAATTGAATAATCACTTATTCCATAACCTGAGATGATACTGTAATGTGCTTCACCAGAAACATTTACAGCATCTGTACTCGCATCATCGTAAATCTGATCATAGTTATCGACTTTAGCACTAATCGTCTTAGCATACCTGAACCTTATCTGCTGATAGATATCATCGTAGTATGCCAGGTACACACTAGTATCATCCCCATGGCCAGCTACAGCAAGGGATGGAGACCGTATTCTAGTCTTATCAAGAATAGCTTCTGTTGTAGCGGTACCCAAAACCTTGGCTCCATTTGGAGCACCGATACATTCAAGACGTCGCTGACTACCTCCTTTATAATTTCCAGTAGTATCATTTGTTTTACTTAATCCCCATACACTTGTCAGGAATGAGAATTTTCCACCATGATTACTGTTGGAGTTTATATCACGTCCTACCGTAGTTCCAAAAGTTCGTCCCTTATCATCATAAGCAAGGGCTGTCCAGTAATAGTCATCATAGTTTCTCTGCCAGTTTACATAACTATTAGTACTTCCATTCGGCATACAGAAGTAATCAGGTCCATTGGAGAATGCAAAGCCTATCATTCCGTTTTTCGGATTTATCTTCATAACAGCATCAGCAACAAGACCTCTGTTGGTCATTGCGGCAGAGCTGTTAATATCCCAGATATCGAATACCACATCATCTGTAAGCAGGTTGTTGTTATCACCATTCGGCTGACGGTTATAGTAATTATCATAAATATCCTTATCACCAGTCGGGGTTACTGTTTTGTCTACCACACCAGAATAGGCTCCCTTGCTTTCATTTCCATTCTTATTGTTAAGAGATTCTATTTCATTGACGACTATACTTACCTCTCCAGACTTCACTTTCTCTGGAATCGTAATGCCCTCTGCTGAATAGGCGACTGTATAATCGGCTTCATCCGTAACAGTTTCATCCATAGGGATAAATGTGACAGTACCACCAGTTAAATTGAATCCTGTTATCGTTATTTTCTCCTCTCCAGCCGCTACTGGATAATGTCCTGCAACGGTTCTTGAGTATACGCTAGGATCATTTTTCTTAAGCGATGACAAAGAAGTCTTCACCCCTGTGATATATGGAACTATATCCATACGGTAGCTTGGTATATCTGCCTTAATAACAGATGTTACTTTTCCATTCTCATCGTATACAGCTTTCTTGCTGTTGTCATATTTACCAGTATCAAAGACCTTCACATTTACTTTTATATCCGTAGCTGCCCCATCGTCTATAAGGCTCGTATCCAGAGAAAGTTCCCATTGAATCTCATGACCGTCAGAACAGACTCCATTAGGATCTGTAACAAAGAAGCTGTAGCCATTCTCCAAGGACAAACTGTTATCCTCATTGACGATGCCTTTCTTTGACCATGTTCCTCCACTAAAGGCAGCAACCTTTGTGTAATCCTCAAGTCCTGGATAATTATCAATTTTCAGCCAGATTGACTGCAGACAGGTCTCATCCTTTGCTGTTCCCTGAATCTTTATGATACCTGAAACCTTAGGATCCGTATCCATAAGACCAGAAGTCGCATTGAAGGCAGCTACCTTCTCCAAATCTGCTTTGAGCTCTATGTGGCCGTTAGCAGTGCTATTATTATAGAGACTGTTGTCATTCTTGCCGTTCCAGTAGAACTCTTTTATGGTTGCCTCTGGCGGAACTTCATCAACCACATTGACATTGAACTTAACAGCAAAAGAAGCCCACTGACTGGTATTTTCAGTCATAGTATCCTGACCAGTAACAAGGTTTTCTGTGGTGTCGTATATTCTGAAGTACACAGAATGTATTCCATTTGGAAGCCCGTCAAGAGTTGCAGAAGATCCCTCCTCTCCAGAAACCTTGAAGTTAATCTTAGATATGGTGCCATCACTGGTACTGCTGTTGGTCACATAGGCGGTCTCTGTATCTGAGGAAAGAATAGGTCTGAAGGATGCAAGAGAATCTGTATCCTTGGCATAGTAAAAATGCAAGCTTCTGTTTCCACCAATTACTTCTGTCTTAATTACAGTAGCACCTACAGCCTTGAATTCATTCGCCACGTCTCTCAATGGAACCGATGATGCTGTACTCTTCCAGTTAGGATCGTAATTCAGCAGATCTGAAGAATCCAGTACTACATTACGGATTTTTACGAACTCATTGTCCTTGACAGAATTGTCCCTATCATAATCCGTTCCCAACCAGACGTTTGCTATCGCCGGCCTGTTATTCTGCACACTTGTACTTACTGATTTAACATCGCTGAAGTTATCGGCAGTGTCAAAGGCGACGCAGCATATATCTATAGGACCGTCAGGAATCTGCTTTGAATCTATAGATACAGACCATTCACATATTGTTCCTATTTTTTCTATTGATTCTATAACTCCATCACCGTCATCGTTGGATATCTTTGTAAGCGCTCCCGTAGCATCATCATATACAGGGGTCTCAATCTTGAAGTTATCGACTACCAGAGCATAGACGAATTCAGCAGTTGTATAGTCTGTACTTACAGAGGGCGTAAAGGAGACCGTATTACCAGAAACACTGGTTATACGACGGTATACACCACCAATCCTTACAAGACCGCCTGCACGGATGTTGGGATCCAGAGTCCCCGTAAGGGTAAGAGAATCCTCTGCACCACGGGTAACGACAGTTTCGAAGGTCGGCAGATCATTGACCATCTTTATAGTACTTCCGTCAATATTCGTTCTGTTGCCAGTCTCATCCTTACCGATAGCAGGGTTGTAGGTACGAACGGCAGGATCAGAGCCGGTTCCTACACGCTTGAAGTAAATTGCAAGCCGTGAGAATCCGCTTCCGCCTTCTTCATCCTCAACGGTGCCTTCTATACTGAAGGTCTTGTTGCTCTGTTCTATGACTATGGTACCGTTCTTACCGTCTCCGATTATGGATCTTTTGTTATGATTAAGATTCTCACCTATCGTTGGTGCTGTGTTATCATATTTTATAGAGACAGTCTGAGAAGTAGTATTATTCTGATCATCAGTATTCTCTTTGGCACTTATCTCAAAGCTCTTGGCACCACTTCCTGTGGTGTTTATAGGAATTCTGAAGATAATAGGCGTTGAGTCACTGCTTACAGAGAAAGCCGTCCATTCAGAGCCGTTAAGAACCTGGAGAGTTCCCTGAGAAGGATTTACGCTTATCTCTTTTATACCACTTTCATCCTCTGCAGAACCTGTAAGATACCAATTACCTTTTATTGAGATATCAGTCTGGTAATCCTGCATAGCAGTCACATTACCGGAAGCATCATACTGGACAAGCTTAAGAGGGCTTGAGGAACCGATTCTCGGGGCATTCTTATCAATCTCGATACTGACAGATGGAGACCAGGCTCCCAGCAGACCATTCAAATCCTTTGCTCTTACCCGGATATTTATAGTCTTTGTGCCAGATTTAGGGTTGAATTCACCTGCTGCATTTGATTCAGGATTGAATTCACCTGCTGCATTTATAGTCTGGTTCCAGCTTTCCTTTCCGCTTACCTTTATTCCCCACCAGTCATCAGAAGCATCATCAGGAGTTTCTGTTCCGAATTCCTCCACCGTGTAAATAGCGACACCGTCTTTTTGATAGGCCGCTACAACCTCTTTATCACTATCATCAAAGCTTCCGTTTCCGTCATCATCAATCTGCATATAAACAGAGCCTACGGCCTCATTATCCTCTGCACTTCCGAATATACGTATCGTTCCACCAAGCCTTGCGCCTTCCACTGGGTAAGTGATTTCTGCAGTAGGCTTGTCACCATCAGGATTCACGAAGAACATGAAGCTCTTATCGACTTCGGCGTTGCCCATGATATCTTCCATACGGAAATAGACAGGAACCTTCCAAATGCCGGAGCCCTCAGAGGTCTCTTCCGCATAGGTAGAGTTGCAATACTCCTTGAGCTCTGAGGTCGTCAGGTCAGGTTCCTCTCCGTCTGTATCCTGATAATTCTTGAACTCAACCTTCCAGGTCGTAGTTCCAACCTGTCCCATATCATGCCACTTGTTGTCCACTGTATCTGTGCTTGCATCTATGGATTCAGCGCTGGCAGAAGTAGGAATCATGTACTTGATTGACTTTACACCGGCTATAGTATCACTTGCAGTTCCACGCAAAGTCACAATACCAGTGACCTTTCTCTCCTCATCAGTCTGATGAGAAGTTACGCTGAAGGTAGGAGCAGTATTGTCAATACGGACCTTAAGCATAACAGAGTTGTCTGAACCGAAAGCATCCACAGCAGTTACAGTAATATTCTGAGAGTCATCATCAAGTTGTGATACATTGACCCCGCTCATCTTCCATATGTAATTACCACTTCCGTCTTTATCTCCGGTATTCTCTCCATTTACGGTCTGGTTGCCTATTTTTACGGACATGGATCGTATACCGTTGGCATCATAGGAGGAAGCAAAGAAGTCGAAGAGATTCTTTGTACCACCAATAATCATGTTATTAGAGAATGTATCTGCAGCTGCATAAGCAACAGATGTATCCCCAGATTTATATGGATATATTTTGAAAGACTGCTGGTTTATCTGAGGAGGATTCATATCTATACGGAATTTGAGGGCTTTCATCTGCTTGACGGGATTGTCCTCTGTACCTGATATGTAGATACCTCTCAGAAGATCCTCGTCAGAAGGATTATCCGAAGGAGTAACGAATACACTGTCTTTTGCATCTTTCACTCTGAAGTAAAGTACTTTGTCACCGTCTGTCGTTCCAGTATCGGTATAAGACCAGGAGCCGTTCTTTACATCACAGACAGAGGAATCAGAATTGTCCCAACTTGCGTTTCTCTCACTTGAGACTCGGAGCTCCTTAATATTACCATCGTCATCTTCTATGGTACCGAAAATCGTCTGAGTACTCTTAAGAAGACCATGATCATCTGCCGTTATATTGCTGAAGGTGATGACAGGGCAGTCCGAAAGCTGGTCTACCGTGCAGCTTACGAAAGAGCAGCTGCTCTTTCCGCTTCCGGCCACGACATTGCTGTCGCAGTTCTGGGCCTTATCTGTCGCCTCAGACATGAAATGCAGGTGCTTCTTTCCGTCAGAGGACGTAACATTGTAGGCATCTGCCGTGGTATCGATCTCTTTGCTCCAGTTGTAGCCCGCCGCAGCCTCGTAAGTCTCAAGGAGCTTCCATGCTGTGGACGCATCTTCTCCCTTCGTGCCTGATGCAGGACGGGCCTGTGCTGTGCTGTAATAGAGCTTGACCGACGCCAGCTCCTGATCATCGCTGGCAGTTCCCTTTACGGTCACAGTCTTGTTGAGGACAGTGTTCGCATAGGGCATGCTTATGGAGGATTCAGGATCCACCGTGTCTTTCTTGAAGCTGAAGGAAATGGTCTGTGTCTTATCCGTATAATCTTTGGTCTGTATGTAAGCAACAGCCTGTGTTCCTTCTATAGCAGCAATCTTAGCGGCTGCAATGCTGAGGGTGTATACACCGTTATCATTTGATGGGGTAGAAGAATCGGGCGAAGAGAAATCCTGACTGCCGATCTTAAGGCTTACCTGCTTTATGCCGATTCCCACATCTGTAGCAGATACTTTGACTGGCAGATCATTCTTTCCATTAAGAAGAGGAGTTCCCGCAGGCTCCTGGATAGAGGCTGTCGGGGCATCAATATCAACATTTATACCAGTCACTGGCTGAGGAGCACTCTCGTTTCCGGCCTTATCAAGGGCCTTTATATAGAGGCTACCATTCTTAAGAGAGGTGGAGACAGGAACTGTTCCAGAGAATGAGCATGTATATCCGCTGTCATTATTGCCACTCAGGCTCTTATCGAAGGAATGCCATGTAGAGCCTGCTGTATTGGTCCAGGACCACATAACTGTCTCAATGGAGTTGGAGTCAGTGTATACGCCACTCATATCAAGGCTTGAGGAACCATACCAAGTCTCACTACCAGTAGAACCACTGTTGGGGTATGAGGTTGAAGTAAAAGCAGAGCTTACGAAAGCTGGAGCGCTTGTATCCACCGTAACATTCTTTGAAACGGAGGCAGTTCTTCCGGCTTTATCCTCAGCCGTTATCGTTACAAGATACCTTCCATCGGAAAGCTTGTTTTCTGTTTCTGAGGATTTAGAGGTCCTAAAGGTTATTGCCCAGTTACCACCAGCTGGAGTTGAATCCATTACGAAGCTACCGCTGACGGGAGCTCCCTCGGAATCTGCCAGGGATACTCTTACGTCGGCTATACCGCTGCCCAGAGAACCATCAGAGGCTGAACCGTTGAGCTGGAACTCTTCGTTTCCTGTAAGCAGATCAGAAATATCAGAAAGACTTATAGTAGGATTCTGAGTATCAATACGTATTGTCTCGTACTGAGCAGTTCCGTCCAATGCAGGAGCAGGATAAGCTGTGGTATTTCCAGCAGCATCGACTGCTATTATTCTTATGCCATTGCCAGAGCCTTCGTTCAAAGGAATAGAGGTACTCCATTCATTGCTTCCTGCCGCTGAGGATTTCATCAAGAAGCCGGACTTTCCGTCGCTAGTCTCATATTTAACAGTAGACAAGCCACTTCCTTCCTCTGCGTCTTCAGAATCGGATATTTTCCTATCCTCAGCAATAACCTTAAGATTAACTACAGATACCGTGAACCAGGTCTGAGCATTATCGCCTGTGCCAACCACTTTTATATTTCCGGCACCAGTGTCTGTATAATCTATAATTGAGCCGGCTTCTGATGCAGTAAAGGCAGGAGCACGGGTATCCACAGTGATTGTACGCTGTACCACAGTCGTCTTCGACGCCACGTCCTTGGCTGTCACAGTGAATACGTATGTTCCGTCGTCAAGCGCTCCTTCTCCGCTTCCCACGGTGAAGGTCTTGGTCCACTCGTAGTAGGGCGGCTGTGCCGTCGCTACGTAGGTCATAGCTGAGCGGTCTGAAGTCTCTATGCTGACAGGCTGGAAGCCGTCCTTATCTGCCGTTATGGTAAGAGCACCGGTAGCCGCGAGCGCGTTGCTGTCGCTCACACGTCCTCTCAGCGTGAACGCCTCTTTCGTCGTCACGCCTCCTGTGCCTATGCCTTCCTCGCTCAATGTCGGGTTCGCTGTGTCCACGTAGAAGGTCTGGCTGCCCGTAGTCTCGTTACCCAGGGCGTCCCGGGCCGTCACGCTCAGCACGAAGGTTCCTTCCCCGCTTCCAAGGCTTACGGCTTCAGGTGTGCTCCAGCTCTCGCCTGTCAGGCTTATCGTGCCTGTCGTCACGCTCTCGCCATCTTTCGTTATACTGTAGCTTACGTTCGTCACTCCGCTTCCCGCGTCGGAGGCAGTTCCCCTCAGAGTCTTCGTGTTGCTCATGAGGGATTCACCCGCAGCCGGCGAGATTATGGTCACCACAGGTGCCGCCATGTCACGGTACAGCGTGTATCTCTTCTCCACAGCCTTTCCGGACTTGTCCGTAGCCCTTATCCTCAGGGCTACGGCCTGGTCCGCAGGTACGTCCACTGGATGTGTCCAGTTGCCGTTCGTCACGCTCACGTCGCTCGTGACAGGGCTTCCGCCCGCCACAGTTGTCTCTATAACTACATTCTGTATGCCGTAGCTGTCCGACGCCGTTCCGTTGAGCGTCAAGCTTCCGACATCTGTCTTATAGTAATATGTGCCGTTCTCTTTATCCTTGACTCCGCCGCTCGTCACTGCAAGCACCGGTGATGCCTGGTCAACATGGAAATGCTCTTTCGCAGCCTCGCTCTCGTTACCCGCCTTGTCAACTGTCTTCGCGTACAGATACCAGTGGCCCTCGTTCAGAGTACCGGTCGCAGGCTGTCCGATTCCGCTCGTAAGCGTCAGCGGTATGCTCCAGCCCCCGTCTGACGCTCCCTGCTCTTTCCAGCTTACCACATCAGGCTCTACAGCTTCGTAGCTGTCGCCTGCCTTCACGAACGCATACAGGAGCTTCTCAACTCCTACTCCGCCGGCGTTGTCGCCCGTCGTTCCTCGGAATGTG
>JAILBN010000132.1 GCA_024680915.1 Treponemataceae bacterium | reverse complement strand
AAGAGTTTTTTCCCATATAATATTTTATAGGAGCGTCACCCTTCCGGGCGGTCGAGCTAATTTCATGAAAGATTTTTCGCTAAACAAAGAACAGCAGGATGCTGTCACCACAACAGAAGGATTTGTCCGAATAATAGCCGGCGCCGGTTCAGGCAAAACCCAGGTTCTTTCCCAACGCTTCGCCTATCTTGTGAATGAGATAGGAGTTCCTCCGGGGAACATCCTCTGTGTCACCTTCACAAACAAGGCCGCCGCTGAGATGAAGCAGCGCATAAGAAAGCTTACAGGTGACAACGACACAGGTTACATATCCACCTTCCACAGCTTCTGCGTGACGGTTCTGCAGGAAGACTCCCATGCGGTGCAGTATCCCAAAAGCTTTTTCGTGCTTGATAACCACGACATAGATGATATGCTGCAAAGAGTTTATGACGAGAGGGGACTGACCCTGCGGGACATGACCTTCAGCAATGCCAGGGATATGATAGAGATAATAAAGCTTTTTGAGAAACCGGACTACTACAATGACATGATAGGAATGTCCCTGGAGACCCTGCAGGAAAAGTACATGAGTGCCCAGAAGACCAAGGACATCATTTTTTACGGATATCTTTACCAAGAAAAGAAATGCTTCGCCCTGGACTACAACGACCTTCTTAAATTCACGCTGTATATTTTCAGTCAGAATGAGGAAATACGCCACAAGTGGCAGGAAAGGCTTGAATACATTATGATAGACGAGTTCCAGGACATAGACACCATCCAGTACGAACTGATGCAAGCCTTGTGCGACTATCACAAGAACCTCTTCGTGGTGGGGGACCCTGACCAGACCATCTACACCTGGAGGGGGGCCGATATCCGCTTTCTTCTGGACTTTGACAAGGTTTTTCCAGAGACCAAGACCATCCTGATGAACACTAACTACCGCTCCACCCCGGAAATACTGTCTGTGGCAAATGCCCTGATAAGCGTCAACAAGATGCGTATGGAAAAAGCTCTGGTACCCACACTGCCCTCAGGCGTTCGGGTTCACTGGCATCACGCCAAGACCACACAGGAAGAGGGAGAGTGGATTGCGGAGCGGATTACATCACTTGTGGAGCAAGGGGCAGAATACCGTGACATAACGATTCTCTACAGGGCCCATTATATATCCCGGACCATAGAGGAAGTCCTGGCTGATAAAAAGGTTCCCTTCACCATGTATTCCGGCCTTCAGTTCTTTGACAGGGAGGAGATTAAGGACGCCCTGTCCTACTTACGGATGCTCTCCAGCCAGGATGATTTTTCCTTCAGGCGTATAGTGAACAAGCCCCACCGCAACATAGGCAAGACACGGATAAAGGCCCTGGAGGACTACGCAGGCGAAAATGACTGCACCCTATACCAGGCCCTGCAAGCCCTTGTGGAAAGCGAGACCTTCGCAGGAACAGGCGCAGCGGCTTTCATCGCTCTCATAACTAAGTTCAAGGAGCTTTCGAAAGAAGAAAGCTGCTCCAAGCTTTTAGGAAGGATAATAGACGAGTCGGGCTACGAAAGGCTTCTGAGGACGGAGGGCAGCCAGACCCGTCTTGATAACCTGGCGGAGCTGAAGCAGTCTGTCCACGAGTTCGAGATAAACTGCGGAGAGGACTGCTCTGTGGAATACTATCTTGCCCATGCGGCCCTTATGAGCTCCATGGACACAGCCTCAGTACAGAACGCAGTCAAGCTTATGACAGTTCATACTGCCAAGGGTCTGGAGTTCCCCCACGTAATTCTCTGTGGCTTCAATGAGTTCATCTTCCCCAGCCGTAAAATACAGACAAAGGAGGAGATGGAGGAGGAGCGCCGCCTGGCCTTCGTTGCCTTCACCAGGGCCAAAGAATCCCTAACCCTGACGGACGCGGAGGGACAGAACATAGACGGCTCCTTCCGTTTCCCCTCCCGTTTTTTGTTCGACCTGATGAAAGCAGGTGGAAAGCTGGAAATCTCCAATGCCCCGGAAGAGTCCTTGAGAAAATCGGCTCTGACTTTCATAGATGCCAGCATCAAGTCCATGGAAGAAATAGAAGCCGTGGCATCTATAAAGGTGGGCCAGCGTGTCCGCCACAAAATACAGGGTGACGGAACAATCGTGGAGAAGGACGACAAGAAAAAGATGTTCCTCATTCAGTTCGATACTCTTTCTACCACAAGAAGAATAAGCTATAAGGCAAAACTGGAGGTTCTGGAATGAAAAAAGTATTGATTTTGATGTGCTCCCTACTTTTCGCAGCAAACACGACAAGGACGACTGCTCAGCCCCAAGTTCCTGCGACCTCCGGCAATTCCCTGCAAGTTTCAAGGGCAGCCAGCAGCTCTCAGACTCCGGTGGCCACAGTAACTACAGCTGCCGGCCAACTGACTTTCACGAAAATCGGAACCTTTCCCTGCGGAAAACAACCCAAGCAGGTGCTTTTCTCACCCGATGATTTATATATCGTCATGCCCCTTCTGGACGAGAACGGCTTTGACATATTCAGCATGGCCGAGAAAAAGGTCATAAAGCGCATAGTGCCGCCCCAGGGAGAAAAGCTGGGCTTCGCGGAGGGGCTTTTCATACCTGAGAAGAAGGCCTTTTTCGTCTCTCAGATGACCACTGGAAAAATACACGAATACTCATATCCCGGCTTTGAGTACCGCCGTTCAATCTCCACGGAGGGGAGCTGGTCAAAGTTCATGGTATGGAGCCCGGAGAAATCCATAATAGCAGTATCCAACTGGCTCTCCAATGACATTAGCATAATCGACTACGAGAGCGGTAAAGTCCTCCGCAAAATAAAGACAAAGCTTGCTCCCAGGGGAATGGTCTTCACAGAGGGGGGAAAAGCCATAATATCCCTTTCCTTTGACAGCGGGGTCATAGAAAGGTTCGACACTGAAAGCGGAGAACGGACTGACTCGATAGATATGGAAAAAGCCGCCATGCGCCATGTAGTCCTGAGTTCCGACGAGAAGACAGCCTACATAAGCGACATGTACCACGCACAGGTTCTTGCGGTTAATCTGGATAAATTTGAGATTACTGATAAAATAAAGGTTTTCAATAATCCCAACACCATAGATCTTTGGAAAGGCCGCTATCTTTTCGTCTCATCCCGGGGTCCAAACAATCCTGTAGATTATACGCTCCGAAGTCCCAAGGACGGTATAATCACCGTGATAGACACAGTGGATATGTCCGTAGTAACGAAGCTTCAAGGAGGTAACCAGCCTACAGGCCTGGACATCTCCAAGGGAGGAAAATATCTCTGCTTCTCCAACTTTCAGGACCAGAATATAGAGCTTTATGAGCTGACGGAGAGATAAAAAGAATAAAGGGATTCCTCTACTCTGCCGCAAATCAAAACCAGCCGTCTGGCACCTCAAGCTCATAGCGCAACACTATTTGAGACGTGCTGATATAAAAAAGGTTGTCAACAGACTTTTCATACCATATAATTCGTATGTATTGTTTTCTAATACCACAAAAGTGAAATTCATTTTTTTAGAGAGTTCTTATGAAAAGCAGAAATTTTATTCTCATCATCACCTTGATAGCTATCACCTTTTCTTTACTTGGAGCACAGCCATCAATAAATCTTGATAACATCAAGCTTGAAGGAAAAACATACGAAAAAACAGGGTTCGCCTATATCGAGGGCACCACGATAAAAGGCAGCGGCTCCGACGGAGCTTTCATAAGCGGAAGAACCGTCACACTAAGTCCTTATATAATTGGGAAATATCCAGTAACACAAGAATTCTATGAAGCCGTAGCTGTGAAGATACCTGATGCCTATACAAGGCCCAGCAGCGGAAAAAGTGACTCTCTTACAGAGGGTGAGACACAGGAACTGCGTCCTGTGGAGAGAGTTGACTTTTTTGAGGTAGCAGCATTCTGCAATAAGCTGTCTGAATTGCAGGGTCTGGAAAGTGTTTTCACTATAAATGGAAGCGATGTCACCTTCGACTTGAGCAAAAACGGTTGGAGAATCCCCACTGAGGCTGAATGGGAATGCGCAGCCAGGGGAGGGAACCCGAAGGACTCAGCGAACTGGAACAATCTTTACGCAGGAGCAGCTCAGACCACGGAAGTCCTGGATTATGCCTGGATAAAAACTAACAGCGGCAGCGTCACCCACGAGGTCGGACTAAAAAAGCCCAACTCTCTGGGACTCTATGACATGCTGGGTAACGTGTATGTATGGTGCATAGATCTGAACGACGAAATAAAGACGGGTTCTTTTACTAACCCGGCAGGAGCCGAGAGCGGAACGAACAGGGCTCAGAGAGGATGCAGCAAAGGTTCCTCTCGCGTAGTAGAGGTAACAAAAAGAGACTATGGTGCACCAGAAAAATACTGGAATGACGTAGGCTTCCGCCTTTGCCGCTCTGTCCCAGAGACAGCTTTTTCCAGAGAACCGAAGTCAGAGGTTGCTTCCGTACAACCCGCTACGCCCAGCGTAAAACCAACCCAGACAAGCGGTAACACAAATTCTGGGGCAACGCAGCCAAGCTCAAGCTCAGTAACGGCATCCAGCGCCGACTCCACACCAGTCACAAGTCCAAAGCAGACGGCAGAAACAGCGAAATCCCTTGATCCTAACGGCTGGACAAAAAAAGACTTCACTACAAGCTGGCAGGACTATATATGGGAATTCCCAGGTAATAAATTCAGCGAAGGGAAACAAGCAATAACATTCACATACAAAAGCGGAGGTTACAAGCTCTGCCTCAAAGATGTTGAAATAATAGTCGACGGAAAAACTGTCCTCTATGACCCGGATGAACAATCCGCAGGAGACAACCCAAAAAGTGCTGTCTATACCTTCAAGCTGGATTCAACCCCAGAATTTGTCCTTATGAAGGCGAAGGCAAGGACTTCAGGTGGCACGTACTCATCAGGAAGCATAACTGTAGGCCAGGTTTTTGATAACGAAAGCGCTAAAAGCAGCATGGTTATCATGAAAAAAGCCGGAACTCTGAGAACTCAGATAAAAGACACTGAGCTGAAGCTCTCTATAACAGGTCCTATCGACGGAAGTGACGTAAAGTATCTTAGAGAGCTGATAAACAGCGGAAAAGTGATTTCCCTGAATCTTTCGGACGCAAGAATCGTGAGCGGCGGCGAAGCCTACTACGAAAAAGACGGAAAGCTTTACACAACGGCAGATGATGTTATCGGCGAATCCATGTTCTATGAATGCAAGAATCTTCAATACGTAGACTTGCCACACTCAGCACACTCAATCTCAAAGATGGCATTTTCCCGTACCGGACTTAAGGAAATCGACATACCAAATAACTATACCTTCATCGGATATGATGCCTTCGGTTACTGCAGCTCACTGGATAAAGTAGTAATAAGCAGCAAAGTCACAAAAATCGAACAGGGAGCCTTTTACTCTTCGAAGGTCAGACATGCCTACGTAAAGGCAGCAAGCCCTGCCAGCATAGCCTCTTATATATTCTCGTCAAAGCCTAAAATCCACGTGTATTCACTGGCTCTGGAAGACTACCAGTCCAGCGACTGGGCAAATTTCGGAACAATTCTGGGTGGACTGGAGGAAATCTATCCTGACGATATAGACCAGATACTGGTGATCAGGAGCTTATTGAGCACCTATTTCGCCGATGACTCCTGTACATCTCTGAGAAACGAATACTCAAGAATGAACGACAGGACGCTGTCAAAAACAATGGCGTACGAAGGAATGCCTCAGTACATAATCGACATAGCGCTGAAGGTTAAAAACGACAGCTGGGAAGAGTATGAGAAGGACTTCCGTATCCACAGCTACAAGGCTTACAGCGACGCAAACTACTGGAACAATCTTCTGAAGGCCACAGGCGGCTCCTATATGGGAAACCCCACAGGCATCTATTCCAACGATGAAAGTCCCCTTTACGTTTTCGTGGATCAGGATATTCCGGATGATGCGACTCTTTACTTCGCCGGCTGTGTGGACAACAAGCTGATAGGGAATGCAAAGACTGGCATGAAGCTCACCAAAGGTCTGAATATAATCAACGGCGAGAAGGATGCCCTTTACTATATCCTCTACACTGCTGACACAAAGCCACAGACGAAAAAGCTCAGCCAATGGCCGGAAATAAAAATCCATATTGAGGGAGGAGTCGTTAACGGATACTACGATGTCAGCCGTCACAGCGACAGGGATTACATCAATCTTTTGGCAAATGCTACCCATGAGCTTTTCACCGTAAAGGGAGAGGACTCGGTTTTCAACTTCAGGACTGAATCCTACAGAAATAGCTGGCCCCAGAGCATAGAGAAAAGCATCCGTTGGTTCGACAGTCTTACGGTCAGGGAAAAAGAGCTGATGGGCTTCTGTCAATCAGTAGCCTCCGGACAAAGGGCAGGAGAGCCTCTTTATCTGACAGGAGGAGACGCCATCTTCCCCATATACTACAACAACCCCAACTTCGCCATAGAAGGCAGCTCTACTGATGGGGGCTACGCAAATTCCTCCACTTACCGCACCTCCTATAATTCAGAGAAATGCGTCGAAAAAAGCTTTGATGTAAGTCTGGAAAACCATGATGATTGGTGCGCGGCCCACGAATGCGGACATAACAACCAGGCTGCTATCAATCTGGAAGGATGCAAAGAAGTCTCCAACAATCTCTTCTCGAACATAATAACCTTTACGGACGGTACTACCACATCAAAAGGAGAATCCATAGAGACTGCGATGAATGACTTCGCAGACAGAGTGCCCTTCTTCACCAGGGACATCTGGAGCATGACCCGTATGTACTACCAGCTATACCTCTACTATCACCAGGCTCAGAAAAACACCTCCTTCTACCCCACTCTTTTCAAGGAGCTCAGGGAAGATCCCCTCTCTCTTTGGGACAGTGGTGACAAAAGTTCCCTGAAATTCGTCCGCAAAGTCTGCGAGATAGTCCAGGAGGACCTGACCGACTTCTTCAGGGTATGGGGCTTCTTTGAGCCCTGCGATCTGGCAATCAACGATTACGGTATAAAATCTATAAAAGTGCTGCAGGAGGATATAGACAGGACTCTGGCAGAAATCTCCAGATATCCAAAGAAAAACCGCCAGATTCTTTTTATAGAAGACCGGGTAGAAAATGTTCCCACGACAGATTTCCTTACTACTCCAGGACAAATACGCAGGGATGCAGGAGAAGAAAGGGAATATGGAGATTTGGGTCAGTTCTCTGATTACCGGGCAGGGGCTTTGACCCGCTCCAGCTACACCTATGTCCAGGCTGATTCATCAATAGCAATGCTGGGTACTGGCGGCGTCGGCTTCATGGTAATGGACAGCAGGGACAAGCTGCTTTATGCCGCCAACAAGCTCTCCTTCACACTGCCTGAAAGTGTGGGAAATAATTTTGTAATTTATTCAGTGGATGCGGACGGAACTCTTCATAGAGCTACAAAAGCAGGTAACGCAGACATCACAGCTAAGGTATGGTCCGCGGGAACTCTGGAGCAAGCCCTTTCTGAATACACCATAAAGGCGACTATAAGCGGTCCACTTAACGGTACGGACATAAAGTATCTTCGCAGGCTGCTCAAGAAGGGTAGCCTGACTTCTCTGGATCTTTCGGGGGCTACAATCGTAAGCGGAGGCGAGGCCTACTATGAAACTGACAGAAAGAGCTACACTACTCAAAACAATGTGTTCGGCGATTGTACCTTCCTTGAATGTGGTAATCTTAAAGAGATAATACTGCCATCCTCTATAACCTCCTTAGGACAGATGGCATTAAAGAGCACAGGGCTCACCCGGATTGAGATTCCAGACAGCGTACAGTCCTTGGGATACGATTTATTATCCTACATAGAAACTCTTGAAAGTGTGGTCATCGGAAGGGGAGTCACAAAGCTGAGCCAGGGCGTTTTCTACAGCGCAAAGGTAAAGGATGCTTATGTATACGCAAAGGAGCCGCCCAAGCTCGCAACCTACATCTTCACCTCGAAGCCCGTGATTCACGTTTATGCCAGCTCTCTCGCAGCCTATCAGGCAAGCGATTGGGCTAATTTCGGAACGCTGGTGGGTGATTTGAAGTGAAAAGCATGCTGCGAAAGGGCGGACAGTCAGAACAAGCCTGCACCAATCGCGCCCGATTAACTATTTCACCATCGCGATGACATGCTTGAACTTTCCGCTCCGGGCATCGGCTTCCGGCAGCTTATCCGACAGACGGATCTCGCAGTCCACACCGTTCTGCGCGAGGTATTCCGCCAAGGCTTGTCGTGCCTGCTCGAAAAGCTGCTCTTTGTCAGTCGCCACAAGCCGAAGCTCCAACACGTCCCTGCCAGTCTGAATCAGCTGGAAGCGTTGTATTCCGTGTATTTCCTTAAGGATAGCATATAGTGAAAGTGGAGCAATTTTCACCCCATTCCCGAAAGTCAGTATATCATCTGTCCTGCCCTCAATTGTGAGCCAGGGACGGTAATTTCCGCAGGGGCAAGCCTCCTTGTGCATAACGATTCTGTCGGTAATCTCGAAACGGATGAAGGGGCAGGTCTTATTGGCCAGGTTCGTCAGCAGCACTTTAGAAGATTGAGTTCCGAAGGGAACAGGCTGATTATTCTCATCCACTGCTTCCAGAATCACCCAGTCATCATTCACATGAAAATGCCGTTCCCTACATTCACAGGCAACAGTTCCACCCTCGGTACACGAATAGTTCGTCTGTACATAGCAGCCAAAAACCTTTGAAAGCCGCTCCCGGACAGCATCGCTCAAATGCTCGCCGCCAGTCATGATAATAGCAGGCTTCACATGAAGCTTGCCTTTTTCCTGCTCGAAGGCCAGCAGCTCCAGCGCCGTAGGATAAGAGCCTATCATAGTGGGCTGAAAATCATTCATCATATCCACTATATCCTGAGTTTTTCTGCGGACATCACAGGACTTCATCATATTTTTCTTCCAGGGCATTTTTCGAAGATTGTATTTCACAGAGCCGCTGGCAAGATAAAAGCCGCCTTCCGCGAAAAGAGCCAGGGTCTTTTTTCCCTGCTTCATATAAGCCTTAAAATCCTCTTTCCGGGCAAAGCTCCGCAGGACACCGATTGCCGATGACACGTTCACAGTCGTCTCGTCGTAGAGCACGACGCAAGGATTCCCCGTAGAGCCGGAGGTGGTGTAGACAAGATATTTTCCATCGAGCTTCTTGCCCACATTGGAAAGATCAGCCATGAAATCATCGACTTTTTTCCGCGTGATGCTCCTGTCGGTCATCCAGTCGTCAAAATGCTCCATCAACGCGATTTTATTCGTAGTCGGAAGGTCAGCAAGAGAAAAGGAGCCGCCCACATTTTTATAAAGCTCCCCGTAATAAGGACTGTTGGCTTTTGCATAGGCGACAAGCTCACGAAGGCGGCGTTTCTGCAGTTCAGCACGCTCAGCAGCCGTCATTTTTCCGGCCTTCCTGGTCAACATAATTGCTTTTAAAAGTCCAATTTGTTTCATAGCAATTTTATCCTTTTGAGCCGGATGTTGTGGGTTCGGCTTCCGTGCCCTTCGTAGCTGCTACAGCTTTCGCACCTGCCACCATATCAGAGACAGTCTGCTTCATCATGGCCATAACCTGATCATCACTGAATTCCATACGTCCGTCGCAAATCATGGTCCCGATTCCGATAAGCAGCAAAAGGCTCCTCATAAGGATATCGCGACATTTCTCGTAATCAAGCTGATACACTTGCGTCATTTTCGTAAGCATTTCTCGGTTGTTCTCGTAATCAGACATAACTTCAAGCAGCTTGTTCCCATGAAAACTTCCAGACAGATAAATCAGCCTGAAAAGATGGGGCTTGTTACGGGCCAAATCGATTACCCATTTTGATGTCCGGGGAAAATAATCAGGGTATTGCTTAAAAGAAAGAACTTCCTGAACCGATTTCTTGCATACATAGTCAAAAGTTTTCTGTCTCAAGTTTTCCATCGTGGGAAACTGACTGAAAACAGGCTGAATAGAACACCCGGCTTCTTTCGCTACACTGCGTGATGTAACGGCAGCGATTCCCTCTTTTTCAGCTATTCGGGCGGCACACTCCAATAAATCGTCTTTTGTTATTTTCTGTTTTGGAGGCATATATTTTTCTCCGTTAAAAAATTAGGTATCGTTTATATATCATTTGTTATATATCTTATGATATATAACATCGGCAGGATTGTCAATAAAAAAAAGTACTACTGATCTTAAGGATTTTTTATAAGGGGGAAGACTCCCCCTCGCCCGCACATGGTTGCGGGCTACCCCTACTAGCGGGGGTTCAAACGCCACCCCCGCAACGCCCCTGCTCCACGTCGTGGTCTTCGAACCAGCGCATCATGTCGTTCCAGACCCGCTTTTTGTCCGCCGTCCACAAAGGGGCGATAAGCAGACGTTTTGGGCCGTCGCCTGTCAAACGATGAATGACCATGTCCGGGGGAAGGGCTTCCAGGACGGCGGACAGCACACGGAAATATTCTTCTTTTTCCATGCAGCTGAAAAGCCCGCGCTCATACTCTGCTGCCATATCCGTTCCACGAAGCACATGAAGAAGGGAAAGCTTTATTCCGTCAGTGCCGGCGCGGGCGCAAAAGCGTGCCGTGGACAGCATAGTGTCCAGAGTTTCACCGGGCAGCCCCAGAATAAGGTGAGTCACCACATGAATGCGGGAAGAGGCGGCTTTTATACGGCGGACGGCATCTAAGTAAACATCGTTCGTGAACCCGCGCCGGAAAGCAGCTGCCGACTTTTCATCAGAGGTCTGTAAGCCCAGCTCCAGCTGAACGAACTTTCTTCCTGCCAGTTTTTCTGCCGCGTAAGTGGAAGATGACGCGTTTTCTGCCGATTTTTCCGCTGTGGTGCTGGACGCCCCCCCAGCCCTCCCCTCCGCGATGCGGGCTATACGGCGCAAAATGTCGTCGGAAAGGCAGTCGGGGCGGGTGGCTATGGCGATGCCCGACACATTCGGCGCGGAGCATGCTTCCAAGTATTTTTTTTCAAGCTCATCCGGGTCGCCGTAAGTGTTGGTGAAGTTCTGGAAATACGCGATGTATGTACCGACAGAAACGGGAGACCCCTCAGTTTGTGCCACTCCGACACCGGGACATTTGCTTCCCACCAGCCGCTTGGCATCCTCAATTTGCTGGGTAATTGAAAGTTTCCGCGACGACGCAAAATCGCCGGAGCCGGTCGCGCTGCAAAAAGTACAGCCGCCTGTTCCTTTTGTTCCGTCACGCGTCGGGCAGGTGCAGCCCGCATCTATCGCGATTTTGTAGGCTTTGCATCCGAAAATCTTCTTGTAAAAATCCGAAACTGAATAAAAGTGCATTAAAAACTAGAAAACAGTCACCCCTAACGAAGAAAGCTCCGCTTTAGAAGCACGGGTAAACTCAACAGGTTCGCTCACAGGAACAGAAACGAAAAAACGATATTCGCTATTAAAAGCTTGTCCACACTCTTCAACACCGAAAGAACAATCTTCTGTTGCATAAGAAAACTGTGCAGCACCGGATATTCCGTCAACTAAAAGCTCTTTATTCTTGAAAAGCCAGTAATGAACATCGCCATCATCTATCATCATGTATGCATCAATATCATCAAAATTAATCTTTACGATAAAGTCAGTGAAACTTCGCTGCGAATCATAAAAACTGAATGTTGCAGGCTCAGAAAAAACAGCAGGAACAGCAAAACCGACAATCAGAATAATACATAAAAGAGTTTTTTGTTTCATCAATATAACTCCATATACTTTTTTATAGCGTATATCAAACGACACTTTAATAACAAAAGATCGTATTGTTCCTGAATATCTCTACAATTTTTTAATTTATTATATGAATACAACATACCTGACAATTCTATAAGGAAAATTTCTGAGGAAAAAGAATATTCATTCAAATCAAAAAATCCTGACTAGCTTGCAGGCTATTTTTCCGCAGAAACTTTCGCTGTTCTGGATTTTTTGCCGGTCGTATGTTTCCTCGCTGAAGTTTTTGAAGTTGTACCAGCCTTTCCCGAACCTGTCTTTCCCAACCCAGTTTTTTTCGAGTCAGCTTTTTTCGTAGCCACCGAACTTGCCGCGCCACGCTGCTTCTCTGACTCATCCGTCACGCTAAGCACAAGCTTGTCCTTTTTCGCTTCAGCTACCAAGAGGCTGCCAGCCTTACATTTTCCCTGCAAAATCAGGGTGGCAGTGGCATCCTCCAGCTCCCGCTGAATCAGGCGGCGCATAGGACGGGCTCCGAAGGCCGGGTCATAGCCGTTCTCGATAAAATATCGTCTTGCGGAAGGCTTAAGCTCAATATCAAGGCCTTTCTCGGCAATGCGTTTTCTGAACTCGTCTATCTGCAAATCAAGGATAGCAGAGACTTCTTCCTC
>JAILBN010000125.1 GCA_024680915.1 Treponemataceae bacterium | reverse complement strand
GGATGAATATATGGTAACTGAGTCCAAGGGGATTCAAGGAGAATCGTATTTTGGGGAGAGTAGGTACTATACAAAAGGATATACAGACCCCTATAAGATGTTTTCAGATCTGATAACTGTAAACAGAAATAATTATATTTATGAAGTGTCCGATACTTTGAAGGAGTTTGATCAATAACCATGCATAAATGAGGACGATGTGAAATATAGAGTATGTTATAGCGGCGTAACACATCCAGGAAAAAAAAGGAGAATAAATCAGGACAATTTTATATGTGATGGAATGATTATGCCCTTGCAGCATTGCCGGGATAAATACGCTTTTTCTGGTTGTTTTATACAGGGGCAAGTCAGTCTGGCAGGGGTTTTTGATGGACTGGGTGGAGAAGAGTGTGGTGAGGTTGCATCGTATATCGCCGCGCAGTGTGCCAGAAATGCAGTATATATCGGTAATTCAAAAAAAGACTTGGAAAAACTGTGTAGTATAACCAATGAAAAGATTTGTGATTATTCTGCTCAAAATAATATTTCATCTATGGGAACTACCGCCGCTCTCCTGGAGTTTACAAAAAATGAGATTGGCTTATGCAATATAGGGGACAGTAAAATATTTCGGATATCTGAAAAGAAAATGGAACAGTTATCCAAAGATCATCTGACTGTGGCACCTTATGGAATGAAGCCACCTTTGTCTCAAAATCTCGGAATTCCTGTGTCTGATATGGTCATTGAGCCGTATTTTTCAAAAGAAAGATATCAAAAGGGTGATATTTATCTGATCTGCTCTGATGGGCTGACGGATATGCTTATGCCGGACAAGATTCTTAAAATTATGCAAGACTGCGCATTTGACAGGATGGCAGAGGAGCTTCTGGAACAGGCACTTGAGGCTGGGGGAAAGGATAATATCACAATCATTCTTTGCCGGATTGAAGGCAAAAGTGTTTGGGATATGCTAAAAAATAGCAAAAAGTGGCTTGGATAATGTTGGATATTACCGCGATTTAAGAAGAGGGGGAAAAAAGAATGGATCTTATCAAATCAATCTGGCCTGAATGGGAGATCGTCAAGCTTCTTGGAAGAGGATCTTTCGGAACGGTATATGAAGCAGTCCGCAAGGAACATAACCTGGAAAGCAGGGCTGCGATCAAAGTAATTACAATCCCGCAGAATGAGTCAGAAATCGATTCGCTAAAATCGGAGGGCATGTCGCTGGATGCGTCAAGGACATACCTCCAAAATGTGGTGGAAGATTTTGTTGAAGAGATACGTCTCATGGAGTCCTTCAAGGGCGTTCAGAATATCGTAAGCGTGGAGGATTATAAGGTAGTAGAGAAAACAGATGAGATTGGCTGGGATATTTATATCCGTATGGAGCTTCTGACTCCATTTACAAACTATGCGGCTGATAGGACTTTGACCGAGGAGGAAGTCATCAAGCTGGGTTGTGATATCTGCACTGCGTTGGAGCTATGTGACAAGCGGGATATCATCCATCGGGATATAAAACCGGAAAACATTTTTGTCAATTCATTTGGGGACTTCAAGCTGGGTGATTTCGGGATTGCAAGAAAGCTTGAAAATACCACAGGAGGATTGTCACAGAAAGGAACCTATAATTATATGGCTCCGGAGGTGAAGCAGGGAACCCACTATGATTCTTCCGTGGATCAGTATTCCCTGGGGCTTGTATTATACCGCTTTTCAAATAAAAACCGTTTGCCGTTCCTCAATAACGAAAAGCAACTTTTAAGTCCCAACGACCGGATGGAGGCCATCAACCGGCGTATGTCCGGCGAGGAGCTACCTTCTCCCTGTGATGCCTCTGTAGAGCTGGCAGATGTCATTCTGAAGGCCTGTTCATTTGATCCCGGAAACAGATTTTCTTCCATAACAGAAATGAAAAAAGCATTAACAGAGGTTGCGGAAGGAAGCTATACTGTTCATAAAGAAAATGAGACAGTTGCCGTGAGGAAGCCGGAGGAAACGGATGAGACAGTTTCGGTAAGAAATATATTTGAAAAGCAAGAAACCGAGACCTCAAATCGTTATTCTGGCAAGAAAAGCTCAAAAAAGTCCTTTATACTGGTTGCCATAGTGGTTCTGCTGATTTTATGCTGCGTAGGAATATATCGTCTGCTTCCCCAAAAGGACAAAGAAGATAACGAGAACATAGTGGCAGAGGAGATTAATGGTGAAAGCGTAACAGAAATAGCAAAAGATGTTGAAGATGGACAGGAAAAACAGGAAGAACAGGAAGAGGTGGCTTCTGATTCCGAAGAGGTTCAGATAGCCGAGATTATTGAAAATGCGGAAAAAATTGCAGGTAATGAAGATTTTGACAGTGCTCTGTCTATGATAGAAGATGGATTGATTTCTTTTCCCGACTCAATCTCTCTGCAGGACAAGAAGGTTGAATACGAAGATCGAATTCTTAAGAAAGAAAAGGAATCAGTTTTAGGTCAAGCGGATGACCTGGCACAAAAAGGAGATTATGAATCAGCGATCAATGTGATTACAGAGGCTCAAGAAAAAAATGCTGAAGATCCGGATTACAAGAAAACATATCAGCTGTATATCTCTGCATATATTAAGAATGTCATAGGCGAAGCGGATACGCTTGCAGGAGATAAGAAATACGCCGAAGCTGTAGAGAAGGTGAAGAATGCTGTACTTGTTACAGGGGAAAATGCCGCGTTAAGTGCTAAAGAAAAGGAATATGAAGGGAAATATGTTTTTGAGGTGCTGTCAGAAGCTGATGTATTTATTTCTTCACAGGAATATGATAAAGCAGAGGCGGCCTTGAATGAAGCGATTCGTCTTTATCCTGATAATGAAGAATTAAATAATAAACTTACATTAGTAAAAAGCAGTAAGCCAGAATATTTGCTTATTGCATGTCCGCCATATCAGACAGATAAATTTTACACGGAAAAAACCTATTCGCTGGCTGGCGATTCCTATACAAATGGATTCAATCTAAAAAAAGAATGGGGTGTACCAGGAATAGCTTATTTTAATCTGGGGGGGAAATATAAGTCATTATCATTTGATGTGGGACATATTGATGGAAGAGATCTTGAAACGGGATACTACTATATTTATCTTGATAATGAACTTGTATGTACTCTTACCCTGGATCCATCTATGCTTGTTGAACATAAGGAAATTGCACTTAATGGAGCGAAGCAAATGGTAATAGAAGGGGGAGATTGGTCTCAATGCTATGCA
>JAILBN010000121.1 GCA_024680915.1 Treponemataceae bacterium | reverse complement strand
GAAGCTGATAGCGAGCGTATTTTTCAACGCAGCCACGTCAGCAGCATCAGTATTCGATTCTGCAGGATTAGGACAACCTGCAAAAACAACCAATACCATTACCAAGCTTGCAATGATAAAGAAATTACGAAAATTTTTCATAATCCATCTCCTTTTTTTGTGTAAAAGTACATTTGTACCAATATTATTATAGAATAAGTACAAAAGCCCTATTTATCAAGAGCCAATAGTACAAATGTGTTATTTTGTAATGAAATTATGTTACAATTTTGGAAAAGGGTAAAAGATAAGCTTGATTATCATGATTTGACTCAAAAAGAATTAGCTGAAAAAATTCATGAAAGTTATAACACCCTTCAATCATGGATAAATAGAAATCGTTTACCAAATGCAGAACAGGCGGTAAAAATCGCAGATGCTTTGGAAACCTCTGTGGAATTTTTAGTAACAGGAACTATAAAGAACAAGCCAAGTAATAATGCCAAAACTATAAAATTGCTTGAAGATGCGATTCAAAATTTACGAAAATCCGAATAATTACAGGGTGGCGGAGAAATAGAGCCGCCACCCTTTCTCTTTCCTCCTTTTCCAGCCTATCAATAAAAAAGACTGCCCGCAGAATTTTTGCAACTCATGGGACAGTCTTTTTACTAGTATCTTGTAATATTACAGGACTTCTATCTCGTCCTTGATTTCAGCGAAGGGGCCGGGGATAACCTTGCTTCCCCGGTGGTTACCGAAGAAATCCTCGTTAAAGATAATGTCGCTTCCGTCCCTGCTCTCGAACCTCTGCTCCGGCTCAAAGGCAGTGCCCAGTACTTCTGTGGAGATTACGCCTGTGCTGTAGTCTCCCAGCAGCTTGGAGAGATTGGTCTTGAGCAATCCCTCCTTCAGGCAGATCTGGGCTTTTTCTTTGCCCTTCAGCATATCCTTCTCGTGCTTGCAGATTGATGCCCCGTTGAAGTAGGCATTTCCTCCCAGCCATACAGGCAAGTGTCCGAAATGGTATTTTCCCAGGGCACCCATGTCCGGCTCCTTTCCCAGCATGAAGTTGGCGATCCATTCCTCGTAGCTGGGGAAAATATCGAAGGGAGCTGTTCCTACAACCTCGTAATCAGCGTCGGCGGCAGTCTTCTCCTTATTCTTTATATCCTTATCCTGGATAAAGATATTGTTGTAGATCCTGTCATCTCCGTGGAGTATGGTCATGAAGCCTGCTACCTCCGTGCGGTGCCTTATGTGGTAAGGCGTGTAGCGGGGCTCCCTCTGGCCGTTCACTATGCTGTCCACTCCCGAATTGATAAGACTGAAGGCGCCTGTAATCAGGTTGTGGACGACGGCGATTCCCTCGCTGGGTATTGTGACTGATACCTTTGAAAGAAGCAGGTTGTTGTCTATGGTTGTTGGTCCGTGACCTACCTCAATGAAGACATCCGTTGAGAACATGGCGCCCTTGGCCTGCTCCAGTCCCTCCGGCCTTGTGTTGTTGTACATAAGGTTCTGGCTGATTCTTGCTCCCTGGGCTTCCCAGTCCAGCCAGACTCCCATGATGCAGTCATGGATGTGATTGCGGCGGATAAGGACATCAATGGCGGCATGAAGCTTTATTCCTGCTGTCTCCGCACCGCCCAATTGCTGTGAGTTGCATACGTGATGGATATGGCAGTCCTCAATAGTGGAGAAAACTGCCCCCATGCGGCCTACTATACCGGTCTGCTCGCAATGATGGATGTGGCAGCGGCGGACTGTGTGGGAGCCGACTTTCTCCTTGAGCCAGCCATGGTACTGGCCCCGGCATACTGCATCCCTCTCCATCTGGGTCGGACTCTTCAGGTGCTTTGTGTAGAAGTACATATCGTTCTCCGGATCCCGGTATTTACCCAGAGAGATTCCGCAGCAACGGCTGTTGCATACTTCCAGATCCTCGAAAATCCAGCCCTTGCTCCAGTGGGGACCGATAAGTCCGTCCTGATAGGAGGCAGGAGGTGCCCATGTGGTGGCTCCGTTACAGATTTTAAAGCCGCTGACTGTTATATAGTCAAGTCCCTTCTCTTCCGGCATGAAGCAGTTACGGCGGACAAGAATCTCAACTTCCTCTTTATTTGGGTCAAGTCCCTTGAAGTTGCAGTAGAAAACAGTGAAGCGGCCTTCTTTTATCTCTTTAGCCTGGGCATTGACCACATATTCAGCCTTTTCACCGCAGTCATTGTATTGTGGGGACGGGGCATCTCCTTCCTGCTGGCAGAACCATTTGTACTCCGATTCCTTCTGGTTCCAAGCACATGGGTCTGCTTTGCCCTCAAGGCATTCCTCCAGAGATGTGGTTTCGTACATCATGCGGCCGTTCAGCACGACAGATCCGGTGTGCCTTACTGTAGGCGCAAAATACCAGTCTCCGCATACGTATGTGGTGTAGGGGTTGTAGCTTCCGAAGATACCATTGTCTACCTTCGCAGTCCAAACGTCACCCTTGTATTTTTCCCAGCCCTTAAGTACTTCTGAGCCGGTGATTACAGCTCCCAGCTCTTTTTCAGACTTGTAGGTGATCCTCTTTTCTTCTGTTCCTCCGAAGCGAGGAATGACTTTCTCCCTGTAGACTCCGGGGGCTACAAGTACCTCATCTCCGGCACGGGCTATAGCGGCAGCTTCCTTTATCGTTTTGAACGGAGCTTCTTTTGTGCCCTTGCCGTTGGTCTTTGCTTTTGCGTTTACGTAATAAACCATGTGATTTATCCTCCCTTGTGTCGCATCCTTTTCCCAGTGCTTTAGCTGGTCTTGTCACGACATTTATAGCTTATAATCTGTGAAAACGATTTTTATGCTGGAAAACCTTACCAGATTCTGTATCTGCCGGAAAGGGCGAGGAGAGCGAACAAGTAAAGGCAGTTATCATAGTAGCGTCTTTCACCTTTCCTGAGGGGCTGATTCCAGAACCATTCCACCCATTTGGCGGCCGTCTCGAAGGGGCTTCCCTTCTCAGAGCTGTAGGGGATAGCCAAGGCACTTTGTGCTATGGTGGAGAGAAGCCCCAGAGGATGGAGCACCGGCCTTTGAAGGGGTGTGCCGTCTATTTTGTATTCACAGCGGACGGCTTCCAGGTCTGTTCCGAAAAAGTTCATCATCCTTAAGGGAACTGCGAACTGGCCCTTGTCATCCTTCCACCATTCCGCATCCAGGCCGATTGTTGCCGCCGTGCGGTAGGCATCGCTGAAAAAGTTGCCGAAGTTGCCCCAGGGAAAATCCTTTGTCATGGGGCTGCCGTCGAAGTTTGCGTATTCTGCGTTGAGTCCTGTTTCCTTGTGGCAGGCAGTCACAAGGTATTTGCGGCTTGCCTCCGCGGCTTTTTTCCAGAAGGGTCTGTCTTCCTCATCGGCCCAGAGGGCGAAAAGCTGGTAGAAATGTGGCAGGTGATAGGATGGATCTGTGAAATCGCTTCCAGGAACGAAGAGAATCTGACCGTTATCCTTGTTCCACATGGGGGCTCCCTGTCTTCCATTCTCGCCCTTGTGAAGGCAGGCTTTGAGAATCTGCCTTGCCTCTTTGCTGTACTGGAATATTCCTTCCCCGTCACCCCACCTGTGGGAGGCGAAGAATAATGCCATGGCGAAGTATTCCTCACCATCAGGGGCGGGGCTTTCCGCATTTCTTTTTCCATTTGTCTGGCAGGACCAGGCGAAGTATCCCTCGTGCTCACCTGTCTCCATGTACATGTATGTTTTTGCCCACTTCCAAATGCGGTCGAATTCTTCCTTTTTGTCCAGCTGTACGCACATCATCATGCCGTAGGACATTCCCTCCGTCCTGGCATCATTGTTGCCTGTGTCCTCAAGATATCCCATGTCTGTACCAGCTTCATGGTAGATACGTTCTTTCTCGTCGTAGAAAAAAACATCAAAAGCTTCATCTATTTTTTTGTTGATGTCTTCATCGCTTTTCCCGATTTCCTTGAAGACATTCCTGTATTTTGTTTTTGAGTATGCTTCCATAGTATTCCCTCCTTTATTGTCGCAGGATAAAAGATTCTTCTTTTATTTTTACTCAGCTTTCTGAGTCCGTCTATCAAGTGAAATTCGTATGTTCGTAATATCAGTAGCCCAGCTTTTTATCCACTAAATAGCGGAGAGGCTTTCCTTCCGCGAAGTTCCCCAGATCCTCCAGGAACATATCCACGTTCTTGTCCTTGGTGTAGGGGAGGGTCATGTTACCAGCCACGTGGGGAGTAATCACCAGGTTCTTGAGCTTCCAGAGTCGGCTTTCCTTTGGCAGTGGTTCCTTTTGATAGACGTCCAGGGCAGCTCCGCCCAGATGTCCGCTTTCCAGACTGTCCGCAAGGGCTTCTTCGTCGATTGCGGAACCCCGTCCCACGTTGACGACGTAGGCTCCCTTTTGCAGAAGCTCCAGTCTTTTCCTGCTGAGTATACCCTGACTTTCCGGTGTCGCTGGGATGCACATGGCTAGAAGCTCTGTCTGAGGCAGTACCGAGTCCAGGTCACTTACAGGAAGAACCTTGTCATAGACCCTTTCCAGGCTTTTTCCGCTGCGGTTGACTCCTATTAGACAAGCCGGCTCAAAAGCCCGCGCCCTCTTCGCGAAGGTGGTGCCGATATCCCCGGTTCCCAGCACTGTTATTCGGCAATCCTTCAAGGATTTTTGCGGGCGGGGTGAAAGCCAGAGGCCCTTGCGGGTCTCGTCCAGAAACTCATTTAGACGCCGCAGAAGGAGGATAGAGACTGCTATCATGTGCTCGGCTATGGAGACTCCGTAAGCTCCCGCGGCGTTGGTTATGAGGCAGTCTTCGTTGGCGAAGCAGCCCGGCACCATAAGGGAGTCCACCCCGGCCCAGGGAACGCAGATCCATTTCAGATGCTTGCTTGTCCTGACAATGGAAGGGGCAAAGCCGTAGATGATATCCGCATCATAGTCACTCCGGGGAATATCCTCCTGGGTGCCGTAGAAGGCGACAGTCGCTCCCAGCTCCTCCGCCTTAGTCTTTATAAGGTCTATATGCTTTTTTTCAAGCAACTTGTTTATCACTAGAATCTTCATGATAAGAGTGTAGCACAATATAGTAGATTATTCTTCTGTTCTCAAAGTTCGATTTTTATTTTATATTAGTATGCCATGGCGACGAACTTTGACCTGTCCAAATTGCTTATTACGAATCCTAACCCCACAAGGCGGCAGAAGCTGGGCTTTGTCTGGAGCTTGAGCCTTCCCGGAATGCTTGCCCAGATTTCCTCGATTCTGATGCAGTATATCGATGCGGCTATGGTGGGCGGCCTTGGGGCCAACGCCTCTGCGGCAATAGGACTTGTGGCGTCTTCTACCTGGGTGATAGGCTCTCTTTCCAGTGCCCTTTCCATCGGTTACACAGTGCAGGTGGCCAATGCCGTCGGGGCTGGAAACCAGAAGAGGGCCAAGGGGATTCTTGTGAAAGCCACGGTCTCCTGCCTTATATTTTCACTGCTTTTGACGGCAGCTGCTCTGGCTTTGAGCGGGCTTCTGCCTACCCTGCTTGGAGCTGAGGAGGTAATCAAAAAGGATGCCTCCATCTACTTTTTCGTTTACGCTCTTTCCACTCCCTTTTTCCAGATGATTTACCTTATGGGAGGAATGCTTCAGTGCAGCGGGAATATGAAGGTTCCCAGCATTTTGAATTCTCTTTTGTGCATTCTGGATGCAGCCTTCAATGTCATTTTTATCAAGCTGATGGGCTTGGGAGTCCTGGGAGCGGCCTTAGGTACCACGGCCAGTGCTGTCTTTGTCTCTGTCTTTATGGTCTATTTTACGGTGCATAAATCTGAATACCTGGGAATAACTAGAGGCCGCCGGCCAGGTGAGGGGGAAAGGCTTTTCTCCCATAATGTCAATCGGGAGGCTTTCAGGCTTGCGGCTCCAATAGCAGTGGAGAAGGTTGCCTTCACCGGAGCTCTGGTCGCGATCACAAGAATCATAGCTCCCTTGGGGGCAGTGGCTCTTTCCGCCAATTCCTTCGCGGTGACGGCGGAGGCTCTTTGCTATATGCCGGGCTACGGGCTTTCTGAGGCGGCGACTACCTTGGTAGGGCAGAGCTACGGTGCCCGCCGCCAGGATTTGGCCAGCAGCTTTTCTTGGATTACGGTTTTTGCCGGCAGTCTTATCATGCTTTTGACAGGACTTGTGATGTATTTCCTTTGTCCCCTTGTCTTCAAGCTTTTGACGCCCGTGCCTGAGATTCAGGCTCTTGCGGTTAAGGTTCTGAGGATTGAGCTTTTTGCTGAGCCCTTGTACGGAGCCTCCATTGTAGCCAGTGGTGCCTTGCGTGGTCAGAAGGATACCTTGATTCCCAGTATTTTGAATCTGATCAGCCTATGGATTGTTAGGCTGGGACTTTCCCTTTTGCTGGTGGGACATTTTGCTCTGGAAGGAATCTGGATGGCCATGGCCATTGAGCTTTGCTTCCGGGGCCTGGTGCTTGCAGGCCGCCTGTTTTACAAAACCCGTCACAAGAGCTGATTTCAGGATTTGCTTTCCTGTGCTCTTTGACTGACTCCCTTTTAGAAGCCCAGGTTGTCATTCACCAGTATTACATGGATCCTGTCTTTGTGTCTGGAGAACCTTGTTATAAGAATCTGGCAGCAGATTGTGTCAGGGGATTTGCAGTCCATACAGGAGCCCGTTTTTGAGCATGGTGTGGAGAGACCGAATCTCTGGGCATTTATGGGGGCGGCCACATTCCTTGCTCTTTTCATGGCGCTGTCCACATCGGCACAAATTTTGTTCATGCCCACGATGAAAAGGACCTTCTTGGGCCCCTGGGCAATAGCCGATACTCTGTTGGAGTTCCCGTCAACGTTTATAAGGATGCCGTCCTCTGTCATGGCATTCGTGCTGGAAAGAAAAAAATCCGCGTCGTAGGCTGCCAGCATGGCTGCCCTTTTATCCTGGTAGGCATCCCTGTCGATGAATTTGTAGTTTCCTTTCTTGAGGAAGTCTGGAAGGCCTATCTCATGGGCGCTCATGGCACCTCCCATGGTGACGGAGCTGCCCTCCGGGATAAGCTCCAGGGCCTGCTTCAGGGCTTCCTCCCTTGTGGCAGCATAATAGCCGCTCATGTTCCTGGCCTCAAGTCCCTTTATGACCTTTGTGGCCAGAAGCTCGTTTCTTTTTACGATGTTCTCGTTCATACCCATACCTCTTTTCTCATATTTTTCCTCAGGTGGATTCGCCGGTAAGCGTCTTAAGCAGCGTAAGCCTGCTGCCTTTCTCAGGCGGATTCGCCGGCAATTTCTTCAGCCCTTCGTAAGCCCTTAGTGCTTTTTTCCTCTTGCAAGCTTTGCCGGATACCATTTCACGAACCATACTGTAAAGGCTCCCATGAGGATCGGCACCGCGTTGTTTATGATGAAAAGCCAGTTGCCCAAGCCTGCTGCCCGGAGGAAGTAGGTCCATACAGCGGTCAGAATATATAAGCAGCCCCAGCAGCCTGCTATGATATAGTTGGTCTTCATGAAGAGGGGGTTCTTCATTGCATAGTCGCCCTTGTAATCATACTTCACGTAGGTGGCGCAGAGGGGTTCCTTAACCAAGCAGGATATAAGCCACAAAAGTCCGAAAACTATATAACCGGCGTTTGTTACCAGGTCTCCCTTGCCCGTGATGTTTGCGGCTGCGGAAAGGCCTGCTACAAGAGCCAGGGAAAGCTTGTCCCAGATTACGAAGCGGTGTTTTCCCATGATGAGGGGGATAAGGGCGCAGACTCCCAGTGATATTATAGCACCTATCACTGGATTTATGGCAACGGCTACCCAGAAGGTAATCCAGGGAATGAGCATGGTGGTCATGGAGGGTCTTCTCAAGGCATTTTTGCCGCCGCTCTCTTCTGTTGAGGACTGGGCAGTGCTGCTTCCCTTTGAGTCAGCCTGGGCTGATGTGGAGGCTCCGAAGAATTTGTCCCAGTTCATCATCAGGGAGAAGTCACCGTTTACGGAGTACATCTGCTTTCCCAAGGCCTCTGAGCCGTCAAGCTCTCCCTTGGATATGGCCGCCCAAACCTCAAAGGGAGTATCTATCCTGGTGGTAGCTGTAAGGCTTCCGTCTGTATAGACCTTGCTGCCATCCTTCCCCAGGAGGATCTGGTAGCTGGTGTTAAGGTCAGTGTAGTGCATCTCCAAAACCCGGTCTTTACCGTCATAGGAGTCTTTGTTATACAGAAGAGCCATCTGCTCTGTGAAAATCAGGTCCTGGGTCTTTTTCTCTCCTGTGCTCTTGTTTATTCCCCAGCTGGCATCCGCCATTTTCTCGAAGGTCTCTTTTGGGAAAAGAAGACGTTGGAGCTTTTCCTGGCTTTCCTCAGAGATTTTGCCCCTGGCGAATTCCTGTCCAGCTGTGCGGACGAAGCCCAGATATTCATCGGTTTTTGCGGAAAGCTCTTTTATCTTGAACAATTCTCCCTGTCCGCAGAATATAGAGGCATAGTTATCCTTACCCAGAAAATGGTTGAACATCTGTCTTACGCTGTCGTAATTGCCTGCCGCGGAATAAAAACCGCAGGTGGATATGAGAACATGCCTTTTTCCCTTCATTTCGTATCTTGATTCGTGGCTTCCGCTGCCGTAGCCGCTGGTGTTCTCGCTCATGAAAGGAAGATTCATGGGAAGCTGACGGTCTATAAGGTTCTTGAGCATTCCCGGAACATTGAAATAGTAGAGGGGGAAGCTCCATACTATGAGATCTGCCTGAAGCTCTTTTTCTATGACCATCTGCATGTCATCCCTCATACAGCATACTCCCGGAGTGTTTTTCCAGCATACGAAGCAGCCACGGCAGGCTCCTATCCTTAATGAGGCTACATGAAGCTCATCCAGAGTGACTTCCTCTTTTTTCTCTGCTTCCTGGCGGACACCCTCTATAAAGCTGTATGCCAGCCTGAGGGAATTGCTTGTCTTTCCTTTTGGACTACCGTTAATCAGTAATATTTTCATTTTTTAAAACCTCCAGTTCTTTAATACAATGCATGCACCATTCGCGGAGCATTTTGTCGTACATCAGGCCGAAATCGCTGGTGAACTTCCAGTACAAGGCTCTTACGGGATTATCTATATTATTTCCGTATTCCTGCCTTTTTCTATCAGTGTTTTCACTGCCTTCGGGAAAAACCGTCTCCTTTTCCTGGAGCTTTTGGAAGTATTGGATGTTCTCCTCTCTGCTGCATTCCCCTCTGAAAAAGGTTTTCATCAGCATGGGATTCCTTATGGGGCTTGCCGCCGAGTCCTCTTCCAGCCAGCGCATCAGCTCCTTTTTTCCTTCTTCTGTTATGGAGAGAATATTTTTGTCAGGTCTGCTTTCCTGCTCCACGTGGGTAGCCTTTATCCAGCCATTCTTTTCCAGTACCCGCAGCTCCCTGTAAATCTGGCTGGTCTGTGCCTGCCAGAAATGCCTGAGGGAATCGTTGAAGACAGTTTTGATATCGTAGCCTGTCATATTGCCGTAGTTGAGCAAGCCTAAGATTCCATGCTTGAGCATTCTTTTTATCTCCTTATTCCACTTGTTGAATATTTATATTTTGAGTATAATTCCACTTGTGGAGTATGTCAATAGAGAAAATATTAATACTTGAATTATTTTATTTAAGCTTGTGTCTGGTTTTAGAAGTCAGCATGTGATTAATGAAGTAAGTTAGTTTAACCTTCCATGGCTTTCCTTACTGTGTCCACTGGTAAAAAGTAAGAAAGCTCTTTGTCATTAAGCTTAATAAATCCGTAATGCTCATAAAAACTTTTTGAATTTTCTTTCGCATCAACAGTTATAAAATATAATCCGGCAATTTCGGACACTTGAATTACTTTTATAAAAGCTTGTTTAAGCAGCCATTTGCCAATTCCTTTTCCTTGTAATTCCTTACCTACTGCAAGCCGGGCAATACGTATAGCTGGAATAGGATATCTTGGTAATTTAGCTCTGTATTCATCAGGAATGTCCTCAAAAAGAAGTTGTGCAGTTGCAAGAGTGAAATATCCCACAAGGTTTTCATTTTCATTAAATGCAAGAAAGGTTTTTCCGATTCCTAAGATATCATTTTTTAATGCATAGCGAGTAATAAATTCATTTAAGACTTCTTTTCCACAATCAAACTGTTTTAGTTTTAATTTTACTTGAACATCTTTAATTGAAACTAGTTTAAAACTCATTTGAACAAACCTTTTAGCGCTTCATTTGGCTCTGGAGGATTTTCCAAAGCGGCCATGACAAGGTCTCTGTCTCGATTTGAAAGTATAATAGCTTCATTCTCTGCCAGGTCTATTTGAGCTTGTTTTAGAGATGATGTAAGGACGTATGAAGAAAGTGAAACGTGTTTAAGTTCAGCTGCACGTTCAAGAAGTGTCTTTTGAGTTGAATTTGCACGGAAGTCGATTCTTTCGTCTTTTAACGCTACTGCCATAATATTGCCTCCTCTTCTAATATAATGCTATGTGCGTAATTTGTACACACAAATCTTATAAAAAATCTTCCTGAAAATCGGGCAGAAGGCATAAAGGTTATTCATAGAGAAAAGGTCTTTATGATATTATGACAATATGGGGGAATAAAAAAGGTTAGAAAAATGGATAAAGAATATGAAATCGTAATGGCAACCGAAGCTGATAGAGAAGAGATTTTATCCCTGTATAAAGCTCAGCTGGGACAGGATTTTTGTCCGTGGGATGAGGATTATCCATCTGAAAAAACGATAGACTTTGATCTTTCAAGAGATGCGCTTTTTCTTTTGAAAAAAGAGGGAAAGATAAAGGCTGCTGTATCACTTGATGAGGATGAGGAGGTTAATGGGCTTGCCTGCTGGGATGAAAAGCTTGCACCGGAAGGCGAGCTTGCCAGGATCGCGGTTCTCCCTTCAGAGCAGAATAAAGGTTTCGGACGGATAATGCTTCAATTCGGAATGGATGAATTGAAAAGGCGGGGCTATAAGGGCATCCACATCTTGGTGAACAAGTATAATACAAAAGCAATACGTTGTTATGCGGTCTTCGGTTTTCGCGTGGCGGGGGAATGCCGTATGTTTGATCAAGATTTTCTATGCTACGAAAGGGAATTATAGAAAATATTTTTTGTCAGCCTTGCAGGGGAGGTAAGGAACATGAGTAAAAAAATACTGATAATAAATACAGGTGGAACACTTTCAGCGGTGATGAAGGAAAACGGCCTTATCCCTGGTCTTTCAATCCATGATATGCAGAAAGAGCTTAGAATGGTTTCAGGTGACATAGACATAGAGATAGAGGATTTCTGTTCCCTGGACAGTGCCAATATCTTTCCTGAGGATTGGAGCCTGCTCGCTCAGCGTATCAGCGACAGCCGTAATAACTACGACGGAATTGTTGTCATCCACGGTACCGACACCTTGGCCTATACCTCCTCCATGCTTTCATTTATGCTGAGGAACATCGGTATTCCGGTGGTGATTACGGGCTCTCAGCTGTCAATCACCAACCCGGTGGCGGATGCCATGGAGAACTGCCGTTGCTCTATCCATATGGCCGCCAGCCGTATTCCGGGAGTCTTTGTGGCCTTCAACAGAAAGGTAATGCTGGGCTGCAGGGCTTCTAAGGTCCGCTCCCTCAGCTTTGATGCCTTTGAGAGTATAAATTATCCCAACATAGCCACCATAAGTTCCCTGGGAATGAAGATAGATAGTTCCGTGGTGCCGGAGAGGACAGGGATTTTCAAGCTTTCCAAGAGCTTTTCCGACAAGGTCTGCATGATAAAGATGTTCCCAGGCATTCACAGGAGCATGATAGAGTCCATAGCAGACCAGGGCTATAAGGGGCTTTACATAGAAGCATATGGAATAGGCGGTATGCCCTTTTTGAAGCATGATTTCATCGGGACCCTGGAGAAGCTCATAAAGGAAGGCCTTGTGGTCGTGGTGGGGACTCAGTGCAGGTATGAGGGCACCAAGATGGATGTCTATGAGACAGGCAGAAAGGCCCTGGGGATTGGTGCTCTTGAGGCACATGATATGACGGGGGAGGCCGCTCTCACCAAGCTTATGTGGATTCTGGGCATGACGGATGATATCTCTGAGGTCAGGGATTACTATTCAATAAACGTGGCAGGAGAGATGACCATAAGGAACAGGACCGTCATATAGAAAGAGGCTTTTCGCAAAAGTCATAGAGCATGTCGTAGAAGCCCTTTCCCTCCTCGAAGGCGGCATGTCCCAGCCCCTTGTATATGAAAAGCTGGCTCTTTTTGATTCCTTCCTTCAGCTGGTAAGGAGAGTCGTTTCCCACGGTATTGTCGTCATCTCCCGCTACTATCAGGGTCGGGCAGGTGATTTTGCAGAGCTCCTGTCGGGCATCGAATTGCAGTATTGCCTTGGCGTTCCTTAGAAAGCGTTCATAGCTTTTCGGCTTTGTAAATCTTGCAATAAGGGGAAAAAGCTTCCTCTTCTTTTCCAGGTAAGCCTGGGAGTACATTTTCTCAGCCGTATCCACCATCAAAGATAGATGGTCGCCTTTCTCCGCCATCTCTATCCAGCTGCTTACAGCCTTGGTTACGATATCATTGGCATAGGGGACGGTCACTGTCAGGACAAGCTTTTCCACCACTTCAGGAAAGTCTATGGCTATATACTGGGATATCATGCCGCCTTGGGACACTCCTAAAATACAGGCTTTTTCTATTCCCAGAAGCTTCATGGCCTTTACCTGATCCTGAGCCATCTGCCGTATGGTGTAGCCCTCGGGCATTTTATTCTTCCTGCTGAACATAAAGACTGTATAATCCTTCAGGAATCTTTTGTAGGGACCTGAAAGCAGGAAGGCTTTTCCCTTCACAGTGGTAAGACCATCCGACAAGCCGGGTAAAATGACAAGCTTTTTCTGTCCCTGCCCAAAGGCAACATAATACATTTCTGTATCTTCTAGCTGTACATGTCCGTTTATCCTCATAACCATTCGTCTACCTCTCTCGTCCATTTTTCTGCCTCAAAGCAGGCAAGCTGGGCGTGTGAATATCCTTTAAAACATTTGATTTCAGTTTGTGGATTTATTTTTTTCATTTTGGCTGCTGATTTTTTTGCAAGGGCTTCATTACCTTTGCTCCCATGCATAAAAAGAATCCGGCAGCTGGAATCATATTTTTTATAATCAAATTTACTGAACACACTGGAAACCATATTTTTGATGGAAGCCTCACCCATATTATCAGCAAGCCTTAAAAAAGCTTCTAAATATTTTTCAGGCAGAAAGTTCTTTTTAAAGTTTTCTAAAACCTTTCTTTCTCTTTTTTTAGATTCCCTGATTATTGCAAGGTAATTTCTGGTCATTATCTTTATCATCAGCTTTGGAAGAGGAAGTAGGGGAGCCCCGTCCAAAATCAGATTTTCAATTTCAAGCTTCTGCATATTCGCAATAACTGCTGCAATCCGCCCTCCCATAGATAAACCGCAGATTAAAAAGCTTTTTCCTGCTCTAGTTTTGAGGATGTAATCTATTATTTCTCTTGCTTCCTCTTCCACCGACTGAAAGCTTGTAGCTTTGTCTTCTGTATGGGCATCGAGCTCAGGGACAATGACAAAATAGTCCTTTGAAAAAGTTTCAATAGCATTATCCCAAATCTGCCAGGGAGTAAGGGCTCCATGAATTAAAAGAACTGTCTTTTTTGAATTATCTCCAAAAGTGTGGAATAGCATCTATTTACCTCCAAGCATTGAAATTATTGACTGAGCAAGACAGGAAAACATTTGCTTTGGTTGATATTTGTCTTTAAGATGCTGGGCATCATAGGAAGCTGAAAGTGCATAGCCAGTCTGGATGCCGTGATAGCTTATGATTATAAATTGAATTATTTCGTCCACCGTTTTTACAGGCTTTAGGGATTTTTCCCTGATGATTTTTTCCAGATATTCCTCTAAAACCTTTACAAGATAGAAAAGGGGACTTTGCGCGTCCTTGTCGATTTTTTTTGCAATTCGGCTGACTCTCTCCGGTTCACTCAGGGCAAGCATATCACTGTAGAGAGAAATCTTGATGATATCTGTGCCGGTTTCAAGCATCTGCTCCGAAAGCATATCACAGATTTGCTGGATTGTAGATTTCCACTTGTTTGTGTTAGCTTTATTTATTATTGCATCCAGCTTGTCATCAATTTTATTCTGCTGATTGATTCTTATAACCAGGTCTCGCAGCAGATCGTCAAGATCCCTGTAGTATTTATAGATTAGGCCATGCGAAAAACCTGTTTCTGCAATAATATCTTTCATAACCACAGAAGTAATCGGTTTCTTTGTGCAGACCCTGTAAGCTGCATCAATTATTTCTTTGCGCTTATTTTCTAAGTATTCTTCATTTACTCTTGGCATAAGATCCTCATGTGTAGTCGAGACTGCACAAGCGTTCGGTCTCGTTCTACTTAGCAAAAAAAATGACACTGTGTCAATAATATAATATCGATAATATAGCTATATTGACACTGTGTCAATATTAGATGGAGAGATATATCAGCCAAGCTTCACTATGAAGATGATTTTGCTCCCATGGGAAAGGACTTCATTTTAAGCCGTCAAAGAGCTTGTCTCTCATCTGTGATTATATGTTCTACGCCCTTATGCTCGGAAGTCAAGAAGTCTTTGAGGAAAGTGGGAAAAGCCTTGTATTTGTCGATTTCTGCTATGGGTATCCAATGCATGCTTTCTCTTACCCCCTGTGTATAGCTGTTGCTCTTCAATTCCTTCGTCCCTCTGGGTTTCATCACAAAATAAAAAGCTACCTCGTGGCAATCCAATCCTTTCAAGGTTCCTTTGTTCTCGTCAAAAAAGTTTTCGTGAATAACAGCCAGGTGGTCTATCTCATAGGGGATGCCTGTCTCTTCCAGGACTTCTCTTTTTATGGCATCCTCCGCCCTTTCGCCCATATGGACTCCGCCCCCGATGGAGTAATAGTAATCGTCCTTCTCATTTCCAGCGAAGAGGGCGCATCCTTCCTCCACGATGATTGCCGCAGCACGGTATCGGAACCATTTTTTGTCTTTGGTAAATCCGCAGTCGTATTCCATTCTTTCCTTCTTCTCCTTCTGTCACATGTATTCATGCCTTTTAATAGCCATAAGCTCCCCGCTTGTAACAATCCCTACAATGTTTTTGCCATAGGATTACACCCGGAGTAATGAAGGCTGTCTCTTTTATCCTATTATCACCATATTCCAAAGGAATATCCACCCTGGGCAGCTTTGTTATGCTTTAATCCGTCTTTTTTTACATGGTATTGCCAAATATACTTGGTACATATTGACAAGTATACTTTGCAGTTATATTATCAGGCTTGTGCCAAGTTTACTTGTCACGAAACTTTTATTAGCATATTATTTTTAGGAGCTTTTATGACTTGACAAATCCTTGTTTTGTGTTACTTTATCAACAGAGGCGATAACAGCTCCCACCTGTTTGCCGATAGAGAGGAATTCAGGTGTGTAGCCATATTGTGCGTTCACCGCTTTTATGGCATCTGACGCTTCTTTTTCCAATCACAATTTACTATTTCTCGCCCTATCTGATTATCATGTCGGCCTGGCAGCACATCATCAATGGAAGCTTTATTGTTTTCTCCCTGATGTTTCTATTGGGAATCTTTTTCGGCCGCCTCTGGTGCGCTTTTCTTTGTCCAACCGGGGCTATGGGAGAATGCTTTGCTTCCTTCCAGGATAAAAAGCCGAAGCAGGGCTGGAGGAATTACTTGAAATACGGAATCTGGTTAATCTGGATAAGCGGCATAATTGTCTGTCATCTTCTGGGAAAAGGGGATTACACGATTCAACCCTTTTTTATGACCGAGCATGGAATCTCAATTTCGGATATTTACGGTTATGTAATTTATTATGGAATTGTGATTCTCTTTTTGATTCCGGCTTTGCTTCACGGAAAGAGAGCCAATTGTCACTACATCTGCTGGATGGCACCTTTTATGATTTTTGGCTATAAGCTTGGAAGAGTCCTGCACCTACCACAGCTGAAAATTAAGACAGATAAAGAAAAATGCCTGTCCTGTAAAAAATGCGAGAAAGTCTGTCCCATGAGCCTAAAAATCACAGAGCTCCTAAAGGAAGGAGAAATTAAATCTGCAGAATGTATTCTTTGCGGCGAATGTGTAAGCACTTGTAAAAGCGGTGTCTTAAAATATAGAATGAATAAGGGGAAAATGTAAAATGACAAAAGAAGAAATCTTAGAAAAAAGCCGGAAGGATAACGGCGGAAAGGATATTGAAGATTTAGAAGTTCAGAAAAGCTCGGCAAGAATCGCCTATTTTTCGTCCTTTGCCTTTTGTCTTTTGATTTCACTTTTAAATTGGATTTTCACGAAGAAAATAAGCGTCCAGTGCTGGCTTGTATTTTTTGGAATGCTTTCTGTAGCCTTCTTTGTTAAATTCTTTAAGCTGAAAAAACTTCATGAGCTTTTTGTGGCAATCTCTTACCTTGCCATTTTTGTCCTTCTTTTGGTTTTCTTCCTATTGCAAATTACAGGAAAGCTTAATGGAAGTGCTGGAGCAGCTTTATGAACGAAAGTCTGGTCCTGAAAAATCGCTTAAAAGAAATCCGTTCCGAAAAAAAGCTTTCCCAGACTGAGCTTGCACAAATGGTGGGCGTTTCCAGAAATACAATCAGCTCAATAGAGACTCTTCAATTTTGTCCTACGGCAAAGCTGGCATTTACTATCTGTATTGCTCTGGACAAAAAATTTGAAGAAGTTTTTTATTTCTGATTTTCTTTCAGCTCACGGCTTTCTAACCAGATACATGGTATAGGTATCCTTAAAGACGATTTTGTTTCCATGAGCAAGTACCGCATTTTTTAGCCGTCAAAGAACTTGCTCTTATAAGGTTCTGGAATTACCATGTGGTCGCAATGGGTTCCGCTAAAGGCAACGTATTCTTCGGCAGTCATTTCACGCTGGCCGTAAAAATCTCTCTGCTCAAAATCTACATAGCCGTAATTTGTGGCATGGTGATGATCAAAAGGAGCC
>JAILBN010000071.1 GCA_024680915.1 Treponemataceae bacterium | reverse complement strand
AATAGTATATATACATCCTCAATAATTTTTTTTCCATTCCGATAATAAAAGAGTGGAAACGGGTGTATTATATTCCATGATGTGTATATAATATATAAAAAGAGATTCGTTTTTTTGGGCGGGAAAAATGATTCAAGTAACAAAGCTGAATGGAGAAAAGTATTGGATAAATCCACATCAGATTGAGACCATGGAGCTTAATCCTGATGTAACTCTCCTTATGCTTTCTGGAAAAAAGCTTGTCGTCAAGGATTCTCCGGAAGAAGTTCTTTCCCGTATAATCGAATACAGAAAAAAAATTGGTCTCGTTGGTAATGAGCATTGATGCGTCTGGGAGGAGATAGATGGATTTAGCGACAATTCTTGGTCTTGTTGGTGGTGCGGTCTGTATTGTCATGTCAGTTCTCACTTCTGGCGGTAGTATGGGTGATATCCTTGACCTTCCGTCAGTTTTCATGACTATCGGAGGTTCTTTTTTCGCACTGTTCATTTGTGGACCCTTGAAAAAAACGCTTGGTGTATTCGGTGTAATGGGCAAGGCTTTTAAAGTAAGGGATTTCGGTGAGAAAACTCTTGTGCAGAATATGGTCGCTCTTTCTGAGAAAGCCCGCCGTGAGGGAATACTTGCTCTTGAGGAAGGTCTTGAGGATTTGGATGATCCTTTCATGAAAAGTGGTCTCCGTCTTGTGGTCGATGGAACTGATGGTGCTGTTATCCGCTCTATAATGGAGAGTGAGCTTGATCAGCTTGAGGCCAGGCATATGGGTATGATCACCGTTATAAACAACTGGGCTGGTTATGGACCTGGTTTTGGTATGATGGGTACCGTTCTTGGTCTTATTGGTATGTTGAATAACCTGGAGGATAAATCATCCCTTGGTCCTAACATGGCTGTTGCTCTTGTTACGACCCTTTATGGTTCTATGCTTGCCAACTGGCTTATCGGCCCGTTCGGTCAGAAGCTCCTTGATCAGCACAATGCTGAGGTTCAGGTAAAAGAAATGATTATAGAGGGAGTTCTTTCAATTCAGGCTGGTGATAACCCTCGTATCCTTGCTATGAAGCTGCTTACTTATCTTGATCCTGCATCCCGTAAGGCAATAGAAGCAGACGTTCTTAAGGACTAGTTTTATATGGCAAAAGAGAAAAAAGAACCGCCTAAGCCTTCCAAGGCGTGGATGGATACATATGGTGACATGATCACCCTCATGCTTTGCTTCTTCGTCATGCTTTATGACCCGTCAGAGACCGATGCTATACAGATGGCGGCACTGACAGCCGCTATACAGGGTGACCCTACTGCCGGAGGTCAGTCACTTGCGACAGGAAGGCTTTCAGATCTTGGAAATACTATCAGCAATCTTCCTGCTCTTGAAAAAGGACGATCTCTTGGTCTTTCCGAAAAAAGAGCAGTGAGTCTTTTCGCACCTGATATCCACACAAATAAAATTACTATAACAAGTGATGAAAGGGGCCTTGTAATAACCTTGGCATCCGATTCCTTTTTCAAGAAAGGCAGTGCTGAGCTTAATATCGAAGAGACGAGAGAAACCCTTCAGAATCTTGCTCTCTTCTTTAATTCTGATGAATTGCTTAAGGATTCCGATGGAAATATCCGTAAATTTAGAATAGAAGGACATACTGATCCTTACGAATACCAAGGAAATTACTTGAGTAATTGGGAGCTGTCCACAGCAAGGGCAATAAATGTCCTGCATTATTTGTCCAATTTCGGTGCCGATGAATCCCGTTTCTCTGTGGCGGGTTATGCGGATAATCAACCGAAGTTTTCTGATGAGACAGAAGAGGGGCAGGCTTATAATCGTCGAGTGGATATAATAATCCTAGACGAGGGACATTTTTAATGATATTATATATGCGGGTGGAATAATAAAATCCGCATCAGTTTGTAAACTCTGTTGCTTTTTTGCCTTGTGCAAGTTAAAAACAGTAGTGAAATAAAAGTTTAGGTAGGTTTTTATGGCTGATGATGAAGATTTAGGACTTGATGATAACCTTGAAGATGATGGTGGAAAAACCAAAAAAAGAGGAGGGGCCGGAGGCTTCCTTCCTTCTTTGCTCAAATGGGTAGCCATTGGTGTCGGAGCTATTATCCTTATAGTTGTCGTTGTTATCATTACCATGAACATCATGAATAAAAACGGCAGCGGGACGGTGTCTGTTGTTCCGGCTACGTCACAATACACTGGAAAAACAGAGAGCCTGGACTGGTATCAGTCTATCGGATCGATATCAACATCTACAGTTGATAATCCTCCTGCCAGTGTAATAGTTGAGGTTGTTCTTGGGTATAAGACTGATGACAAAACTGCTTCTACGGAAATAACCAAACGCCAGATTGAGATAAAGAATTTCCTCAGACAATATTTTTCATCTAAGTCTAAATCACAGTTGAAAGGTGTACAGAACGAGAAAAAATTAAGTATGGAAATTCGGAATTCCATAAATGATGATATATTACAGAACTCTAAGATACGTGACGTGCTGTTTTTGCAGCTAAATGTAGTAGAGTAAAGGGCTGTTCATGAACGAAGTTCTTTCACAGGATGAAATTGACCAACTATTGTTAGCTTTCGGCTCAGGAGAGTCGGATACTGAAGATTTCAGACAGGTCAAAGACACCAGAAAAATAAAAATATATGATTTCAAACGTCCGGACAAGTTCTCGAAAGAACAAATACGTACAGTGCAGATGATGCATGAAACTTTCGCACGTCTTACAACTACTAGCTTGTCAGCTCAGTTACGTAGTCTCGTTCATGTTCAAGTAGCTTCCGTGGATCAGTTGACCTATGAGGAATTCATCAGATCTATTCCGACTCCGACAACTCTTGCTGTTATAAATATGGATCCTCTAAAGGGTAATGCTATATTGGAAATTGATCCGGCTATTACCTTCTCAATGATTGATCGCCTTTTCGGAGGTACCGGCCAAGGTACGAAGGTATCAAGGGATCTTACGGATATTGAGCAATCTGTAATGGAAGGTATTATTGTCCGTATTCTCGCTAACATGCGTGAATCTTGGACTCAGGTAATTGATCTTAGACCAAGATTAGGACAGATAGAGACTAACCCTCAGTTCGCCCAGATCGTTCCACCTAATGAAATGGTCGTTCTTGTTACATTGGAAACCAAGGTAAGTGATGAGGAAGGAATGATGAACTTCTGTATTCCTTATCTCACTATTGAGCCGATTATTTCAAAGCTATCGACGCAATTCTGGTTTTCTTCTGTTAGAAGAAGCTCCACAACACAATATCTTGGTGTTTTAAAAGAAAAGCTGTCCAGCGTTGATATGGATGTGGTCGCTGAGATAGGATCGATAAATCTTCCGATTCGTGATGTCTTGGCCTTGCGGACTGGTGATATAATAAGACTTTCCAATGTGAGGGTCGATGATCCTCTCACTCTGAGTGTTGGAAATCAGAAAAAGTTCTACTGTCAACCCGGTGTTATCGGTAAAAGGATGGCAGTACAGATTGTAGATAAAATAATACCAGAGAATGATTCAGCAAATTTTGAAGAATTGTCTGTAGAAGGAGAAGAATCGTATGAGTGATGGTACCATTTCTCAGGATGAAATAGATGCTCTGTTGGCTGGCGTTGATATGGGCGGATTAGGTTCCTCCGGTAGCGTGTCTTCATCAAATACCTCTGTAAATATTGATACGGAGACTCTTGCTGGTTTTCTGGCGGAAACGGCAGAAACTTTGAAAAGCAGTCTTGATACAATGACAGGTAGTGTTTTCGAAGTTGGAAAACCTACTGTAGAGGCAGTGGATAGGGATGGTGTCCTCCGTAAAGTTCCGGAAATGGTAGTTTCTGTTATGAATGACTTTACGACAGCCCTGAACGGAGATCATGTATTTATACTTGCACCAGAGTTTGCTACGAAGCTTACAGGTTTAATCAATAAGGAAGAAAACCCTGAGCTTGATGAGATGGCACTTTCTGTCGTGTCTGAAGTCGTTTCTCAGCATACCGGTTCAGAAAATACGAAGCTTTCTCAGACAGGTAAGCTTAATGGTCTTGCTTCTAAGCCGGCGGAAGCGACACATGTTCCTAAGGCAATGGTGCGTTTCCAGGCCTCTAAATTCGCTCTAGCTACTTATCCTGTAAGTGTGGATGGCGGGGCCTTCTCTTTATGGGAGATATTTGCTGCTGATGTAGCCAACGGAATAGTAAGTGCCCTGGGCGGAGGCCAAGATACTTCGACAGGTGGTCTTTCCGCGGAGGAAATGCAGGCTATGGTAGGCGGCAGTTCTGCTATGGGCGGTATGAACATGGGCATGAACGCTGGTGCCGGTGGCATGAATATGGGCACTATGAACATGGGTGGCATGAACGCTGGTGCCGGTGGCATGAACATGGGCGCTATGAACATGGGTGGCATGAATGCCGGTGCCGGTGGCATGAGCTTTGGCGGCATGGGAGGCGGTATGAACATGGGAGGTATGAATGGCATGCCTCAGAATATACCCAATGTTCAGCAGCTTTCTTTCCCCAATCTGCAGACAGGTATAGGTAGTACAGAACAACAGAACATCGGTCTTATCATGGACGTATACATGGAGATCACTGTTGAGCTCGGACGTACGAAAAAACTCATAAAGGATATTCTTGGTATGGGAGAAGGTACTATCATAGAGCTTGATAAGCTTGCTGGTGAGCCTGTTGATATCCTTGTTAATCACAAGCAGATAGCCCGTGGCGAGGTTGTTGTTATCGATGAAAACTTCGGCGTTCGTGTTACTGAGATTCTTTCTCCTATGGAGCGTGTTGCTGATTTACATTAGTTAAGTTTATTAAGGGTGGGGGCAGATACGATTTTTTTCAAAAAGAAAACCATTGCGGTTATAGTTTTTTTCCTTGCGTTTGCTTTTGTTTTTTCACAAGATGTGCAGACAGAAAACAGTGTAGAGAATTTAAGACTAAAAGAAACAGATTACACCTTCAACACTGACAATCAGGAAACTGATGATCTTTCAGTCTCAGATAATGAGAATACTCAGACAGGAAGCTCGGGAGACACCATATGGCTGTTCATCCGTATGATTCTTGTCCTTGTCATCGTTATTGCATGTATATATGCTATAGTTTGGTTCCTTAAAAGAAGTCTTCGTCCTGGTGCTGAGAACGATCCTTATTTAAAGAAGACGGCTTCAATAACACTGGCACCGGGAAAAACAGTTCAAATCGTAACCTTGCAGGATAAAGCATATCTTTTGGGTGTATCTGATTCTTCAATCAATCTCATAACTGAAATACAAGACAAAGAATTAGTAGATGCCATGAATTTGAATGCTCCTGTTTCTTCCGGTAAAAAGCCGGCGGATTTTGCATCTTTGCTTTCATCCCTTACAGGCTCCGCTAAACGGACGGAACGTTTCCTTAAATCAAAAAGAGAAGAATTCAGTAATGGAGAAGGAAAACGGTGATGTCAGGAGCGAAAAAAAGATTTTTTGCAATTTCACTAATAATATGCCTTGCTTCGAGTTTTCTTCCTGCGCAGGAATCTTTTCCTGAGGGTAGTACATCAGGTACGACATCAATGACAAGTACAGTCAATGATATAGATATACCATTGATAGATCTTTCTATCCGGAATCCTGATACCAACCAAGAGGTTGCCTTTTCGATTCAGCTCATGCTTTTACTGACTGTTTTGAGTTTGGCGCCAAGTATCCTTATTCTTGTTACTTGTTTCCTTCGTTTTTCCATAGTTCTTGATTTTATAAAACGTGCTCTTTCTTTGCAGCAGGTTCCTCCTACTGCGGTCTTGAATGGTATAGCTTTTTTTATGACGCTTTTCATAATGTGGCCCACATTCACATCTATGTACGATAATTCTTTCAAGCCCATGGCAGATGGTGTGATCGGCCTTGAAGAAGCCTATGCAAATGCCGAGGCTCCTTTAAGAATCTTCATGTATAAACAGATGTCAAATGATACCGATTATATCGAGCTTTTTATGTCAATGGGAGGGTTAGGACGTCCTGCTACATTAGCTGATGTTCCTACTTATGTCCTTGTTCCTGCATATATTCTTCATGAACTGACTGTTGCGTTCAAAATAGGAATACTACTATACCTTCCTTTTATAATAATCGATATGGTTGTTGCGAGTATTCTTATGTCGATGGGTATGATCATGCTTCCTCCTGTACAAATTTCGATGCCCTTTAAACTAATGGTTTTTGTTCTTGTAGATGGTTGGGGTCTTCTTACTCAACAGCTTTTCAGTTCCATAATTCCATGAAATTAAAAATTGGAGGAGAAAATGAGCATAAGTGATTTGGCTAACCTTATACAACAGGGTGTTTTTGAAATACTTAAAGTAACAGCTCCCGTTTTGGGTGCCGCTCTTATAGTCGGCTTGATCGTAGCTATTTTCCAAGCGACGACTTCTATACAGGAACAGACATTGACTTTTGTACCTAAGCTCTTTGCCATACTTGGTGTTCTGGTTCTTTTAGGAGTATGGATACTGACTTCTATCGAACAATATACTATAAGTATATTTGAAATGATTCCCCGTGTCGCAAGGTGACAGGTGGTGGATAGATGCTGGATAGAATCGTAACGGCAGCCCCTATATTTCTTCTTGTCGCTATAAGATGCTATGCAATGATCCGTACCACGCCTCTTCTGTCTTCGTCTGCTGTTCCTGGTGTTGCGAAAGTCGCTTTGGCAGGCTTTGCGGCATATCTTGTCTTACCTTCTGTGGTTTCCTATGGATGGACTGTTGATTACAGCAATATTTCCTATATATTTCTTCTCTTAGGGGAAGCTTTAATTGGTGTTATAACAGGCTTTTATATAACGATGATTTATGGAGCATTCAGCTCTGCCGGACAGTTTTTCTCACTTCAGATGGGATTCAGCGCGGCGGAGTCCTATGATGCTTTGTCTCAGGTGGAGAATCCTCTTATGGGACAGTACCTTAATTTGATAGCCATGCTTGTGTTCCTTCAGGTAAAGGGCTTCCAGACTCTCTTTGTGACTGGAATAACAAAAAGCTTTTCTGCTCTTAATGCTTTTGCTCTTGTTTCTGGACGTGATAAGTTTTTGTCTTTCCTCTTGAAAGGCCTTACGGACCTCTTTTTAGATGCCATGATGATTTCGCTTCCTATGATAGCATCCTTGTTTCTTGTTACCACAAGTATGGGTATTCTTTCTAAGGCTGCTCCTCAGATGAATCTTCTGTCGGAAGGTCTTCCCATAACGATTCTGGTCTCTTTTTTCTTGCTTACCCAGCTTTTACCTGTAATGACAAGTTTTTTCGCTTCTCTCTTTGAGAGGGCTTTCGAAAAGCTTGGTACTTTATTTACCGTATTCATGGCGGGCAGCTCATGATAGATCTTCAATGGTTTGCTTCGGCCGAAGAAGAGGACCGCACAGAACAACCTTCCGAACATAAACTCCGCAAAGCCCGGGAAGAGGGACGTATTCCTAAAAGTCAGGAAGTAACAGGTGCTTTGGTAATGCTGCTTGTCGTTCTGAGTCTTGTTGCCCTTGGTTCCTGGATTTTTTCCGGGTGCATCGAAGTTATTGTCTTTTATCTTTCTAATTGTACAAAAATAGATTTGTTGGATCCTGCCGTAGGAAAAGTGTTCCTCCAGTTTTTCTTGAAATCCATTGTTCCTCTTGCTGCCACTGCACTCGTGGCGGCCTTGGCTGGTAATATCATTCAGAATAAAGGCTTTATTTTCACCACAAAAACTATTACTCCGAAATTTAACAAGCTTATTCCAAAATTCGGGGAATATTTCAAAAAAACTCTTTTTTCCATGGAAGGAATCTTTAATGTGGTGAAATCTTTGTTAAAGGTTGCTGCCGTATTTATCTCTGCATGGATAATCATAAAAAATGACCTTCCCACATTGCTTTCCATGATGAATGTGAACTTGTGGAATGGTATGGTTTATTTGGCAGGGATGGTTATAAAACTTCTGTTAGTCGCGGCTATTATTTTTCTTGTGGTAGCGGTTCCCGATTATTTTGTTCAACGGCATCAATTCATGGAATCAATGAAGATGACGAAGCAGGAAGTAAAAGAAGAATACAAAGAGCTCGAGGGCGATCCTTTCGTTAAGGGACGTCTGAAACAATATATAAGAGAGATGATGAGCCGCAATATGAGAGAAAATGTCGCCAAGGCTGATGTCGTCATTACAAACCCTACGCATTATGCTGTGGCTCTTTTGTATGAAAGAGAAACAATGCAAGCGCCCATGGTCACTGCAAAAGGTGTGGATTCTGTTGCCCAGCGTATAAAGCAGATTGCCAGGGAAAATGATGTAGAAATAGTCGAGAATAAACCTTTGGCGAGAGCACTCTATGCGGAAGTTGAAATTGGTGATATAATACCAGAACAGTATTATAAGGCATTAAGTATTATTCTAATGCGTGTATACAAGATAAAAGGTAAGAAATAGACAGTCAACTTAAAATGGGTGGGGATCTGATGGCTGGCAAGTCTCAAAGAAATTTTACTGATGTTTTTATGGCAGCAGCTGTCGTAGTTGTTATAGCTATGATAATCATACCGTTGCCGACACCATTATTGGATGCATTGATGGCATTGAATGTTCTCAGTTCTGTGCTTATTCTGCTTCTTGTTATATTCTCATCTCGAGCCATTGATTTTTCCTCATTCCCGACTGTTCTGCTTATTTCTACTGTTTTTGGTCTTGGCTTGAATGTATCCTCGACCCGCCTTATACTATCGAACGGAACCCAATTCAATGGAAAAATGGTAAAAGCCTTTTCGAATTTCGTCGTGGGTTCCAATGATACGAAAGGCTTGGTAGTAGGCCTGGTCATATTCATCATTATTATAGCTGTCCAGACTTTCGTCATTACGAAAGGTGCTACAAGGGTCGCAGAGGTCGCAGCGCGCTTTACTTTGGATGCTATGCCACAAAAACAGATGGCGGCAGAGCAGGAGTATAATTCTGGAGTAATAACAGAAGATGAATTGAAAGTCAAAAAAAACGACATACAGAGGGAAGCGGATTTTTATGGTAATATGGATGGTGCCTCTAAATTCGTCTCTGGAAACGTAAAGGTCGGAATCTTCATAACCATTCTGAATGTCGTTGCAGGTCTAATAATCGGTGTTGGCTTTGGAAATGAGGATTTCGCCAGCGCAGTTGGGATATATACTTCTCTAACAATCGGTGACGGCCTTCTTTCTCAGCTTCCTTCTTTGCTTATATCCTTTGCGACAGGTCTTATAGTCACCCGTTCTGCATCGGAGCAGGGGGCGACTCTTGGTTCCGATATAAAAAAGCAGTTTTCCCAGTCATCGCTCATATACTATGTTGGTGGTGCTGTTATGTTCCTTATCGGTATATTACCTGGTTTCCCCTGGTACATACTTATTCCGCTTGGTGTTGCACTGTTTTATGTCGGATGGAGACTGGGAAGACTCAATAAGAAAGCTGCTGTTGCGGTTGCCGCTGAAAAATCTGGCCAGAAAGCAGCTGGTGGAAGCACTTCTCAAGCACCGTCTTCTACGAATATGAGCCCTATAGCCCCTTTGGATCCGCTTTCCTTGGAGCTGGGATATGTGCTTATCCCGCTGGTGGATAAAGATAAGGGAGCGGAGCTGCTGGAGCGAGTGATGAGGATGCGGCGGGAAGCTGCGCTGGACTTGGGACTTGTGGTGCCTAGTATCCGTATTATTGATAATATAAGCCTTGATCCCAGCGAATATAGTTTTAAGATTAAAGGTGTTGAAGTCGGACGAGGTAAAATACGCATGGGTTGCTATATGTGTATGAATGCTGGCGGTGTGATAAAGGAGATACAGGGGGATCCTACAAGAGATCCTGCTTTTGGCTTGCCTGCTATCTGGGTGCCTGAAAAACGCCGTGAGGAAGCTGAGAGAGCCGGCTATGCTGTCGTTGACCCTCCGACAATAATAGCTACCCACCTGACTGAATTGATAAAACGTCACGCCTCTGAGATCCTTGGCAGACAGGAAGTACAATCGATTATCGATGCCCTTAAGAAAGACTATCCGGCTGTCACCGAAGAGGTTACCAAGCTGTTTACTCTTGGAGAGATACAGAAGGTTATGCAAGGTCTTCTTAATGAACAGGTCTCTGTACGGAATATGGTCGTAATTCTGGAGACAATGGCTGATTATGGTAATGTGACGAAGAAGACCGATATCCTTGTAGAGAGGGTCAGGGAAGCCTTGGGACGCCAGATATGTCTTCAATATGCTGAGACGGACAACAACGATGTCCATACTCTTAAGGTCCTCACTGTTGATGTCGGTTTCTTGAACAAACTTGTAGAAAGTCGTGTTGAGACTACGAACGGACCTATGGCGGCCCTTGAGCCTGCATTGCACCGCTCTTGGATTGCATCTTTGTCAGGGACGATTGCTTCTATCAGGGAAAAAGGTTTTATGCCGGTGATTATGTGTCCGTCAGAAGCTCGTCTGCTTGTCAAAAAAAGCACAGAAAGGGAAATACCAAGTCTAGTCGTTATTTCTGCTTCTGAAATTGCACCGGATATTCATGTCGAAAGGTTAGGAGAAATAAAAGTTGGAGACTAATAATTCTAATAATTTTCAGACAGTAATTGCAGATTCTCGGGATGGTTGTATTGCTAAGTTGAGACAACTGTATGGAAATCAGTATAGAATAATCAATTGGAAAACAGTAAAGAAGGGCGGTATTTTAGGCTTGTTTAACCACAATGCGGTCCAGGCTACTTATGTCGTTTTCAACGGAGATTATTCTGCAGTATCATCTCGTCAGGCTGTTAAGAAAAATGTGCTTCCGGAGGATTTTGAGAGCGCTAAGAAAAAAATCCTGCAAGAGAATAAGCCTTCTTCAAATTCCCAGTTTCAGATTATCCTTGAGGAAATGAAAAATCTTCGGGATGAACTTAAGGATGTGAAGCATGGAGTAGAAGAAGAACATGAGACTATCATAAAAATCCGTGATATTCTTGAGGAAAACGAGTTTTCCCCTCATTTTGTCAGAGGTATTCTTGATAGAATAAAAAAAGAGTATTCTCTTGAGGCTTTGGAGGATTTTGATGAGGTTCAGACTTCTGTAGTGGATTGGATCGGAGAGTCGGTACATACTGTAATTCCTGAACTGAAGACAAGACCCCATGTGATGATTCTGGTTGGTCCTACAGGTGTCGGAAAGACTACCACAGTCGCAAAAATCGCTGCCACCTATAGTACGTGTCCTGCAAATAATGGTTTGGTCCAAAGACCTATGAATGTTCATATGATCACGATCGATACTTTTAGAATTGCGGCAAGACAGCAGATCGAGACCTATGGAAATATCATGGAAGTTCCTGTCGATACTGTAGAAATTGCAGGTGAACTTGAAGAAAAAATATCAAGAATCGATACAAAAACCGATGTTATTATTATAGACACAATCGGTTATAGTCCAAAGGATTATGAAAGTATCGGACGTATGAAAAAAGTCCTGGATATGAGAGGAACTGGTTCTGAGGTATTCCTGACAGTCATGGCATCGACAAAGGCCAGTGATTTGAAAGAAATAATGAAGCAGTATGAAATATTCGGCTACGAATCTGTCATAATAACTAAGTTGGATGAGACTGATTGTATTGGAAACCTGTTAAGTGTTCTGGATGAGAAAAACAAGTCAGTGGCATTTATCACGACAGGACAGAAAGTACCTCGGGATATTGAGAAGGCGACTGTTGTTAAATTACTTATGCATCTTAAAGGTTTTAAAATTGACAGAGAGCATATTGAAGAGAAATTTTCTGTAACTGATACTGATGGAGAAGATGATGGAAGATCAGGCATCTGAATTAAGAGCTATGCTTGGGAAAGAAGGGAAAAATACAAATACTGTTCCTTCCCAGACACATAAGACGCGTGTTATTGCTGTTACCAGCGGAAAGGGTGGAGTTGGTAAATCTAATATTTCTGTAAACCTTGCCATAGCATTTGCCCAGACCGGGAAAAAAGTCGTGCTTATAGATGGTGATTTAGGTATGGCAAACGTAAATGTTCTGCTTGGTATTACTCCCAAAGCGAATCTTCTGGATGTCTTGAACAAAAAGAAGAAAATGAAAGATATAATCTTGAATACAGAGCTGGGCATACAGATAATAGCCGGGGCCAATGGTTTCTCGACAATCGCGAATCTGAATAATGAGCAGCGTGATTTTTTTGCTGACGAATTCACAACTCTTTCAAGTTTTGATATTATTATAATTGATACAGGTGCTGGAGTCTCTGAGAACGTGCTTCGTTTTATAGAAGCCGCTGATGAGGCCTATGTAGTGACAACACCTGAGCCGACAGCCATTACAGATGCATATGGTTTAATTAAGATAATTGCGACAGAATTTTCCAATTCACAGATTGTTATGAAGCTTATTGTTAATAAGGTTCATTCTGCAGATGAAGGTAAAAGGATCGCTGAACGAATAATTACCATCGTCGCACAATTCCTTAATGCCCCTGTGGAGTATCTTGGGTTTATATATGATGATTCGGTGGTAACTTCATCTGTTTTAAGGCAGAAACCTTTTATGATTTCTCAGCCTTCTTCAAAGGCAGCTGTGTGCATTAAGCATATCGTGGGCCGAATTGACAAAACATCAGTTAAGCCTTCTGGCGGATTTTCTGCTTTTTTAAGGAAAATAATAGGGAAAAAGTGATTGACCTTATGCTATTTTTGGCTTAAGCTGATTAGTGGGGGATTTGCATGATTAACCTGAAATTCATCGGCATATTAGCTGTTTTCGGGTTTCTGCTGTCTTTTGTTCTGGGACTAACAGGTGATGTTAGCTTCGGCTACGTCTTCCTTCGAGCGGTTGTTTCTGCGTTAGTTTCGGGTGGTACAGCGGCACTTGTTTCTTTTGTGTTTCGTAAATTTTTATCAGAGAATACCGCAGAAACGTTAACTGCTAAAGCTTCTTCAACACCTGGTAACATTGTTGATATCCGTGTTGAGGAGGAGCCTCTTCCGGATACAGAAAATTCCCCCGATTTTTATGTTTCGCAAACGCATGTTCCTGCTTCTAATGCGTTTCCTTACAGGCAGACCTTGAAAGAATCTCCGGAAACTTTGAAAACTGATCCTGTAAAGGAGAAACCGGCTGCTGTCTTTGATTCTGCAAAAACTGAGGTTAATACTTCAGCTGGTGGAGAGTCATTGGTAGTTGAGAAAAGAGGTGTAGAACCAAAGGTCGAAGCTTTCGTTCCTACTCCTCTTGCACAGAAAAGCATTCCTGTTACGGGGAAAGCAGATTCTACGGATTCAAAAAATGATATGTCTGAGAAAACATCTGTTTCTGAAGAATTGGATTCATTATCCGAGCTTCCAGACATAGAGAGTATGGTTTCTGATTCTCTTGAGTCAGATTCATCCATTATTGAAGACAGTGTTTTTGCTTCCGAAGGAACCCCGAATGGTTCTGAAGGCTCCGAGATTTCTGCAGGAAATGATACGTCTTTAATTGCAGATGCGATAAGAACATTATTGAAACGTGAAGGTTGAAAATGGCAGCTTCCCCTTTTGAACAAAAAACAGAAGAAGAACTTTGGCTTGAATACAAGAAAAAAAAGAATCCTCAGCTAAGGGATGCTTTTATACGTCAGTATATGCCTCTCGTAAAATATGTCGCGGGAAAAGTATCCGTTGGGATGCCAGGTAGTGTAGAATTTGATGATCTTGTAGGATTCGGTCAGTTCGGTCTTCTAGACGCAATCAATAAATATGATCCCGAGAAAAATGTAAAATTCAAAACTTACGCTGTTACTCGAATCAGAGGTGCGATTCTTGACGAATTACGACAGCTCGATTGGGTTCCACGTTCCATACGTCAAAAATCCAGGGAAATTGAGGATGCGATAGTCCGTATTGAATCAAGACTCGGTAGAACGGCAACGGATGAAGAGATAGCGGAGGAATTAGGTATCAGTGTACCTGAGCTTCAACAGACTGTTATGAAGGTTTCAGGAACAAGTGTTCTTTCTTTGAATGATGTTTGGTATTCAGGTGATGATTCTGATAAGGTTTCAATCGGAGATAGTATAGAATCTCCATCATCTTTGAATCCTGATGTTATAGTTGAGAGGGAAGAGGTTCGGCGAGTCATAATCAATGCGATAAATGAGCTTCCTGAGAAAGAAAAGATGGTTTTGGTCTTGTATTATCACGAAGATTTGACTTTTAAGGAAATTGGTCAGGTTCTTAATGTCAGTGAATCCCGTATATCTCAATTGCATACAAAAGCAAATCTTCGTCTTAGGGCTAAATTGACGAATATCCGAAAGGGTATCATATAAAAAGTTAGGATGAGTTATGGTCACGCTTGAAACAATCCGTACTGACCTTGGGAAAACTCTTGAAGAAGATAAAAAACTTCATTTTGTTGAAGTGCGTGCGGATACTCTTGAAGAAGCTCTTGCAGATGCGGCTCTTCAGTTGAATTGCAGGGTTGTTCATCTTGAGTACGAAGTTCTTGAAGCCGGTTTTTCAGGTGTTTTTGGAATTATGAAGAAGCCCTGGTTCATCCGTGCATATCAGAATCCCGAAGAAGCAAAGAAAGTCAGCATAAAAAACAACATGAGCAGTTCTGATGGAGAAGCAATTGAGGAAGAGAATGTTCCTGTGGATAAAGACGGAGTTTTCTATGTCCATTATTTCTCTGCTCAGATTAATCTAAAAGTAATTCTTCCTGTAGGGAAAGGAGTTCCTGTACAACTTTCAGAAGTCGTCGGTAGGTTGAGACGCTCTGATACAGTTTTTATTGAGGAAGATTTAGTAAAACAGCTTGTAAAGAATGGAACTGATGGTAAATATGTTCCTGTCGGTCAATATCAGCATAATCCTGCAGCAGATGCACTTCTTTCTGTGGAAATTTCCAATGATGAGATGAAAGCCTCCATAAATGTTACGTCTCCTGCTATTGGTGGAGCTGAAATATCATCAGAACAGATAGAGCGTGTATTGCAGACACAGGGAATTGTGGCTGGTATCAGTAAAAAGAAAATCGAAGAATTCGTTGATATGCCTATTTATGGCGTTCCTTGTGTCGTCGCAGAGGCAATTATGCCGGTGGATGGTCGTGATGCATATATAGCCTACAATTTTGAGACAGACCGTTCTAAGTTAAAATTGAATGAAGCTGCTAACGGACAGGTCAATTTCAAAGAGTTAAACCTTATCCAAAATGTTGTTGAGGGACAACCCTTGGCTCAGAAAATGCTGGCAGAGCGGGGAAAATCTGGCAAAACCATATTCGGGCGATATCTGGAAGCAAAGAATGGTAAAGACATACCGATGCCCCTAGGAAAAAATGTCGCTGTTGACAGTGATGGCAGGACTATCATCGCTCAGACAAATGGTCAGGTCCTTTTGATAGGTGATAAAATACATGTTGAACCTATTATGGAAGTCGACGGCGTATCTTTGAAGACAGGCAATATTAAATTCCTTGGAACTGTAATCGTTAAAGGGAATGTGGAGGATGGTTTCGAAGTCAAGGCTTCTGGTAATATTGAAGTATATGGAACTGTCGGTAAAAGCATCATAGAAGCTGATGGTGATGTTATAGTTTCTCTCGGTGTAATGGGACGTGATGAAGGTTACGTTCGGGCTGGTAAATCCTTATGGGCGAAGTTCATTCAGAATACGAAAGTTGATGTGGAAGAATATGTCATTGTTACTGACGGTATTATTAATTCCAACGTAACCTGTAATAAAAAAATTATATTGCAAGGAAAAAGAGCTTCAATTATTGGTGGTCACTTATTTGCTACAGAAGAAATCTACACGAAGACTATAGGTAGTAATGGTGGAGGTAGTGAGACTGTTCTTGAGGTCGGCTTTGATCCTAGGGCAAAATTGAGACTGGATGAGTTACTCTCTAAGCAGGATTCCTTGACAAGAGAGCTTGATGAACTTGATTTAAATATTCAGACGCTTGAGAATATCAAGAAGGTAAGAAAAACTTTGCCCCATGAAAAAGAAGAGAATCTTAAGAATTCAATTATACGTAAAAATGAAATAGAGAATGAATCTGAGGTAATGACAGAAGAAATACAACAGATTCAGCAGCACTTGAGGGAATTGAAAATTATCGGCAAAGTCTCTGCTTCAGGAACTGTTTATGCCGGAGTCAAGATTTACATCCGGGATGTAAAAGAAGAAATCAGAAACGATACAAAAGCCGTTACATTCTATCTTGAGAATGGCTTTGTTCGTCATGGAAAGTATGAACCACCTACTGCGGAAGATTTGAAACGCACCCCAGATGGTTATGCTGGTTGATGTTTTTTTTGTATTAATATTTTAGCGCAGCTGATTTTATAATTCGGCAGTGTCATGTAAGGAGAGTGTAATATGGCTTTACATCCAATAGATTTGCAGACATTGTATACTCAGCTCGAGAATGTCTCAAAAAATGTAGCTTTTCAACAGCAGGGGCTTCAGCTTAGGAATTCTGTACAGCAGGAAAATTATAGCCGTCAGTTGATAGAAAAAGAAAAAATGGTAAAAGAGGCTGCGCAGGATGAAAGTGAGACCGTCCGTATAAAAAACCAGCAGAAAAAAAATCAAAATAATGATAATTCTTCAGAACATAAGGAGAAGGATACAACAGATGAATCTACTTCACCGTTAGAGCAGAAAACGGAATCTATAAAAGATCATAGATTAGGACGTATCGTAGATGTTCAGGGATAAAGTCATCTTGTTTTGGAATAATTAAGAAAAGAATATGGAAGAAATTTTAGTCGTTATCTCTTGTTTTGTGAATATATTATTATGGCTTTTCTTGTTCTTTTATTTCAGGAAAAAATTTTCTTCACAACAGATACTTGAGAATATACGACAGGAAGTTGATAAGCTTTTAATAGAGATAAGCCGGGAAACAGACAGGGATTTATCTTTGATTGAAGATAAAATGAATGCATTAAAAGAACTTATCGATTCTGCGGACCGCCGTATAAAAACAGCAAAAAGAGAAGAGAAAAGACAAAAGAAAGAAGAGGAAGCTTTGAAAACAATTGAGCAAACAAAGAATTCCCCGGATATGTATTTTCAGTCACCAGTTTATTCAATGGAAAATGTTGTTTCCCGTTATATCGATAATACTGTATCCTCATCTGCTACTCATGAAATAAAAACAGAAGAAGAAAGCTTGAAAATAAGAGCTTCAGACAGTCTTGTGGCAAACAACAAACCTATCAAGGAAAAAGTTGTTGAGCTATGGAAGCTGGGGCTTGATCCAGAACATATCGCGGAAAAGCTTTCCGTTTCCCTTACAGAAATCAGAATGATAATAGATATGTATGGGTAAAAAAAATGCTCTTCTTACGAAGAGCATTTTTCTTGCTTTATATTGTGTGTTTATATTTTTACGTGAAGACTTACTGAGCCGGACCAAGATTCGTCTGTAAAGTCATAACTTGCACCCACTGTAGTCTGGATAATTAAGAAATCTAAACCTACACCGGCGAATACATTGTATTTTAACTTACTCAAGCTGTCTTGCAAGTCATCAAAGGAGAATGTTTTGGTGATTGTAGACAAACTCAGGTTGTTTCTATTCCCCTCTATATTCTGATAACCTCCACCGTATCTGTAGGTTCCGTCCTGAGCAATTGCCCTTGCACCTACGAATGGAGTCAGAAGGAGTATTTTCTTTGAGAGCTGTGCTGTAGCAGTATATATGGTAGTTTCATATTCGATATAAGTAGTGACGGAAGCTTGGCTTGAAGAAAGAATATTACTAACGTCCGTGATTGACTTTGATGTGAAGGAGAAGTCTCCTTTCGAATAAGTGTATCCGACCCCAATGGAGAGGGCTGGTAAAACAACACCTTCCTGGAGTATGGCGAAACGGAGATCAGCACCAGCTTCTAAACAAGTATCTATAGTTACACTTACACCTAAAAGTTCATCTTCAAAGTCATCGAGAACCATCACATGTGCGCCGATATCAAAGGGAAGTATAATTCCTCCGACACGGGCATCAAATGACATAGCTGGAAGAGGGAAGGATTCCCATGTGTTCACTGGGTCGGAGAAGGCTTGTGAAAAAGTTTTCATGAAAGCTGTAGGTATCAGAGAGCCGCTTACTGAAAGACCTGCTCCTAAATGGGGTAACCCATTCAGTGGAAAGAGATTTCCAATGTGTGCATCTGCCCAAAAATTTGTACCGGCAGAAGATCTTGGAACAAAATCAGCAACTTGTTCTGCAAAAGTTCTAAGACTTGAGTCAAGTTCTGATTGTGTCACTGCGTTTACAGCTGTTAACATTATGGTAAAAATAAGGATAACTGCTATTGTTCTTTTCATGTCAGAACCTCCGTAAAGGTGTAGTTTTCCGGCATTGGGTATACCGGTTATTTCAGACTATCTTATACAATGTCTGCAATGATATTAACATATCCTTTAATGATTATAACACATATATGAATGAAAAACAGTACAAAAAAAATAATTATTTTAGAAAAGTCTGTTGACAAAAAAAGAACAAATATGTATATTAATCACCGTCAAGCCGCTGTAGCTCAGTCGGTAGAGCAAAGGACTGAAAATCCTTGTGTCAACAGTTCGATTCTGTTCGGCGGCAGAACGACACTCATTTGAGTGTCGTTTTTTTTGCTGAATACAAATTAATATAGACTGTAAAATCCTTTTTTTTATAAAAAATTACTTGTTAGTGTGTTTATGTTGGAATATACTGTACTTCATGGATTGGATGATACTTACTGACATAAAAGATTCAGAGAATATTTTTCCCGTAACGAAATTTCTTGAGAAGAATGATGTTAAGCCTGTTATTTTTAATGTTTCGGATGATTCTTGTGATAGAATGGAAGTTTTATGCAGGCTCCTTATAAAAACTACTCATTGTATTTTAATTACTGAAGATGAAAAATCCTTTAAAAACAATATGTATTTAATATACGCTGTTGGTTTTCTCTCTGGTAGGAACATACCTGCTTTTGTTCCCAAAAAAATAAAAGCAGTGAATCCCTGTGTTATGGAAGATTTTACTTCATTCGAAACGATCGCAAAATTAGTTTCAAAGCTTAAAAACAATTATCCAGAGTACTTGAAAGAAGAGTCAAAAAAATACGCCCATCGAAAACTGTTCGATGATGGAATTCCTTTTACACCTGATAGCTTTTCTTTTCATATTGCGAAAGCAAATGAAAAAATATGTGAATTGTTCGTAGAAGCTGGAATGGATGTAAATTGCCGTGATTCTGCAGGTACACCGATGATTTGTATAGCTGCGAGAAGCGGTCGGAAAAAAATGATAGAATGGCTTTTGTCTCTTGGGGCAGACATTAATTCCATCTCAAAGGACAGGGGGTATTCTGCTGTTATGGATGCCGTCTGGAAATCCAGCCTTGATATCGTAAAGCTCCTTGTGGAAAAAGGTGCGAATTTGAATTATATTGCAAATGATGGCCAAACGGCTATTATTGTTGCTACAGGAGCCTCTAATCCGCTGATATGCGAGCTTCTGGTAAAAAATGGGGCTGATCCTGAATATAAAGATAGGATGGGAATGTCTGCTCTTGATTATGCTCAATTATTTAAGAAAAATGAATTGGTAAAACTATATAAAGAGTATGTGAAATGATAAATATAGTTTTTGTGGGTGGGGGAACTGGCGGCCATATATATCCTGGACTTGCCGTAGTTTCTGAACTTAAAAAGAAATTGGAGACCCAAGGTATTTCAAAAGAACGATATCATATCTTGTGGATTGGATCCAGAAATGGACTTGATAAAGATATCGTAGAAAAAGATGGTAGTGTCGATGAATTCATTGGCATATCATGTGGTAAATTGCGGCGTTATTTTTCAATAAAAAATTTCTTTGATTTTTTCAAGATATTGGCAGGCTTTCTCTCATCTTTTTTTATTCTTCTAAGATTAAAACCTGCTCTTCTTTTCTCAAAGGGAGGTTTTGTAAGTGTTCCTCCTTGTTTTGCTTCCAAAATTTTAAGAATTCCTGTATTCACCCATGAATGTGATTTTTCTCCAGGACTTGCAACGAGGCTTAATTCCAGATGCGCATCAAAAATACTTGTTTCTTTCGATAAAACGAAAAACTTCTTTTCTGAAGATAAAATCAAGAAAACTATTGTTACAGGTAATCCTGTCAGGCCTGTTTTCTATTCTTCGGATAGAAAGAGAGGAAGAGAATTCCTAGGACTTGATAAAGAGAATTCTGATGAGAAACCGCTTCTTTTAATTTTGGGAGGAAGCCTGGGTGCCTTGCAGATTAATAATTTGATTCATGATAATATAGATTGGCTAAGCGAGAATTTCACAGTTATCCACCAGACTGGTAAAAGTGATTATGAACGTTTCCTAACTCTGTCTGAATCTTTCAAGAATTACCATCCATATCCCTTTATTTATAAAGAAATGCCGGATGTCATGGCAGCCGCGGATATAGTTTTGTCGAGAGCCGGTTCGAATTTCTTATGGGAATGCTCCGTAACAGGCAGGCCTCTCGTGCTTATTCCTCTTTCGGGTAACGGTACAAGAGGTGATCAGGTGGAAAACGCATATTTTTTTGAATCTCAGGGAGCTGCAAAAGTACTTGTAGGAGATGCTGTAAACAAGGATAATCTTAGGAAAATTCTTTCTGAGATGAAGGACAGTACTGTCAGAGAAAAGCTTTCCTCGAATATAAAGAAAATGTCAGAAGGTTCTGAACCTGCTATACGCATTGCGGATCTAATTTATCGTGAGATACATGAAAAATTTATTGATGAGGTATGATTTATGCATATTCGTATTCCAATATCATAATATTATCATAAAATTAATGTAGAATAACTTTTAATCGAAAAAAAGTTCGCTTTGCGAGCTTGCTTTTTATGACATTCTTTTTGATGTCTATACTTAATTGAAAAAGGCTGTATTTGTCTTTTTATTGGAGTTTATATGGAACTTGCTTATATTGATATCGTTTTTCTTGTGATTTTGATATTTACTATTATAAATGCTGCGGTTAAGGGCTTTGTCCATGAATTTTTCAGCAAAGCCGCTTTCTTTTTGGGAATATTCCTTGCAGCTGTTTTTTATCCTAAGCTTGATATCTACATGAGACGTGGTGTTAAAATAGAAATCCTCTCTCAGATTCTTTCTTTTATAGTAATTTTTATAGCTGTTTATATTATTATGCGGCTTATTCAGGTTATTGTTAAAAAGGCTTTTTCTGGTGAAATAATGTCAGGTTTGGATCATTCCTTGGGAGTTTTTGTCGGGATTGCTGAAGGCATAGTGATAGTTTCTGTAGTTCTTGTAATTCTTTATATGCAACCCTGGTTTGATGTATCTGATGTCCTAGAGAAAAGTTTTTTCCATAAATATTTGAAAGGTATTCTTTCTGCACCTATGAACGAAATACGAGGAATGGTCTCAAATGTTTGATAATGTGCTTTATCAGCCTGCCTCTGGTATGCTGATAAATGACATTTCCAACGCTACGTTACCCAATGCTATCCTTTTCTCTGGGCCTGATTCTTCAGGTAAGCTTACTTGTGCTCTGGAGCTTGCAAGGGTTTTATCATGCCATGGAAAAGGTGAGAAAAAAGGGCATTGGCTTTGTACTTGCTCCTCTTGCCTGCATCATAAAGCATTGAATACTCCTGATGTAATAATTGCCGGACCAGGAGACTGCACCCCTGAAATAAAGGCTTCTGCGAATACACTTCTGTCTGCCGCCGCTTCCTCTGCTTCCTGGGAAAAAGCCGCCATCTATCTTTTTATAAGAAGTGTCAGAAAGCTCACGCTTCGTTTCTCACCGGTTCTTTGGGAAGATGATGACAAAGCTGGAAAGGTTGCACCTTATCTTGCTGCTATTGAAGAGCTGCTTGAGGAGATTGACCCTCAGAAAGAGCTCATGGAATATGAAAAGCTGAAAAAAACGACGGATTCAATTATAAAACAATGTTCAGCACTAGAATCTGATTTGATGTACGATACAATCCCTGTGAATCAAATCAGAAAAGCTGCGGCATGGGCCAGGATGACTGTTCCCGATTCCAAAAAATGTATTATCTTGGAGAATGCCGAAAAAATGCAGGATAGTGTAAGGAATGCCATATTAAAGATTTTGGAGGAACCACCAGAAGATGCTGTGTTTATTCTCACCACTTCCCAAAAATCTGCTATTATACCAACCATTCTTTCAAGAGTAAGGACATACTCTTTCATAGAACGGACCAAAACTCAACAGCAGGAGATAATATCCCGTGTTTTTCATGTTGGAGAAAAAATTTATGATTCTGTAAGCACTTTTCTTTCAGATTTTCTTCCAATATCCTCCGGGGAAATCAAAAAATTTTCTATTTCCTTTTGCAATTCCCTCCTGGCAGGAAAAAAAATAAACCTTGATGAGCTAATTAAGAGCCTGAATAAATTTGAGCCCAGGATTATCTTGAAATTATTTTTCTCTTATATCTTTGATTATTTAGGACAGTTCCTCCGGGAGGATACAAATGTCCATAAGCTTGCATCAAGAACAGAAAAATCTGAGGAAATCCTGAAAGCTGTCAATATTGCATATAATAATATAACTATTTATAACCAAACTGTCATTTCTGCTTTGGAGGCTCTTTATGAAAGGATTCACTAAGAGAGTTTCACAGATGATCTCAAAGCTTCCAACGGAACAAGTCGTCCAATTGGTAGATTCCTTGTCTGCTGAGAATGAATCTTTGTATTCAATCCTGGAATCGCTGAATACCGGATTGATTATATGTGATGAAAACTGGAAGTTGATGCAGGTCAATAAGGCGGCAGAGAGATATATTCCGTTAAAAATAAGAGGTTCTGATTATCGTTATGGAGAAAATGCTGATTTTGTCTGGAAGATAATTGACGATGATGATGTCGCAGAATTTTTAAGGACATGCAGTGAACGGCAAAAATGCAATATAAGTGAGGAATTTACTGTATCAACAGCTTCCGGAAGTTCAAAAATCATTAATGTAAGCATACAGCTGCTTGTACAAAAAAAAGAATATGCCGGTATTATTATAAAAATCGATGATATCACTGAGAAAAGGAATCAGGAAGTACTTCTTCGTCGGATGGAAAGCCTGGCCAGCCTGACTAATCTTGCTGCAAGTGTCGCCCATGAGATAAAAAATCCTCTTGGTAGTATAAGTATTCATATACAACTTATTCAAAAAGCCCTTCTGAAAGCCCGGAAGACTGATGGTCTTCTTCCGGACATGGGCTTCATGGACAAGCATATTTCAGTTGTCAACGAGGAAATAGAACGTCTCAATCAGATTATCGTAGATTTTCTCTTTGCTGTCCGGCCTGTTTCTGCTTCTCTGGAGCCTGTGGATGTGAATGAGCGCATAAAAGCTTTCATTTCCTTTGCTCAACCGGAGCTTGATAAAAAGAATATAAGACTTGAAGTTCATCTTGCAGAAAAAGCACCGAAAATCCTTCTTGATCCAAAGCTTTTCAAGCAAGCTTTGATAAATCTTGTTCAGAATGCTATTGCTGCTATGACAGAGGGGGGTGATTTGCTCATAAGCACAAAGATGGCTGGTGAAAGATTTGTTATCGCTATCGCTGATACAGGATGTGGTATGGATTCTGAGACAGTATCCAGGGTATTCGAGCCATATTTTACGACCAAGGCTAAGGGGACGGGCCTGGGACTTACGATGGTCTATAAAATAATCAAGGAATTCTCAGGTGATATTGATGTAAAATCCTTTCCTGGGGAAGGTACAGTTTTTACGATTTCTCTTCCTGTTCCTCAGAAAGAGAAGCTACTTCTGGAATAATCCCTTTAAGAAGTTTTATTAGTGTGGTAGAAAATGCAGTTTAATATATTAATTATTGATGATGAGAAAAATATAAGAGAAGGTCTTGCCGATGCAATGGAGCTTGAAGGTTATAAAGCCTTTATGGCTGAAGATGGCAAAGCTGGTCTTGAAAGGATAGCTAAAGGAGACATAGACCTTGTAATAACTGATTTAAGGATGCCTGGTATTACAGGAGAGCAGGTCCTGTCTAAGGTCACCGCTGAGAATCCTGGGGTTCCGGTAATCGTCTTGACAGGACATGGCAGTATTGATGCAGCTGTGGATGCAATGAGAAACGGAGCTTATGACTTTCTGACGAAGCCTCTTAACCTTGATCAGTTGACGATGATAGTAAAGAGAGCCTTGGAAGGCAGGCTTCTAGCCCTGCAACACCGGCAGCTCCAGGAAGAACTTGAGAACAGGAAATCTTTTGAATCGATAATCGGGAAAAATGCAGAGATGCAGAAAATTTTCCAGATGGTACGTCGTGTGGCTCCCTCAAAAGCTTCTGTTCTTATCACTGGCGAGAGCGGAGTGGGAAAAGAACTCATCACTAATGCCATACATAACCTTTCCCAAAGGAAAGACAAGCCTTTCATAAAGGTTCATTGTGCAGCCCTATCTGAATCTCTGCTTGAAAGTGAATTGTTCGGCCATGAGAAAGGTTCCTTTACCGGAGCCACTGCGCGAAAAAGAGGACGTTTCGAGTTAGCCAATGGAGGTACTATCTTTCTTGATGAGATAGGAGAGATAAATCAGAATGTTCAGATAAAAATACTAAGGGTTCTGCAGGAAAGAAAGTTCGAAAGGGTAGGCGGAGAGGAAACTATTGAGGTTGATGTAAGGGTTATCGCTGCTACAAACAAGGATCTGGAGAAAGAAATTGCCGAAGGCAGGTTCCGGGAAGATTTATACTACCGGTTGAATGTCGTTCACATAAATGTTCCACCCCTCCGGGAGAGAAAAGACGATATTCCCTTGATGGTAAATTCTTTTCTTGCAGAGTTTTCTGAAGAAAATGGTAAAAAAATAGAAGGAATAGATTCCAGGGCAAGGTCTGCTCTTTACAAATATGACTGGCCTGGTAATATAAGGCAGCTTAGGAATTGTATAGAAAGCGCCGTCGTCATGTGCGAAGGAAAAATAATAACCCTTGATGACCTTCCTCCCACGATAAGTCAGTCTTCTCAGGAGGATATAATCCAGGTACCTATAGGCATAACTATGGATGAGGCTGAAAAAATCATAATACTTCAAAATCTTGCTGTAAATAAGGGAAACAAGACAAAAACAGCAGACATCCTTGGAATCGGCAGAAAAACCCTGCATAGGAAGCTGGATGAATGGAATGAGAATGAATGAAAATGAATGCGGAAGGAGCTTCCTAAGAGGAAAAAAATAGTAAAAAAACGTTATTTTTCATATTCTTGTCTTATTTTGCGTGTATTCAATACTAAAAAAATGGTATATAATTGAAATCGAATTTTCTTTTGATTAAATGAATGGGGGCAAAATGAAAATAAAGAAGCAAAAGATTGCTGTTTTACCTGATGGCAAAAAGATACATCTGTTTACGATAAGTAACGGGGAGATGTCTTTTTCTGCTACAGACTATGGTTGTACGATTACAAGTATAATTCTTCCATCTAAATCAGGAAGAAAAGATGATATTGTTCTTGGTTTTCCGTCAATTGAAAGCTATATGAAAAATTGGACATGCTTTTTTGGTGTCTTTGTAGGACGTTTCGCTAACAGAATAGGGGGAGCATCCTTCACTCTAAACGGAAAAAAATATTGTCTTGATGATAATGACGGTGGAAATACTCTTCACGGTGGTTTCCACGGATACAACCGGATGAAATGGAAGGCAGAAATCGTCGAGACCCAGTCCGGCTCCGGAGTACGTTTCTCACGTACTAGTCCAGATGGAGAGCAGGGCTTCCCTGGAACAGTTTCCCTTGAAGTCCTCTACCTGTTGAATGACAACAACGAGCTGACAATGAGGTATCGGGCAAAAACAGATGCCGATACACCTATAAATCTTACAAATCATTCCTATTTCAATTTATCTGGAGCTGGAAACGGGGATGTGTTGGATCAGGAATTGTGTATTAATGCTGATTCCTATCTTGAGGTCGATAAGCAGCTTATTCCAACAGGAAAGCTCCTGTCTGTGAAGGGAACTCCTTTTGATTTCACAGAACCTAAAAAAATCGGAAAGGAAATAGGAGCTGTCCCCGGTGGCTATGATCATTGCTTCTGTCTCAACAAAGACGGTGCGAAACTGATAAACTGTGCTACAGTAAGGGATCCTGCTACAGAAAGGACAATGACAATTCGAACTAATCAGCCCGGAGTTCAGTTTTATGCGGCAAATTCTGTAAATGGAGTTTGTGGCAAAAATGGTGACATATACAACAAACACAGCGCATTGTGTCTTGAAACTCAGCAATATCCTGATTTCCCGAATAAACCGGATTTCCCGCAGAGTATTCTTCATGCGAATGAGCTGTTTGAGGCTGTTACTGTACACAGTTTCGGCTGGTAAAGAGTAAGGCGGAGATATTCTTCTGCTCTGACCTTAAAATACATACTAGAGGGGTTCTATGGACGTCCAATTACAGGAATTGATCGATAAGATCAAAAAAGATGGTGTTGCTTCGGCAGAATCTGCAGCCGCTGCAATTGTGAGTGATGCAGAAAAAAAAGCTGCGGCCATCGTTGCTGATGCAGAGGAAAAAGCAGCGGGTATAATCAATAGCGCTAAAGCTGAAACTGCACGTATGGAAAAGGCCAGCATCGATGCAATCGGGCAGGCTGGCAGAAATCTTCTTATTTCATTCCGTGACGGGGTCGTCGCAGAATTGGATTCTTTGATAAAAACAGAAGTTACAAAAGCTTACGATGCTGAGCTTTTGAAAAAACTCATCCCGGAAACGGTAAAAGCCTGGGCTTCAAAGACCGAAACTGATGATCTTGCTGTCCTTATCCCAGAGAAAAGCCTCGAAGATCTTTCCTCTGCTTTCAAATCTGCTCTTAAGGCCGAGATCGATAAAGGACTTGAAGTAAAGTCTGATTCAGCTTTGACATCAGGTTTCCGTATCGGAACAAAAGACGGGTCAGCTTTCTATGACTTCTCCAGCGAAGCCGTAGCTGATCTGTTCGCATCATACCTCAATCCGGTTGTTGCAAATATACTGAAAGAGGCTGCAAAGTGAGCGGATGGTATTATCTGATGGCTCAGTTACCTGCCTTGCCCTCTGATACCGAAATTCCTCTGCCTGTGACGGAAGATTATTTCTATGATCTTTGTTCTCGTTTCATGGATAAGAAATCATTGAAAATACTCAGAAGCCTTTCTCTTGAGCCTCCCCGGGAGAATGTTCGTATCGGTTCAACCTTCGTTGAGTCTTGGTACAGTTGGGAAAGGCAGCTCCGTATTTCTCTTGCTATAATCCGTGCACGTCGTATGAACAAAAGTTTTTCTACAGACAGTTTATCATTTCCTGCCGATGTTCAGCAGACTGCCAGAACTGCTTGTGGATTTGATAGTCCGCTTGAATCTGAAATTTTTCTGAATAATGCCCGTATGGAGATGATGTCTCGGTTAGGACCTTCCGATGGCTTTTCGACAGATGCTGTGTTTGCCTATGCGTTAAAATTGAAGCTTCTGATTCGTATCAGGAAATTCAATGAAGAAGCCGGAGTTTCCTCTTACAGGAAAATTTACGAGAAAATATTGGAGAACAGTGTAAGGACAGCCTAGTCGTCTTTATGCTGGTTTCTTTGGAGAATTACATGAAAGATACAAAAGGAAAGGTAGTTGCTGTTAATGGTAACATGATAAGTGTCGCCTTCGACGGTAATGTTGCCCTAAATGAAGTAGGCTATGTAAAAGTGGCCGGAAAAAGTCTGAAGAGCGAGGTCATACGTATTCGTGGAGGACAAGCTCAGATGCAGGTCTTCGAGATGACCAAAGGCATTCAGACTGGTGATGAAGTTGAGTTTACAGGTGACCTTCTTTCTGTTGAGTTAGGACCGGGACTTCTTGGGCAGGTTTTTGACGGTCTTCAGAATCCGCTTCCTCAACTGGCTGAAAAAGCAGGATATTTCCTTGAGCGTGGTATTTATCTCGATGCTCTTGATACAGAAAGAAAATGGGACTTTACTCCATCAGCGGAGATAGGTGCCACAGTAAAACACGGTGATGTTCTCGGATCTGTTCCAGAAGGTCCATTTATCCATAAAATAATGGTACCTTTCAGTTTCCTTGATACATATAAAGTGAAATCTATAAAACCGGCAGGCTCCTATAGAGTTCATGATACTATAGCAGTTATAGTTGATGAAAAAGGCAAGGAAATCGATATTACGATGAGCTTCCGTTGGCCTGTAAAAAGAGCTGTAAACTGTTACGCAGAACGTCTTAAACCAGAGGAGACGATGGTTACGAAAATCCGTCTTATAGATACCTTCTTCCCGGTTGCCAAGGGTGGAACTTATTGTATTCCTGGTCCTTTCGGTGCTGGAAAAACTGTTCTGCAGCATACTACAAGCCGTAATGCGGATGTTGATGTTGTTATTGTCGCCGCTTGTGGTGAGCGTGCAGGTGAGGTCGTTGAGATCCTGAAGGAGTTCCCGGAGCTTACAGATCCAAGAACGGGACGTTCGCTTATGGAAAGAACAATCATAATCTGTAATACCTCATCAATGCCTGTTGCAGCTCGTGAAGCATCTGTTTATACAGGTGTTACCCTTGCTGAGTATTATAGACAAATGGGACTTCACGTACTTCTTCTTGCTGACTCCACATCCCGTTGGGCACAGGCTCTTCGTGAGATGTCCGGTCGTTTGGAGGAGATTCCTGGAGAAGAAGCCTTCCCCGCATATCTTGAATCCTATATAGCGGCTTTCTACGAACGGGCTGGTATCGTAAAACTTAACGATGGTTCAATCGGTTCCGTAACTATTGGTGGTACAGTTTCTCCCGCCGGTGGTAACTTCGAGGAGCCTGTGACCCAGGCTACTCTTAAAGTTGTAGGTTCTTTCCATGGACTTTCAAGAGAACGTTCTGATGCCCGCAAATATCCTGCGATCGATCCTTTGGATTCATGGTCTAAATATAAGAGTGTTATCCGTGAAGATTGGGTATCCTTTGCCCGCCGTGCCTTATCAAGAGGAACGGAAGTAAACCAGATGATGAAAGTTGTCGGTGAAGAAGGAACTAGTACGGAGGATTATATCGCATATCTTAAGAGTGACTTCCTTGATGCCGTATATTTCCAGCAGAACTCTTTTGATCCTATTGATTCTTCTTGTGTTGTCGAGCGCCAAGCTTATATTTTCAAAAAAATAGTTGAAATACTGGGAACAAACTTTAACCTTGATAATAAGGATGATGCCCGTGATTACTTCAACAAACTCCGACAGACTTTCCTGGACTGGAACTATACAGAGTGGCAAAGCGACGAATTCAAGAAAATTGAGGATGATATTAACAAGCTTTACTCTTCTTGCGAAGGTAAGCTGACAGCTGAGACTGTTGCTCTGCTTAAGGATGGTGAATAATCATGAAGAAGATTTACAGTAAAATTGAGTCAATTAACGGTAGTGTTATCACAGTCCGTGCAGATGATGTCAAATACGGTGAGCTTGCTGAAATTGAAACTTCCTTCGGTACATCTCTTGCTGAGGTAAACCGTATTGCTGGTGACCTTGTTTCTTTACAGGTTTTCGCCGGTGGTCGTGGTGTTTCAACAGGAGATAAAATCCGTTTCCTAGGTCATGAGATGCAGGTAAGCTTCTCTGAAGACCTTATGGGAAGAATTTTTGATGGTGCAGGAAATCCCCGTGATAAGGGGCCGGCTTTGAAGGATAACCTTGTCGCTATCGGAGGTCCATCTGTCAACCCTTCAAAGCGTATCGTCGCAAAACGCATGATTCGTACCGGTATTCCAATGATCGATATGTTCAACACCTTGGTCGTTTCTCAGAAGCTTCCTATCTTCTCTATCTCTGGAGAACCTTACAACCAATTGCTGGCTCGTATAGCTATGCAGGCCGAGGTCGACGTAATCATCCTTGGTGGTATGGGTCTTAAATACGATGACTATCTGTATTTCAAGAGTACTTTGGAAGAGGGTGGAGCTCTTAGCCGTACGGTTATGTTTGTTCATACTGCTGCAGATCCAACCGTTGAATGTCTTGAAGTACCAGATATGTCCCTTGCGGTTGCCGAGCAGTTCGCTCTTCAGGGAAAAGATGTCCTCGTCCTTCTTACGGATATGACTAACTTCGCTGATTCAATGAAAGAGATTGCAATAACACAGGAGCAGGTTCCTTCTAATCGTGGTTATCCTGGAGACTTATACAGTCAGCTGGCAGCCCGTTATGAGAAAGCAGTTGACTTTGATGATGCGGGGTCTGTAACAATTCTGGCTGTTACAACCATGCCTGGTGATGACGTTACCCATCCTGTACCTGATAATACAGGATATATCACAGAAGGTCAGTTCTATCTAAAAGGTGGTCGTATTGAACCTTTCGGAAGTCTTTCCCGTCTTAAGCAGAATGTTAACGGTAAGACACGTAACGATCATCGCGCTCTTATGGATGGTATGATCCGCCTTTATTCTTCCTATAAGGATACCCTGGAAAAGAAATCCATGGGATTCATGATGTCTGAGTGGGATGAAAAGCTATTGAAATATGGAGAAATGTTTGAGAAAGAGATGATGGATCTTTCTGTGAATATTCCTCTCGAAGGTGCTCTTGATATGGGTTGGAAAATTCTTTCCGCCTGTTTCAAAAAAGAAGAGACAGGTATTAAATCTGAGCTTATAGCTCAGTATTGGCCTAAAACCGCAGATTCCGAATAACGGGAGTGATCTGAATGGCAAAATTAAAGCTGACTAAAAATGAGCTTAAGGCACAAAAAGACGCATTGAAGATGTATAAGCGCTATTTGCCTACCCTTACGCTCAAAAAACAGCAGCTCCAGACAGAAATCAGGACTATTGATGCTCGTGCAAAAGAAGTCAGGGCAAAAAGAGAAGCTTTGGAAAAGGAATTCTCTCGTTGGCTGGCGGTTTTCGGTGAAGAAGATGCATTCAAACCTGATATGGTTACAGTCAAGAATATCCGTAAAGGAGTAGGGAACATAGCCGGTGTAACTATACCCATCTATGAAGGTGCAGATTTTTCCAGAGGAGATTACGATTTGTATTCAACTCCACTATGGATTGATCTTGCAGCTGACAGAATGGAAAAAGCATTGGAGTATGATCTTGAGGCCGATGTTCTTGATGAGCAGGTCAGGCTTCTGTCAAAGGAGTTGCGAACAACAACCCAGAGGGTAAATCTTTTCGAGAAGGTAAAGATTCCCGATACAAAGGCAAATATTAAGAGAATAACAGTCTATCTAGGAGATCAACAGGTCGCTGCTGTAGTCCGAGGAAAGATTTCAAAGAAGAATCTTGAGATAGCCGCTGAAAAAGCAAAGCAGGAGGAGGTTGAAGAATGATTGTACCTATGAAAAAAATCTTCCTGGTCGTTTTGGATGCTGAGAAAAAAGCTGCTCTAAAAAAGCTTCGTTCTGCAGGTCTCGTTCATCTTGAGAATGTTCAAGGTGTGGGAGCGGAACTTAACTCCCTAAAGGGTGAGTACTCAAAGTTAGAATCGGCTTATATGCAGCTTTCAGACTTAAAGGTTCCTAAAGGTTTTTCTTCTAAGGAAAAAATACAGGCTGCTGACTCTTATGAATTGGCAGATAAGATTCTGGAGCTTTTTGATGCAAAAAAAGCCTGTCTTTCTGAAATAAGTCAGTGTTCTATTGAAATGGAACGGCTGCAGAAATGGGGTGGTGTTAATCCTGATGATTTCAAATTTCTTGCAGACAAGCACATTACTCTGGCAATGTATGAGATACCTACTGCAAAATATAGGATACTTCCGGATGATGTAAAAACCGTTTTTGTAAATGAGGATAAATCTAATATAAGATTTCTTCTTCTTACAGAAAATGGTGAGAAGCCGGCATCCTTACCAGCAGAGGCTTTCGCAGTAACAATGCCGCAGAAATCTACTGATGAGATGGCAGAAATTATTCTAAGGAATAAGGCTGAGATCGCAAGGATAGATAATTTGCTTCTTTCCTCTGTATCTTCTATTCCTGAAATGAAAAAAGCTGCTGCTGTACAGGCTAAGAAGGTAGAATTCGAAAATGTCTTCTCTGGAATGGAGCATGATTCTGAGTCTAATACACCTCTTGCATGGATATCTGGATTTGTCCCCTCTTCTGATGTGGATAAAGTAAAAAAACTCGCTGATTCAGAAAAATGGGGATTCGCATCAACAGATCCATCAGAAGATGATATGGTGCCAACAAAGCTTAAGAACAATAAGCTCGTTAGCCTTATTTATCCAGTTACAGATTTTCTTGGAACTGTTCCTGGTTATAATGAGTATGATATATCCGGTTGGTTCCTTCTTTTCTTTGCCATATTCTTCGGAATCATATTCGGGGACGGTGGCTATGGAGCCTTGATGACTTTGATAGCTGTATTCGCACTTATCGGCAGTACTGCAAAGAAAAAGAAAGCATCTCCAAGTATCATGCTTCTAATGCTTCTTGGTATTACAACTATGGCTTGGGGTACAATTACATGTACCTGGTTTGGAATTGATGTTCAATATCTTCCTGAATGGTTGAAGAATATATCTGTTCCTGCCATATCAAATGTTACCTCGGCTATTTCCGAGGAAAAAAGTACCTGGGTCAGTCAGAATCTCCAGATTCTGTGTTTCACCCTTGCACTCGTTCAACTTACGATTGCACATCTGAAAGGCTTTGTGCGCTATATTCGTTCCTTGAAATGTATTGGTGAAATCGGTTCCTTAGGAATGCTCTGGGGGCTGTATACACTTGTTCTTAACATGGTTGTAGATGCAGACCGTTTCCCTCTGCCTTCCTTCGCCATTCCGCTTATCGGCGGTGGTTTCCTTCTTAATTTTGTTTTTGCTAATTATGAAGGAAACTTAGGTAAATCGATTCTTGAAAGTCTGAAGAATATTGTTTCTGTACTTCTTGGAGTAGTCAATGTTTTCTCAGATATAGTTTCATATATCAGGTTGTGGGCTGTAGGACTTGCAGGTAGTGCTATATCAGCTACCGTAAACGAGATGGCAGGACCAATGCTTGGTGGCTTCATAATCTTCGCCGGTGTCCTTCTGCTTTGTTTCGGACATGGTCTGAATATGGTGCTTAATGTTCTTTCAGTTATTGTTCATGGTGTACGTCTGAATACATTGGAGTTTTCCAATCATTTAGGTATGTCATGGTCAGGTTTCAAATATGAACCGTTCTGTGAGACGGTAGAAAAATAAAAAATCAAAAAGCGCATAAGATTGAGCTTTTTGAAAGCGTTTAGAATATTAAACGCTGATTCTATATATTCCGGAAAAACCGGTAAGGAGATAAAATTATGTTAGGTTATTTTGGTGCAGCATGTGTTCTTGGTATTGCAGCTATTGGATCTGCAATTGGTATCGGTATCGCAGGTCAGGCAGCAATCGGTGCTTGGAAACGATGCTACATGAATAATAAGCCAGCTCCCTTTATTCTGACTGTTTTTGCAGGTGCTCCTTTGACACAGACAATTTACGGTTTCCTTCTTATGCAGACCATGATTGGTAAAGTTGCTGAAGGTGCAATGCAGGATGGAGCAGCTCTTGCTCTTGGTATTTTCTCTGGTCTTGCAATGGCTGTTTCTGCTATTTCACAGGGAAAAGCCGGTGCAGCAGGTTCAGATGCTCTTGGAGAGACAGGTAAAGGATTCTCTCAGTATATTATGGTTGTTGGTCTTTGTGAAACAGTTGCTCTTTTCGCAATGGTATTCTCCTTCTTGGTCTAACACAACGCACTAATCTCATGCAGAATAGAAATACCCGTTCCGTCTTTATAGGTGGAACGGGATCTACTAAAAAAGTGGAAATAGGAGGTGATGCTCCTGTTTCTATACAGACAATGTGGAAAGAGGGCATTACTGAAGTGGTTCATGACAGTAAGGCCCTGTTTTCTATTATAGAAAGGATAGAGAGTCTCTCGTCTCTAGGATGTGATATAGTTAGGTTTGCTGTTCCTGATATGGAAAGTGCAGAAGCTTTATGTTCGATTGCCGAACATTCAGTTTTGCCAGTCGTTGCTGACATCCATTTTGATTATAAGCTTGCTTTAAAATGTTTAGAGGGCAATGTCTCAAAAATAAGGATAAACCCTGGAAATATAGGCTGTCGCAGAAATGTAGAGAAAGTTGTTTCAGCCTGTAAAGAAAAGGGTGTTGCAATCCGTATTGGTGTGAATACGGGAAGCTTGCCAAGGGATCTTTTGGACAAAGTAAAAGAAAAGAAACTTACTAGAGCGGATGCCCTGGTGGAGGCTGCCGCAAGAGAAGCTGCTGTTTTTGAAGAGCTTTCATTTGATCAGTATGTGATTTCTATGAAAGCATCAAGCGTAAAAGAAACGGTAGATTGCAATACTCTTTTTGCTGAAAAATATGATATACCTTTACATATCGGAGTTACAGAGGCAGGTCCTCTTATCGCCGGCATAGTAAAAAGTACACTTGCTTTTTCTGAATTATTGAAAAATAACATAGGCTCTACTGTAAGAGTGAGTCTTTCTGATTCACCTGCTAATGAAGTTATAGCCGCTAGAGAAATACTTCGGGAAACAGGGAAAAGAACAGGAGGGGTTAGACTGGTATCTTGCCCACGCTGTGGTCGTAACGGCTTTGATGTACATGGCTTTACCTCCAGGTGGCAGAACAAGCTTATGGCCTTGGATAAGAATATAACTGTAGCTGTAATGGGGTGTGTTGTTAATGGCCCCGGAGAAGGAAAATTCGCAGACATAGGAATTACTGGTACAGGAGACACCATTATTATTTTCAAGCATGGTGAGATAGTACGTACGATTAGACCTGACAGCACAAAGAATATGACTGTACAGGATAAACTGAACTCTCTTTGTAAAAATGCCGATATAGCATTTGAAGAGGAGTTAATGTCTTTGTGAGAAATCTTAAATTTGTTTTTCTTCTTGTTCTTTGTTCTTCAATTTATTCCTTACATTCTTTAAGTTATGATGATGCTTGGAAAAGTCTTGATTCTGCCAGAATGAAGTTTGAAGAAGGTAACGTTGGGCTTGCTTTAAAAGATGCTGAAAACGCAAAAGAAATACGAAAAAATGAAAGTACATCTGCGATAAATGCTTTAGAAAATGCCTTAAAGCCTCTTGCTGTACAAGAGGTCGGTGATTTTATTCCTGATGTAGAGGAAATATTGACGGAAAGAATGGAAAATGATGCATTGATGTACATACATAAACTGACAGATTTATATGGCAATGAATTTTTTAATAATTCTATTACGAATATAAAGGATTTTTACAAAAACAGAACAAATTATCCTGAAGCAGATTATTTGATTGCAAAAATTTATATGCAGGAAGGTGAATATTCAGCTGCAGCCGACTTTTATGAAAAAGCATTGGAAAACAGCTCTGTCCTTGATGTTCCCGATGAAAGATATGATATTCTGTATGATGCGGCAGAGCTTGCCCGCTTACAAAAAAAAGAAGATATATTTGAATCTTACCTTTTGCAGGTTTTAAGAAATAATACTGATTTCGTAAATAACGACAGATATACACCATATCTGAATGCAATTATCTCATACTCCCTGAAAGAAAAGTCTATCAATCAGTTTTTTTTGCTTTACAGAAGTTCTCACTATAAATCCCTGAATGCTTTACTAAAGTTAACAGATTATTATCTTTCAAAAAATGAGAATGACCGTGCTTATTATACAGGAGTCCTTTCTGTTCTTACTTCATTTACAAGAATTTATGAGATATTAATATCCAGAAACAATAAATATGCTTATACGACATTGAATTCTTTCTTTTCAGAGGCTCTGAAATATAGGGATATAAAAGAATGGATGACTGATAACAGTGTATGGAAAGGCTTTTATGACTTTGGTAAACTACTGTTCTATAAAGGAAATCCAATCCTTGGAGAACAGATGTTTGAGGCCTTAAAGGATGTTTGTCCTGATAAAAATATCACAAATCTTATTAATATCTTCAAATATTAATTTGATGACTAAAAAGCTTACATTCTAGTTGAGGCTTTCAAAAAATCCTCATAGGAGATTCTTATACCGTCTTTAAGATCAGTTTTTGGAGTCCATCCTAATTTTAAAAGTCTTGTAATATCGCAAAGTTTTCTTGGAGTCCCGTTGGGTTTGGATTTATCCCAGGAAATCTTACACACTTGATCAGGAGAATCCTCATAAACTATATCTTTTATAGTTTCTGCAAGTTCCTTTATTGTCAGTTCTTTTCCGCTTCCAACATTGACGAAGTCTCCTGTGGGTGTTCTTAAATCAGATGCTTTACAGTTCTCCATTAGAAAAACGACCGCTTCTGCAAGATCATCACTGAAAAGGAATTCCCTAAGGGGAGATCCGTCTCCCCATAATTCAACTTCATTTTTTCCGCTTACTTTAGCTTCATGAAATTTCCGAATAAGAGCAGGGAGAACATGAGAACCAAATAACTCATAGTTATCACCGATTCCATATAAATTAGTAGGCATTACAGACAGAAAGTCTGTATTGTACTGTTTGTTATAGGCTGTACAAAGCTTTATAACGCTGATTTTAGCCAGGGCGTAAGCATCATTTGTGGGTTCAAGGGGGCCTGTCAGGAGGGATTCTTCCTGTATCGGTTGAGGAGCCATTTTGGGATATATACATGTTGAGCCCAGATTCATTAATTTTTTTACATCATATTTTCTTGATGCTTCTACTATATTGAATCCTATCATCATGTTCTGGTAGATGAAATCAGCAGGGTAGGTGGAATTTGCTCCTATTCCTCCTACATGAGCAGCCGCAAGAAAAACATATTCAGGTTTTTCTTGTTTAAAAAAATTATCAACATCTGCTTGCTTTAATAAGTCCAGTTCACTATGGGATCTGGTTATAAGATTCTGATATCCTTTCGATTGTAAGTTGCGTACAATTGCACTTCCTACAAGACCCCTATGTCCAGCTACATATATGCGTGAATTCTCGTTCATAATATCAAGTCCCCCAAAAAATATTATAAAGGTCTTATTTTTTTATTCTTGAATTTGCTTCTTTTACGACAAATTCAAGATCATGCTTCATCATGATTTTTACAAGTTCCTCAAAGCTTGTTTTTCTTGGGTTCCACCCTAATTTTTCTTTTGCTTTTGTGGGATCTCCCAATAGAGTATCGACTTCACAAGGTCTGAAATACTTGGGATCTACTTCAATAAGAACTTTTCCACTTGCCTTATCGTAGCCCTTTTCATCTAGTCCTTCACCTTTGAATTCAATGTCGATTCCAGCTTCCTTAAAAGCAAGCTGACAGAACTGCCTTACTGAATATTGCTCCCCTGTTGCTATGACAAAATCCTCTGGTTCCTTCTGTTGTAGAATCAACCACATGCATTCAACATAATCCTTCGCATATCCCCAATCACGTAAGCTGTTAAGATTACCAAGATATAATTTTTTTTGGAATCCATTTGCAATCCTACTGGCCGCAAGTGTTATTTTTCTTGTGACGAATGTTTCTCCTCTTCGTTCTGATTCATGATTGAATAGAATTCCATTAGCAGCATACATTCCATAGCTTTCTCTATAATTTTTTATAATCCAATATCCATATTGTTTAGCTACTGCATATGGAGAACGCGGATAAAAGGGCGTTGTCTCTTTTTGTGGAATCTCTTGTACTTTTCCGAATAATTCTGAAGTTGAGGCTTGATAAACACGGCATGTTTTTTCAAGTCCAAGGAAACGTACCGCTTCAAGAATACGAAGAACCCCTGTGGCATCTGTATCTGCGGTATATTCTGGTACCTCAAAAGAAACCTGAACATGGGATTGTGCTGCAAGATTATATATTTCTGTAGGTTGAATCTCACGTATTAACCTTGTGAGACTTATAGAATCTGTCATATCACCATAGTGAAGATAAATACGTCGATCTTTATGCATATCTTCTATTAAATCTTCTATATAGAGGTGTTCTATCCTACCAGTGTTAAAAGATGAAGATCTTCGAAGAATTCCATGAACTTCATATCCTTTGTCAAGCAGAAACTCTGCAAGAAAAGAGCCATCTTGACCTGTAATACCTGTAATCAAAGCAATATTTTTCATCTTTGTATTCCTTCCAGTCTAAAGTTACATTGGGTTAAAATATCAATAAAAAAGACCTATGCCGAAAAATAGCTCCCACCAAGGGTCTTTTCTCCAAGAAGTATTGAAAATTTTTGTCGTTAGATTATTTACAAAATTTACATTTTCACCTATAAACATAGCGACTTTTACTAAGTCCATTCCAAAGCTCACACGACCTTGAATACTCCTGAACTTGTTTGGAAAACCTAAAATTTCAAAACCTGATGCTATGTGAGCATCTCTAAAATTGAAAAAGGAACCTGTTTTGGAATTATGACCGATTATAAAATCAAAAAAGGGTGAAATCTGAGCTTCGAAATCCACATAAGCTAACCAATTCAATTCTTTTCCTGTCGCGTTTTTCAACCATCCTACCCAGTCAGTCTGAAATAATTTTATAGGAACATCTATATTCAAACAAAATGCACTTGCGGAAGAGATATCATTATCTCGAATACCACGAATTCTATCTCCGACTGGAGAATTCTGACCGTTAGTATTTATAAAATAGTATAATCGTGATGAAATAGAGTTTTTGGTGTATGCCTTGTAATATTCCAGCTGCATATTTATATTTGGATCATAGGAATATGTGGTGAAGTTATAAGAATAGTTTATATTAACTTGCGTAGAGAAGCCATCTTTATAATTCTCAATCCAATTAACCCTTGATACAGAAAGTCTTTGGAAAATTGTCAGGACAGGACCAAGCAAATATGGTGTAGTTATACCGAAATCATCTGCTCCTAAAAAAATATCCTTATCCCAGTTGAAATTAAAGGAAACTCCTGGAGCCCAGGTCAAATAACCTACATTTGGTATTTGGGCAATATTAAAAGGAAGGGAAAGAGATGCCGATGTGTTGAAATGAAATAAATCATCATTATTTAATGCTGGATTTTGTATAAAACTTTGAGAAAGATTAAAATTGAATGTAGTGATATTATAAATAGGTGCGCTAAAATCTATACCTTCTTTTATATTAAAACCTATATTAGAATCGCCTATGACATAGTTCAAAGAAAAGGCATTGTTCCATTTGCAATTAAATAGACCTAACTGAAAAGGTACATCAAAGCCAAAAGAAAAATCAAAATAATTTGATGCATTACCACTATCTTCATCGATTTTAAGGAAATAAATCAAAGAACTGTTGAATTCATCCATAGATCCAAGAAAATTATAATCTTTGATTTTCAGTTTAAGCTTAAAACCAGTGTTAACATCATATGTAGGATAGGGGACTATAACAAAATTTAATGAATCAACGGTTTTTATGATTAAATCAACGTAAATTAATCCTTCTTCATTTTCTTCGGAAAAGGATTCTATGATTTCAGAACTTTCTATGACCCTATAATTCTCTATATTCTGTTTTATTGTTTCTAAGTAAGCATAAAAATCTTCTGATGACTCAAAAATAGTTGATGTATCAATATTTAGATTTTGAGAAAGGACAGATTCCCTGGTAATACCAGAAATATCATAGGTGACTTTATTTATTTTATATTTTCCTTCAGAGAAAAATGGGAACAGGACTGAAAATATCAGACCTAAAAATAAAAATAATTTTTTTAACATAAAATGTTATCTTCCTTGCCGGAGAAAAATCGTCATTATTGTCTTGAAAAAAATTGATATATCAAGCATCGGAGACTGATTTTTTATATAATATAAATCATATTGCAGTTTTTTGTATGTATCTTCCTTCGATGGGGAATGATATTCTCCTGAAACTTGGTCCCATCCAGTTATTCCTGGTTTTACCATCAATCTCTGCTTGAAGAAAGGAACGGTTGTTTCTAATTCTGCTGAAAGCTCTGGCCTTTCTGGACGCGGGCCTATAAGACTCATATCCCCTTTAATGACATTCAGGAGCTGAGGAAGTTCATCAATCCTTGTTTTTCTCATTATATTCCCGAATTTGGTGATTCTATTGTCTTTTTCGGTTGTAGGAGAAAAATTATTGTCTTCGCTTCTCATAGTTCTGAATTTGTATAGTGTAAATCTTTTGCCACTTTTACCCTCTCGAATCTGCCTGAAGAAAACAGGTCCTTTGCTTTCTACCTTTATTATTATAGCAAATAATGGCCAAAAAACAATTGTTATCAATAAAAGAGTTCCTGAAATGATAACATCAAAAAATCTTTTTAATATATAGTAAAGTCCACGGCTTTCAAAATGAATATGACGTAGAAACCAAGATTCATTTATTGCGCCTAGAGGTATCCTGCGGGTCATAACTTCAAAAAAATCAGGCAAAGAATAAAAAACAGCTCTGTTACTTAAAGCATCGAACAAAAGACGTCTGACTTCAGAAGAAAAAATCTTTTCTGAAGGCATCACATAAACTTTTATAGTATTATTTGCTAAAAAAATCTTAAGTTCATCGTATGTATGCAAGAAAGTAACTGATTCTGGTAAATTAGAGGGACGAATGCTTATAAATTCGTCAAATACAGCTGTAGGAGAAAAATTCACATATGAATTCTTGCTGGTAAGCTCAAGCAAGCTTTCTACAGTTTCGTTATATCCTATGAAAACATATTTATTAAGGTTTTTATTATTTGAAAAATGCTTGTCAAAAATATATCTCCAAAAGTAGATGAGGAAAAGAGATGTAAGATTATATACGACAAGAACAGTTTTAGGGAGAATTCCATCATCGGAGGAAAAAAGGTAAAAGGTAGCGAAACCTACAAGAGTTCCGGCGGTAGCACTCACCAATAGTTTTATCAGAGTCTTGTCTGTACGGAAGGGTATCTCCAGTGAATACATACCCAAGGTATACATAATCACAACCCATGTTAATATTACAAGTGGATAATTCAATAAATGGACTAAAAATGAAAGAAAAGTAGGTAAATATAAATTTCTTATCGCCAAAGAAATATAAACAGATAAAATCATTATCAGAAGATCAATAAAAAAAATGAAAAATTGTCTACGTTTCCTTGAAAATTTCATAACTAACATTCTATCAAAAATAAATGAATTTGATAAGTACTATGATAATAATCATAAAAAAAATTTTCCTATAATCATAAATAATTATATTTAAGAAAACTTGACAGCATAAAAAAAAAGTAATAGCCTGTTCAAGATGTCATACAAAGGTCTTAAAATGAACACCAGAGAAGTTTTACTCTTAAAAATAATTAAAATGAATAAATGCATGAATCAACGGTTTCTTGCAAAAAAAACAGGTTTCTCATTGGGAAATGTAAACAAACTGTTAAACAACCTTACATCTCAAAATTTTATTGATTTTAACAATAATCTGACAGAGAAAGCAGAATTATTATTTTCTGACAATCAACCACAAAGAGCAATTATATTGGCAGCTGGCTATGGCATGCGTATGGTTCCTGTTAATGTTGAAACGCCCAAAGGCTTGCTGATAATTGACAACGAAACATTGATAGAGCGTATCATCAAGCAATTGCATGAAGTCAATATATATGAAATCTATGTCGTCGTAGGATTTATGAAAGAATCATATGAGTTTTTGATCGATAAATATGGAGTCAAACTTATATGTAATCCGGAATATGCTAAGAGAAACAATCTCCATTCACTTTTTTTGGCATCTGATTTTCTATCTGATGCATATATTGTACCTTGTGATGTATGGTGTAGGAATAATGAATTCAATACATTTGAGCTGAACTCATGGTACCTTATAAATGATGATTACGATGAGGATTCTGAAATAATTGTAAATAAAAAAATGGAATTGTTAAAATGTCATAAAAGTAATAAAAAAAAGCGAATGATAGGCATAGCTTACATAAACAAGGAAGATTCAGTTAAATTAAAAACAAGATTGAAAGAGCTTGATGATAATAGTAAATATGATTCTTCCTTCTGGGAGGAAGCCGCTTTTTTCAATAATAAGATGATATTTTCCCCAAATACCATTGCTGTTGATAGTGTCGTCGAAATAAATACCTACGAACAGCTAAGGTCGTTTTCCCCTAGTAATAGAAGCCTGAAACATGTTGTATTGGATACGATCTCTGATGTTTTTAATGTTTCTCTTGACTCTATAAAGAATATAAAAGTATTAAAAAAAGGGATGACGAACCGTTCTTTTATTTTTTCATGCGGTGACGCACGTTATATAATGAGGATTCCAGGAGAAGGTACTGATATGCTCATAGATAGAAGGCAGGAATATGATGTCTATGAGGCTTTGAAAGAAAAAGATATATGTGATACTAATGTTTATTTTAATCCGGAAACCGGTTATAAAATAACTAAATATATAGAAAATTCAAGAGTATGCAATCCTTATGATCAGGAAGATCTTGAGAAATGTATGAGAAAACTGAATCAATTTCACGAATTAGGTCTTAAGGTTAAACATTCTTTTGATATTTTTAGGCAGACTGAATTCTATGAATCCCTGTGGGAAGGAAAACCCTCTTCTTATAAAGATTATATAAATACGAAGAATAATGTTTTTTCATTAAAACATTTTATTGATAGTCAAAAAAAAGATTCGTCACTGACTCATATAGATGCTGTACCTGATAATTTTTTAATATATAACAATACTGAAGGAAAAGAATGTATAAGTCTCATTGATTGGGAATATGCTGGTATGCAGGATCCTCATGTTGATATAGCAATGTTTTGTATATATTCGTTATACAATAAAGAACAAGTTGATAATCTCATTGAAACATATTTTAAATTCAATAAGAGTAAATGTAATGATGATATAATAACCAAAATATATTGTTATATATCAGCTTGCGGTTTGTTGTGGAGTAATTGGTGTGAATATAAAAGTTCTTTGGGCGTAGAATTCGGTGAATATTCTTTGTGTCAGTATCGTTATGCTAAAGATTATTATAAGATTGCGATTGAAAGAATAAGGAAGAATCAAGATGAATAGAGTCGAAAGGGCAATAATAATGGCAGCAGGCCTGGGAAACAGAATGCGACCAGTAACGCTGAAAACGCCCAAACCATTGATAAAAGTCAACGGTAATCGAATGATAGATACCATTATAGCTGCTTTGAGAAAACAAGGAATTAATGAAATATACGTTGTGGTCGGATATTTAAAAGAACAGTTTTATTCATGGGCAGAACGGCAGCAAGGAATTCAGATTATAGAGAATCCTTATTTTGATTCATGTAATAATATTTCTTCATTATATGTTGCAAAAGAAAAGCTTGATAATGTCATAATACTTGATGGTGATCAAATAATATACAATGATACTATTCTTTGTCCTGACTTCGAACGGTCAGGATATAATGCTGTAAAAATTGATTATGCTACAGATGAATGGGTAATGCAAGTAAATGAAGATGGAATTGTAACATCTTGTTCCAGGACTGGTGGGAATGATGGCTGGCAGTTATACAGTATTTCTCGTTGGTCCAAAGAAGACGGAAAAAAACTACAATCCTTCCTTGAAGAGGAATTCATCACTAAAAATAATAGACAGATATATTGGGATGATGTAGCAATGTTCTGTCATTCAGAAAGCTTTGAACTAGGTGTATTCCCGATGAAAAGTGAAGATATATGCGAGATTGATAGTTTTGACGAGTTAGTGGTTATAGATCCATCTTATAAAATTAAATAAAAAAGTTTTTTTTATTTATAAGATATTGTGATTTTTCAATAAAGTGAGGTTTTTAATGAAAAATACAGGAAGGGAAAAGAGCAGAATAGACTGGATGATAACTTTGGTCCCTTTTATTATTATAATGGCTCTTGCTGTATACCTTTTTATCTTTCCTGATCAGGCAAATGGAGTCATTTCTCAGGTTAGATTCTTTTTTGGTGATACCTTAGGGAGCTATTACCTGATTATAGGAATCGGGGTTCTTGTAGTCTCCATTTTTCTGTCATTCAGTAAGTATGGAAATATTGTTCTTGGAGAGCAAACCGAAAAACCTAAATACAATTTTTTCACATGGGGCTCCATGATGTTCACTTGTGGATTAGCAGCGGATATTTTATTCTATAGTTTCGCGGAATGGGTTATGTATGCCACGAATCCACATATTTCAGAAATGGGTGGAAGTGTTACGGAGTGGGCTGGAGTATTTCCCTTGTTTCACTGGAGCTTTATCCCTTGGGCTTTTTACCTTGTGCTGGCCGTAGCCTTCGGTTTTATGCTACATTGTAGAAAAAGAGAAAAACAACGTTATAGCGAAGCCTGCCTTCCTGTTATTGGTGAAAAACATGCTCATGGTATAATAGGCAGAATTATTGACTTGTTTGCATTGTTCGCTTTGCTTGCTGGTACGGCTACAACCTTTTCAGTCGCCACCCCATTGATGGCAGAGATTATTGTTACCTTATTCGGTATATCTATCTCTCGTACTGCAGTAACTATTATTATCCTGATTATTACGTGTGCAGTATATACTTACGCTGTTCTGCACGGTTTCAAGGGAATATCCTTTCTTGCAAAGCTTTGTATATATCTGTTTTTTGGTCTTTTACTAATTGTCCTTTTTATTGGAGGACAGGGACGTTTTATAATTGAGAACGGAATACAGAGTCTTGGCAAAATGGTCCAGGAATTTATCGGTTTGAGTACATATGCTGATCCAGGAAGGAGTAATAACTTCCCGCAAGATTGGACAATTTACTACTGGGCTTATTGGATGGTTTGGTGTATCGCGGCTCCATTCTTCATCGGAAATATATCCAGAGGTAGGACTGTGAAGCAGACTATTCTTGGGGGGTATATCTTTGGTGTAGGTAGCACTATTGTTTCTTTTATTGTATTGGGTAATTATAGTCTAGGTTTACAGACCATAGGGGCTCAGAATTTCATAGCCCAATACGAAGCTAGTGGTGATTTATATGCTTTGATAATGAATATTGTCAATACTTTACCAGGAAGCAAGTTTTTCCTTGTATGGATTCTGCTCTGTATGATAGCTTTCTATGCCACGAGTTTCGACTCCATAGCATACACAGCGGCTTGTTATAGTTATAAGAAGCTGGGACAGAACGAAAAACCACATACAATGATTACTTTGCTCTGGTGTTTGTTACTTATAGTTCTTCCTATCGCACTCGTTTTCAGTGAAAGCTCGATGGGAAATATACAGTCTGTATCAATTATAAGTGCTTTCCCCATTGGTATAATAATGATTCTGATGATATGGAGCTTTTTAAAAGATTCCAAAAAGTATATGAATGAAAAAGGAATAAATAAATAAAGGGATATCTTATCGCAGAGTCGGTCTTGTATGCTTCTCCGGCTCTGCTTTTTTATTCATCGGCCAAAAGAGAATAAACAGAAAAATATTTTTTCCACATAGTATCAAGTGTAAAATAGCTTTCGTATTTTTTTCTGGCTTTCTCACCCTTTTCCTGAATAAGTTTTTTATCAGAAATAAGTGTTTTTATTGCCTTAACAGAAGCTTCTACTGAATCATGTGTTTTTCCGACTGGAATAAGGCTGCCGGTATTATCATCCACAAGTTCTGATATTCCTCCCACATTCGATGCGATGACGGGTTTGCCTTTTGCCATGGCTTCAAGTATGGTTATAGGGAGACCTTCATAGTCTGAAAAAAGTACAAAAACATCTGTATATGAAATGAGACGGGATGCATTGGGAATATCTCCGGTAAAAATTACAGATGCTGTTTCTTGATATTTCTTCAAATCTCCTTCCAATGTACTATCAGTAGGAGAGCCAATCCAGAAGAAAACACAGTTATCATCTTTTAATGACCTTGCTATATCGGTAAATATATCTAATCTTTTAGGAAGAGCAATACGAGCTATTGTCATAATAATTTTTTTACCTTCAGCTTTTGCCTTCAAGAGAGGTTCTTTTATCTGCAAGGGTAATTCATGTTCTGAGAAAGCAGGTGTGTCAGGAACAGCGTTCCTTATGAGAGTAAGCTTATGCGTAATACCTTCAGTTCTTAAATTTTTGTAGTCATATTCTGAGACTGGAATAATAGCACCGCATTTTTTCTGCATGATTTTTTCTAATGGAAGAAATATGCGGTTTCGAACCCGGATTGTATCAAATCCATGGACAGTATACACAATTCTTTTTTGTAGTCTGGGAGGGGTGGCAAGTCTTCCTAAAAGGGCTGCTTTACTAGAATGAAGATGGATGATGTCAGGATTAAAGTTTTTTATGACAGCTCTTATTTCAAAAAAACAAGGGATTTCTTTCAAGGGTTTTATAGGCTTTACCATATGCGGTAAGGAATGACGAACTACAGACTCTGGTAGAAGCGACCACATTGGCCCCCCTTCCATTGACGCCACCGCTACAGTATGACCATCCTTAACTGCCGAGGCACATAAATCTATTACAATTCGTTGTGCTCCTCCCAGGTCTGTATTCGTTATAATATGAAGAATACGCATATGAACAAGCTCCCTTATTTAATGGTAATCTTCCCACTTCAAACTATTCTTGTCAGGGCTGGGACCAGCGTCTGTCAGATGAATACCTGTAGTACCATGAACATCTCTTTTATTCTCTGGGGGTGGGGTTCTCCAGTCTCCATAATCTATGGTTAAATATTTATCCACATCATTTGGAGCAGAAAAAGAATATCCTTCGAAAGTAATTTCAGAAAGGGGAAAAACAACGTCAATAGGGAAGAATTGAAACCAAGGTCGTTCTGGATTATAGGCAAATCCTTTTACATTATCAGGCAACTGTGCCTTCATTCTTCTGTCAAAACGATTATAAAATAATGGTATAGAATAAAAGCCTTTCGCAAAATGTTGAAAAAATCCAATAATAAAGTTATATGCATTGTGCATAAAAGAATACCGCTTTGAAATTTTCAATGGAGGATTATTAAAGGGTGGGAAAAGACTAACGATGTTACGTTTTTTGAATTGTCTTTTTGTTTGAATATATGCAGGAAAAATATCTATTGGTATTCCCTGACAGTATGGATATGGTCCTCCTGGGTCTTCCATATAGCTGAAACGATCACGGATTTTTGCCCATGTAATATCATGTTGTGAATCTGTTTTCTTTGTCTGGAAAAACATATCGAAAGGTAGTTCTTTTTCTGCTATAGAACAGAACTTTTCATAGCTTTCAATAGGCATCATTACATCCACATCATCATCCCATGGAATAAAACCACCATGACGAGCTGCGCCTAAAAGTGTACCAGCATCCAACCAGTATTCCAGATCATATTTTCTGCAGATTGCATTAAAAACCTTCAGTATGCGGAGCATTACCCGCTGGGCTCTCTGTAGGTTGCTTCCTTCCTTAAGTCTTTCATCAGGAAATAATTCTGCTGCTTTTTCTGGTTTATAATCATTTACTTTAATTTCTGTATCCACGATAAGACCTGTTTCTTTTATTTTATGGGGCAAAGCAACCAACCGAAAGGAATAATATCATTATAATTGTACCTGTAATACTTGTCTATATTAGGATTCAGTTGCCGTAAATCCCATATTTCAGGACATATTACAATTTTATTCTTGTTTGGATCCAACCAAGCTCCCCACCAAGAGAACGAAGAATTCGCAATTATATGATTCCTACATTTTGACATCAGGAACATATCCTGCCAACTGTCCTTGCCTTGATTCCAATCCACATAAATGACTTTAAAGCCAAAATCCTCAAGTTTCAATTCATTACGACACCAATCCATATCATCGCTGAATACGAGTAATTCATCTATGGGGGCAAGGGTAATCATTTTATTAACTGCATTAAGATAATATTTTTTGCCACATATATTCATAGTCTGCGTATTCAGATAGTCGCCACGACGAATATGAATGCTGGCACTATTGCAAGAAAGTTCAGTTACAATTCTCTCTGTTTCTGATGACAGCTTTTTTTTAAAAGAAAAACATCGTCTGATTTCTTCCTCTAATGACAAAAAATACTTCTCACTTTGCCAATCTCCCTCCAAATATGTATTATTGTTATTTGGAAGCAGTAAATCCGGCTGAAAAGAGAATTGCTTATCAATAAAGTGTGTTTTTTTTGTGAAATATTTTCTTAAGATACGATTAAATAATGAAGTAGGCTGATAGGATAGGGTAGAAACTTCCAATTCAGAGGCTTCTTGGTAATCAACATCAAAAAGCTCTTTAAGTTCAAAACCATTGTGTACAAGATCTATACCTTTATAATCAGTTTTTCTACCATAAGCACTTAAATCAAGCTTAACATCTTTATTTCCAGCATGTTTCAATGCCAGGGAAAAGGCGTATTGAAACATCTGATTTCCAAGTCCCCCTGAAATTCTAACAATTTTCATGTTTAATAATACCTCTTCTAATGTATTTTATGTAAGAAAATATTGATGCTAGGAGAAATTCTCCTAAAGAAATATAATGTTCATTTAATAGAAAACAAAAATTTCTTATTTCATCCTTTTGAAAATTCTTCTTATCATTTGAAAGTTTGTTTTGCGTAGAATCAATCGTATAATTGGTAAGGATTGAATCTACAATTATTATTCCTTTGTCTCTTGCGGCTATTTTTAACAAAAGATTAAAGTCTTCGGAACGTTTAAGTCTGCTATCAAAAAAATATTTTTTAATAACGTCTGTTTTTACTAAAACAGACGATGTAACAACAAGATTGCTAAATAAAAGTTTTCTTTTTGATAATTGATATGTTTTCCCAGAAACTGAACGTAAAATACTTCCGGTACAGACTAAGTTGCATAAAGAAAATGAATTGCTATTAAATACCTCAAGTTGTTTTTCAATTTTATCAGGTGTCCAGGTATCATCTGAATCGAGAAAAGCTGCCAAGGAGGTTTTCGCTAGCTTTAATCCTTCGTTTCTTGCACTTGAAACACCTTTGTTTTCTGTTGTTATAAAATCACAAGCTATATCAGGATTATTACTAATCCATTCTCTGCATACGATCTCAGTATTATCTTTACTACCATCGTTGATGATCAATATCTTTGCTGGTCGTTTATTTTGTTTATAAACTGAATCTAAGGCTCTGACAATTGTTTTTTCCGAATTAAAGGCAGGTATGATAACAGTTACATCAGCTTGACTATATATATTTCCCTTGGCTGCAGTGCCTTCTTGTACAATCGTAGGCATATATTATTTTACCTCTTTAAATGAATTATTCAATTCAGAATAGATTGTCTTTATTTCTTCGCTTGTCATTTTTTCATCCATTTCTTTACTGTTCTTTGATATATTTTTTTCAAAAAACGACCTAAAGCCCATTGTGTATAAAAATGATAAAAGAGCATAGTTCCAATTGTTGAACTTTTTGATGTATCTCTTATACCTGTGATTATCGAACTTTCAAAAGACATATTTTGACGAACTAATTTATGTGTAGGTGTTATGCCTCGGAAATCTATTAGTTTTCTAAAGCAGCCCCAGTTATCCGCAGGCGTAAATACCGGAAAATTTATTGAAAGTATTGTTTCCGCTGCTTCTTTTGTTATTATATAACCTACTGCATATGCTATCGAACCATATTTTACCATATAAGGTTTAGAAAGAAAGTATTCACCATAGATATGTATCCTGTTTTTTTTGTAAGCTAGGTCACACTTTGCAAGATTAATCATTTGATTAGGATGAATGTTTTTTTCAAGTTCAGGTAAAACCTTGATAAGGTCAGGGGAGATAACAGCATCATCTTCAAAAATAAGGGCATAGGGAATATTCTCAGCAATCATTTTTTTATAAATTATTTGATGACTAAGAGCACAACCTATTTCTCCAGGGGTCATCAATCTTTTTTCATATTTTTTTGAAGCTTCCCTGGCAAAATACTTGTCATCATCATAGAAATCTTTACCATAAATAGCATCTATAAATTCAAAATCGAGGTTTAATTCTTTTAGTTGCTGAGTCATGAAATTTCTCCGTTCCTCAGCATTTTTTAAATTTATTACAAATATCTTCATCGAAAAATCCTTTTATAATATGCTCCTATACAATCATTTTGATGACCTTTGATTATTTTTTCATGGTCTCAGGAAAATCCTCAAACCAATTTCTTGCTTCCGGATGATTACAAGGCGTTGTAGGAAGAATACTTATATTATTATGATGGTTATCTGGTTTAGGAGTCATATAGTCTTTCCCATAAAGGTAAGAAAGGTAGGCATCACAATCATAAGGAACATAAAAGCTATCGTCTTCGAATTGCATTTTTTTGAGGGGAAAAATCCATTTATCTTTATAATGAAAATGCCATGTGGCACCTAAATCGTAACCCCATACAGTCTTAGGCCCAAAAAGAGATAAGAATCTGATAATAAATTGTAAACCAGTATAGGTTAATAAATAGAAAACCAAGTTTGCAATCAACCTTCTGATTTTTATAATTTTATTTGAAGTGTTTTTATTAATACTTGGGGGAGTGTAAGGAGGCATACACATCCTTATTCTTGCAAGTATTCTCCTCATATATGGATATTTTTTCATAGGGAAAATATCCATATAAATACTTATAAAATCCTTGTCAGAATCAGTTTCTTCATCTATCCTCTTACTGTATCGATCTCTCAGCCTTTGAAAGCCATCCCTTTTGTCATGATAGATATATTCAGGAAATTCTGAATCCGGTAGGACTAGAAATTTTTTGTAATCTTCTAATGGCATACAAACATCCAAATCATCATCCCAAGGAATAAAACCTTTATGACGTACTGCTCCTAAAAGAGTTCCACCATCAAGCCAATAGGTAAAATTGTTTTTCTCGCAGATATCAACAAAAACTTTTAATAAACCAAGCATCACTTCTTGAGCTTGTTCAAGCTGTGTATCTTTTTCTAAGCGCCTGTCTGGAATTGTCCTTTTATTCATAGCCGTATCCAATTTTTTGGTTTTATTTCTTCTAGCGAAGGAGTGTTTGTATTCGTCCATTTATCAGGAGTTATAACAAGTTTATCTTCATTTTTGTTCAAGTATGCACCCCACCAGCTGTAAGTAGAATTCGCTATTATATTATTATTACAAGTGGACATTAAAAACAAGTCATAGCCTGGATCATCTTTTAAAGAGGAGTCATCATTTATTATAGTATAATCTTCCTTTTTTATTTCCAAAGGATTGAAAATTGATTTACAAAAATCTCTATCATTGGTAAAAATAAAAAAATGGGGGTTTTCAAGCCTTTCCTTCAAATATCGAATTGCATTTTTGTAATATTCATTCGTACAGATTCCACTGAATGGGCTCCCTTCTCCAAGATAATCGCCACCACGGATATGCATGCTTACAGAGTTCTTGCAGTTTTTTATTTGCTTGAAAAAGTCCGTTTGCATGTAGATTTCTTTATTCCTAAAGGATATGTAATCATGAATACTTTTTTTTGTCGTTAATTTTTCAATATAGTCAGCTTTTTGATAAAAATCTGTCTCGTAAGAGCCTATTATATATTTTGCAAAAATTTTTTTTGCAATGATACGTAAATTTGAAAACTTTCCCATTGGAGAGAAAATATTATTTGCCAACGCCCCATTTATATCGAATAGATTAAAAACATCTGTTATATCATAGCTATTCCCATTTTTATCATATGTCTTCGCAAGAATATAATGTACATTTATACCTTCCTGTTGCCTTAATAGCCCGTAACAATATTGGAAAATCTGGTTACCTAATCCTGCAAAGATTTTTATGTATGTTTTCTTCATACTACACATTATTTCCCTATGGTTTTAGTTAATATGATCATTTTTTGCCTTTTAAAAATTTTTTTATTTTTTTTATTCCTCTGTGATATTTTCTTTCCAACCAACCGCTAAAAGTTTTATCGAACCAACTCTGTGCCCAATAATGAACAGCATATGTGTTGGCAGTATAATAATTTTTCATTTTGTCTGTATAGAAAATTTCTGAATTAGCCGGGATTGGAAAAAAAGAATCGGTAGGAAGAATTATATCTTCTGAGGTTAAATTATTTTTGTTTCTTTCAACTATTTTGGATATCAAACCAGGCCCGGTTCCATCTATTATATCCATCATTTCAGTTGTTTTTATTGGTTTTATTTCATTACAAATATCCTGTATGACAAAATGCTGAGGAATACATCCTATTATTCCGTTACTAACTCCATCACTATTCTTATCCATTTTACATAAAACTAAACGGTATTTATCTGCCAGGGAATCAAGAGGTTTTATGCATTCAAAATCAGTATCAAAATAAAAGCCGCCGAATTGATTTAGTATCTCATATCTTGCAATGTCTGATTTTACACCAAAGCTTTTGGATTTCAGATAAGCTTCTTTGTTTTGAAAATCTGATAGTGAGAGAATAGCTTCTTGATCCCAGAGATGATATTCCCAATCGGGATTCATTTTTTTCATTGAGGTTGTAAATTGTCTATATTTTTCTGGTAATTCACTACCTATCCATATTTGATGTATTATGTGGGGTATCATTTTACCATCTCCTTTACCCAAAAATCCAACCATAAACCTTCTGGATTTGATTTTTCTATAATATTAAAGTATCTTTCCGAAAGTTTTTCTTCAGAAAGTTCCGTAACCTCATTCCAATCATCGATAATCCATATTGGCAAACCTAAAGATGCAAAATACTCTGTCATATAATTTCTTTCAACGATAGGGACCACATCGAAATACATTGCTTCCCATGTTCTATGGCAATCAAGTCCATTACCTTCCGGAGAAGCAACAAACATAAACTTAGAAAGTAGTTTTCGATAAAGATGGGAATTTAAATTATTATAGACCTCATGAGTATTCTTTTTTTTTGATAAAGCAAGATAACAAGCTACTCTTTTGGGCGGATTCGTATTTATAGAGAATCCGTATAGTATATTAGGGAGCTTTTTCATTTTTTTGTATTTCTTGTTCTTGAAATCTGCTATCGCACCGGCATTATGTCTCCATCTATCCTCAAGACCTATAGGAAGTGGAATGACTTTCTCCTGCTGGAGAGTACAGTTTTGTGCAAACCATTTTTTTATTTTATGATTCTCAGCAATACTTTTAAAAAAATCATCATTGGTTATATTCACATCACCTTGATGGGTTAATAGTATGATTTCCTTTTCTATAAAAGGTAGAACTTTCGCTGAAAAATCACTTAATAAATACGAACTGACAAAGACAGTTGGAGTATCAATCGCAGCTAGATTGATTTCCTCATGAGTGCAAAGATGAGTATTATCATATAAAAAATCTGATATGGCTCTAAATGTATCTCCAGAAAGAAAGGGTTTGCTGGAGGGACGCAATTTGAAGAAAGTATTCCATCTTTTAACTATCTCCCGTTCCAGTTCAAAAGGAATATTTTTTAACAGAGATCCTAAAGACATTTAGTATTTAACTCCTTCTTCCACAATAAATAAATAACTTCTGAATTATTTGAAATATAATAGTCTCTTAATCCAAATCTTTTCAGAATTGGAATGTATTCATAAAAAAAATCAAAATTTTTATTTATATTTGATATAACTTTTGTTCCTGTAAGGGCTGTAATAGGTTTTAATATTGATTTTATCCTTTCCCTAAGAAAATCTAAAGGCCTTTTTTTTAACCGAGGTGAAATTTGAAGTTTTATAAACTCATGACTTTTTATTTCATTTACAAATTTTTCCAGAAAAGCCCATTTTGACAAATCATTTGTATCAATGCATAAAAGATAGGGTGGTTGTTTATCAATGTAATCTAATATTGGTCTATCCGTTTTTTCAAGATTTACCCCAACGTCTTTTTTTAATGTAGGCGAAAAAAGATTTTCCAAACAAAAACTTAATGAATTTACATCTATCGTATTAGGTCTATTATAGCTATCTGAAACTTTTTCATGCCAAACATGAAAAAGTTTGAACTTCTCAGGAAGCCAGATTTGTTTGTATCCAAGCGTCTTTAGTCTTTCAGGCCAATCAAGATCTTCATAGCCCCAGTATTCGATACGTTCGTCATAACCTCCAAGTTCTATAAAAGCATCTCTTCTTATAAATTGAAATCCACCAGAATTTCCATGTCCTGCATATGAGGCATTTTTTCTATCTCCATTCTTATTCAGCCAATATGTTTCAATATGAAACATTGATTTTTCTTCATAATTATCGAGACACCATTGAAAAGGATTATCTTCATAAATCATATCCACATCACTTGTAACTATGAATGGTGTCTTAGCTCTTATTACACCATAATTGATTGCCCTACATTTATTCCAAGGTAAGCCTTCAGCATATAAATGAGTATATTGTATACCCAGCTTTTCGCATAAATTCTTATATGCAGTGGCATAATCATGATCAGAGCCGTAATCAACGACATGAATTGTAGGATCCGCACCATATTTCCGTATTGATTCAACTTGTCTTTCAATTCGTATGGCTTCTCTGTTTCTAATTGTAATAATAACTGTTACTTTATCTTTCATAGAATTTACTCTTACCGAAAAAGAAATGGGAGAATTTTTTTTATGGTTTTCTTTATCCTTTGAATTTTAGTAGGAGGAATATAAAATCCATATTTTTTTAGTATTTTCTCTCGTTCCAAATCAACAAGAGGACTTGAAATACTAACCCCGGATAAATCATAATCACAAACTATATTATTTGAATAAATGAATGGAACTTTATGAATGTAAAAATTCAAGAAACAATCATAATCTGCAAGAATCTTATAGTTTTCGTCATAATAACCAAATTTTTCATAATATGATTTTGGAACAAAGGTTGCATTATGAGGTATCATACTTTCCTCTAAATACTCAAAGGAAGGACAAAGAGCCCCTTTAAAAACTCCATCCTTAAACTTATTTACAACACCGTATTGTATTTTTTCAGGATTATGCTCGAAAATTTCGATTGCATGCTTTAAGGCTCCTGACACATAAAAATCCCCAGAATTCATAATACCGGTTAATTTTCCCCTCGTATGGGCCAGACCTTTGTTCATAGCATTATATATTCCGTCATCCTTTTCTGAGCACCAAAACGAAATAAGCTTATTATAAAGCGGATTATTAAGATATCTTTTTATCACTTCAATACTATTATCTGAACTGCCCCCATCAATAACAATATATTCAAATAGCTCAGGCTCTGTTATCATTTGAGCAAGAACACTTTCCATTGTTTTATCAAGTCCAGCGGAATTATTATAGTTAATTGTGACAATAGATAATATTGGTAAACTCATATACTGGTTTTTCTTTTAACAAAAACATGATATTATATATAATATCATTATTCAATGTGGTTTGAAACCCCCTAATATGGAGCAAATTAATGGATAATTCCAAGAAAACAATAAATCTCTTCGTGCCTGGAAGACTATGCCTGATTGGAGAACATAGTGACTGGGCCGGGCTATACAAAACGATTAATTCAGAAATCATCCCTGGCCATGCTATTGTAACTGGTATTGAACAAGGAATTTATGCCAGAGCAGTTCGATCTGATAATTTTAGTATAGATTATGAAATTGATGAATTCAAAGACAGTTCTTTTGATTGTCCTATGGATTCTGAAAAGCTCAAAGTAATTGCAAAAGAAGGTGGCTTTTTCTCATACTGTGCTGGTGTAGCATCTTACATAAATGAGTATTATAACGTCGGTGGTGTTCATATAACAGTCACAAAAATGGATTTACCAATTAAAAGTGGTTTATCAAGCAGTGCTGCAATATGTGTGCTTGTGGCCAGAGCCTTTAACCTATTGTACAATCTTAATTCCAATACAATGGGTGAAATGTTCATGGCCTATTATGGTGAACAAAGAACACCTTCCAGATGCGGGCGTTTGGATCAAGCCTGCGCTTATGGTGTAAAACCTGTGGCAATGACTTTTGAAGGGAACGAGATAAGTGTAAAACCATTGACAATAAAATCAACCATGTACTTTGTGATTGCAGATTTGAAAAGTCATAAAGATACAGTCAAAATACTTGCGGACCTTAACAGATGTTATCCCTTCGCAGAAAATGATATAGATAAAGAAGTCCATACAGCGCTAGGGAGCGATAATGAACGCTTTATAAAGAAAGCTACAGAACTTATCGAAACTGGTGATAATGAAGCTTTCGGCAGACTTATGATTGAATTTCAAGAAAACTTTGATAAAAAGATTGCTCCTGCATGTCCCACAGAATTAAAAGCTCCTGTACTGCATTCTATATTGAATGATAAAACATTAAAAAATTGGACTTTTGGTGCAAAAGGGGTTGGTTCTCAGGGTGATGGTACTGTTCAGTTGTTAGCAAAAGATGAGTCCTGCCAAAACAAAATTGTGGAATACTTAAAAAATGAGAAACAATTAGAGGCTTTTACTTTGACCTTACGTCCTCCTAAAAAACTTAGAAAAGCAGTTATTCCTGTTGCAGGATTCGGGACACGGCTTTTTCCGGCTACGAAATGCATAAAAAAAGATTTCTTCCCGGTTATGGACGTAGACGGAACTCTTAAGCCACTTCTTCTAATACTTTTAGAACAGCTTATAAAGGCTGGTATTGAGGAGATATGTTTAGTAATAGGTGAGGGAGAACAAGCTCTCTATGAGTCCTTTTTTAGAAGTCTTCCAAAGGAGCACTATGACAAATTACCTGATGAGAAGAAGAAATATGAGGATTTTATACAGTCCCTGCAAAATCGTATAACCTATGTTATACAGAAAGAAAAGCTAGGATTCGGGCATGCAGTATTCCAATGTTCAGACTTTGCAGCCGGCGAGCCAGTCCTCCTGCTACTTGGAGATATGATTTATTATACATCCTCAGAAAAAAACTGTATGGTACAAATGATAGAGACTTATGAACAATACGGAAAGCCAATTATTTCGATTCATGAAATTCCTAAAGAGGATGTAATTCATTATGGAATTCTGACTGGAAATTGGGATAATAAAGAAGAGACGGTTTTAAAGTTGAAGCAAATTATAGAGAAACCTTCTGTTGACTATGCCAAAGATTACTTATCTGTACCAACAAGAAAAAATAAAGAAAATTATTATGCTGTTTTCGGGCAATATATACTGACTAAAGAAGTTTTTGAGCAACTGAAAGAGAATATACACAATAATTTTCTGGAAAATGGTGAAATTCAGCTTACATCAGCATTAGAACAGGTACGTGAAAAAACAGGTATGCTGGGCTTCCTTGTGAACGGAAAATCCTATGATGTAGGTATACCAGAAATGTATGTCAGAACAATGGAGACATTTGGAAAGGAAGCTTAATCATTTTCCTTTCTTGAACTCAGCTAACCTCGGCCACTTTTGGTCTTTCTCTGAAAGAGTCAGGGGAAGACCAAAAACTGTATAACCTTCAGCTGAAGCTGAGTTTTTGTATAATCCTTCAAGACCAGGCCATTCGATACCAATCTCAGGATCATTCCAAGCAATTCCGCCTTCGTCATCCGGATGGTAAAAATCACTGCATTTATAGCAGAACTCTGCCACATCAGACAGAACTAAAAAACCATGGGCAAAACCTTTTGGAATAAGAAACTGCTTTTTGTTTTCCTCGGAAAGCTCCACTCCGAACCATTTACCATATGTTTCGCTTCCTTGGCGGATATCAACTGCAACATCAAACACTGAGCCTTTTATTACTCGAACAAGTTTCATCTGAGGATATTCCTTTTGAAAGTGAAGTCCCCGAAGCACCCCTTTTGTTGACATAGACTGATTATCCTGGACGAAAACAATGTCCAAACCAGCCTCTTTCATATCATTCTGGTTGTAGGTCTCCATAAAGTATCCCCGGCTGTCTCCATGAACTTTAGGAGTTATTACGTAAAGTCCCTCAATCCCGCCTGCATTTTTCTCAACAAGTATCTGTCCCATATTAAAGCTTCGCCTCCGCTAAATATCTTTTTACTGCATCTTTCCAATCAGGAAGAGGAGTGAAGCCATTCTCAACAAGTTTTTTTTTATCAAGCCTGCTGTTGAAGGGTCTAGAAGCCTTGCTTAAACCGTATTCAGCTGTTGTGACAGGTATTACCTTTGTTTTTAGACCATATTGTCTGTAAAATTCAAGGCAGAAATCATACCATGATATATAGCCGCCCTCGTTTGTTACATGATAATAGCCATATTTTTCTGTCTCAACCATATCAACAAGAAGTCTTGCCAGGTCTACAGTATATGTTGGTGTACCTATCTGATCATTTACGACCCTAACTTCGGAATGAGTTTTACCGACATTAATCATTGTCTTTATGAAATTCTTACCGTTCAAACCGAAAACCCAGGCAATCCGGACTATAAAATATTTTTCCAAGATATTGGAAACAGCCGATTCTCCGTCTAATTTACTTTGACCATAAACATTGAGAGGAGCATAGTTTTTATCATCAGGTTCCCAAGGTCTTGTACCTTGTCCGTCAAATACATAATCAGTTGATATATAAACCATTTTTGCATCAATCTTATTTGCAGCTTCTGCAATGTTCTTGGTTCCGGTAACGTTTACAGCCCTGACTTTATCTTGGTTTTCCTTTTCTTCCGCCAAGTCTACTGCTGTCCATGCGGCACAATGTATTATTGCATCTGGTTTTAAGTCCTCAATAGTTTTTATAACGGAAGTTTTGTCCGTAATATCCATTTTCACATATCGAAAATTCTTTTCATAAGAGGAAATACAAGGAGATTCGCCTTTGAAATCTTCAGTTATATCGGACCCAATAGCTTCAAAGCCTCTCGAGAGAAGATTTTTTGTAAGATCATATCCCAACTGTCCGTTGACGCCAGTAACAAAAACTTTCATCAATATCTAACCTTTCCTTCTGCCACAGATTTCAAGTGTACACCATAGGGAGATTTTCCATATCTTGTAGCGGACTCAAGAAGTTTTTCTCTATTTATCCAGCCATTCTTATATGCAATTTCTTCTGGGGCAGATATAGTGACACTCTGTCTTTTTTCTATCATCTGGACGAAATCTGCTGCTTCAAGGAGACTGTCCATAGTTCCTGTATCAAGCCAGGCAAAACCTCTTCCCAATAACTGAACATCCAATAAAGAATCTGTAAGATACATATCATTCAAGGTAGTGATTTCAAGCTCTCCTCTTGCAGAAGGTCTTACCATCTTGGCTTTGTCTGAAACTCCCTTTGGATAAAAATACAATCCTGTGACGGCATAATTCGATTTTGGGGTTGAAGGTTTTTCCTCAATGCTTATGACCTTTCCATCATCATTAAATTCTACGACACCGAAACGTTCCGGATCAGGAACATAATAGCCGAAAACTGTAGCTCTTTTGTTTTTCTCTGCATTATCTAAAGCCGAACGAAGAATTCTGCTGAAACCATTTCCATAAAAGATATTGTCTCCAAGAACCATAGCGCAGGAGTCACCGGCTATATAATCTTCACCGATTATAAATGCCTGAGCAAGCCCGTCAGGGGAGGGCTGTACTTTATATTGCAAGGAGATTCCGAATTGTGATCCATCGCCTAAAAGGTTTTCAAACCTGGGAGTGTCCTCTGGAGTTGAGATTATTAGTATTTCCTTTATTCCCGCAAGCATAAGTGTACTTAAAGGGTAATAAATCATTGGTTTGTCATAGACGGGTAATAGTTGTTTGCTTGTCACCATCGTCAAAGGATATAAGCGCGTTCCTGCACCACCTGCAAGTATAATTCCTTTCATGTATACCTCTTTTTTGTTGTAATTAAATGAACAAACTGTAGTAATTTTATCACAAAAAGGGATGTTAATAAATATAAAGATTCATAACAAAGCCTTGGAATAAACAGAAAGATATTTATCTATGATTTTTTCTTCATCAAAGTCCTTTTTAGCTTTTTCCAGACAGTTTTGAAAAAGCTCTTCCTTGTGTGCTGTACACCATTCAATACCATCAACCAATTCATCTGTATTATAGGGGGTTGCCAAGTAACCAGTTTTTTTATGCTCGACTATGTCTTGGGTGCCACCCACATCGAAAGCAACTGATGGGACTCCACAAAAGAGTGCTTCAAGGCAAGTTGTGGGAAGATTCTCTATCAAAGAAGGATTTACCACAAGGTCACAAAGAGAATATAGGCAGGCAAGAATGATCGGATTTTCAATGTACCCAGATGCAAAATACGGAATTGTGATTTCTCGTGTAAAAGCTGGTCCTGCAGGTCCGAAAACCATAAAAAAGTATTCTGTGCTTTTATCAAGCTTTTTTAATGCATCAATAAGATAAAAACTACCTTTCATAGATTTCGGATTGTCGATATCATAGGCGGATCCAAAGCCTATGACAATTTTTCCCTTCGGTATATTAAATGCTTCTCGCAAATTCTCTTTATTACGCTGAAAAAAAATATCTTGAGGAATTATATTAGGGATAATTTCACAATCACAATAGTGAAACAAAGCACTTGATTTGAGAATATCATGTTCCCATTTACTAGGTGCAATGAATGTAATTTTTTTATTTTCCCAGTATTTCTTTTTTTCCTTCCAAACTTTCAGGCAAATATCTTTTCCTTTTGTACTTTTGGGTTTGTTATGTTTATTATAACCTTCTTTCCATCTGCTATCATTTTCCAAAAGATTAGGGTGATGTTCTGCACCGCAGCAAGGCCAAGAATCATGCATAGTCCAAACAATAGGTTTTGTTATTTTCGATATATCTTTATTACATATAGTACCGCAAATCCAATGAAGGTTTACTAAATCGAAATCTGAATTGTTTATCCAGTTTATATCAGTTTCAGAAGAATAATTTGTTGAATGGAGTATATTGTTTGAAGTAATAAAAGTCGGCCTCATATGCTTTGTCAGAGGAGAAAAAAGTTTAGAGCCATAGTAACCAATTTTTCTGAGGATTTTAATTAGAACAAAATGCTTTTTTGCAGGGAGCACAAAAACAAAAGGAGAGTCAGTATTCTTCTCGGCTACGCCCAGTCTTGCATAAATCCCATGATTATTTAAGGCAGTAGTTATTCTTAAAGCAGCTATTGCAGCCCCTCCACCTGAATCTGTATGGTTTATTAAAAGTATTTTCATTTTTTTATTCCAATTTGTTTGAGTATAGCATAAATGAATCAGGCTGTCAGAAAAAAGATAGTTATTAATTTAGAAAATCAAGATACATGTCTGTAATATTTTTAAGTTTGAATTGCTCCAGTATCTCAGGAATCCTTGAAATTCTATTTTTTTTCTCAATTTCCTCAAGAATAGCATCTGAAAGAGATTTTTCATCATTTATTGGAACTATTCTTCCTAATTCTGGAGTAATCAAGGATTCAAAATCTGAAATACTTTTTGTCGTGACAATTCTTTTCCTTAGATATAAAGCTTCGAAAATTGCTAAACAAAAACCTTCATAATCACTAGAGGAAACAAAAAAATCAGCGTTTTTCATAAACTTATAAGGATTTTCTTGATATCCCCAGAAAATAACTGAATCAGATATACATAATTTTTCAGTTAAAGCTTTTAGCTTCTCTTTTTCAGGACCATCACCGACTATCCATAATTCAGTGTTTTCATTTTTTTTATGAACTATTGAAAAGGCTTTTAATAGAAGAGGGAGATTCTTTTGCAATGATAATCTACAAACGTTAATAATTTTGATCTTTGATGAAGAGTAATTTATATCCTCACCGGAGAGATACATTATCTTGTTAAAATCTATTGGGTTATAAATGACAGAGGTTTTTTTTCCTAATGATTTACATTTTGAAACTAAAATATCTTTAATATTTTGAGAGACACATAATATTTTCTCAGCTTTTTTATAAGCTTTTTTTGAGATTAGTTTTAATCCAAAAGTAAAATTATAAACTTCCGGTGCAGAAAAAAAAGTTTTTATATTATGCTCAACTATCAAAGATTTGCCATTGAATTTGACAAAGGGAGTAATTATATTTGGCCATTCTCCCATAGAAACGATTCTCTCTGTTTTTGAAATATCAATGATTTTTTTAATTTTAAAAACAATTGCCCAAAAACTTCTAATACTTGAAACAGTTCCGACTTCATAAATCATATCCTGAGGTATTCTTAGACTTTGAAGGAAAAAACCTCTTTTTTCCATACAGATTAAATTTATCTTATAACCTCTGGCTACTAATTCATTGATTAGATCATGAGTGACTCTTTCTGTTCCCCCCATATCCATGGAGTAAATGAAAAATGTTATTATCATTAATCCCTCATTTTTTTATATTTTGTCTAATCTTTCTTATAAGCCGAATAAGTATTGATTCTTTCCTAGGAAAACAGTGAGAAGCCATTTCTTTTGATAATTTATAATTAATTCGAATTTTTGCAGGATGCTTTAAGGGCATTTGTAAAGAATGAGATGGTATATCAATTAGATTACTATTTGTATAATGTGTAGATTCACCTTCAAAGCCTATATTGTGAACGAGATTTTGTGATGGGGTAATTGAAATTAGATGATTATATTTTAAATATAATCCCCACTGATAATCCCAAGTCGAATGATTTTTTAATACAAGGTCTAGTTGCTGTAATAAAAAAGATGTTTCTTCTTTATCTTTTGTAAAACTATAAATTTTTTTATTTAGATCTTTTGAATGATATAGTTCAAGGGATAAGGGATTAAAATCTTTAAATACTCTACTCCATGTTGCCCATCCCCAAATACCTCCTCCGCTTGTAAATTGATATGATTCGTTTGCATTTGAGAATGCTTTATTACAATTATTCCGTCCTGAAATTAATCCTATATTAGGATTGTTTTTATATCTCAATAGTAATTGCTCACAATATGGAAAGAAGGATTTATCGGGAAGGCAATCATCTTCAAGGATTATCCCTTGGTCTACATTCTCAAAAAACCATTTTATAGCACCGTATACAGCATCACGACAGCCTAAATTAGATTCTCTATATAGTCTTTCTACATCACAATCCCAAGAAATATTATTATCAATCCAGTTTCGCACTGAATCACATTTTTCCTTTTCTTCAGGACGACTCAATCGAGCCCCATCTGCTGCAATAAAAAGTTGTTTAGGTTGAATCTCTTTTATACGCTCAAAAACAATTTTAACAGTATCAAGTCTGTTAAAAACTATAAAAAGTATAGGTGTGTCAAACAATTAAAAACTCCTAATATGTTATGAAAGTATATACTGTTTAGTATATTTTTTCAAAGCTAAAATTATTAATAATGCAAGCGAACAAATCCGCAGTTCCTCCGCAATTTAATAATGATGTACACTTTGATAAAAGAACGATGGCGCATAAATAATCAATATTCCTTTGGGTTACTGCACCGGGAATGCTTGAAAACTCCTTAAAAATGATATTATAGTCGTCCTTGTAATCGACAGGTATAGGCTCTCCATTTTCAAAATAATGTGGTAACGGTCTTTCATATGTAATACATTGCTTTGTAAAAGTTCTTTTTATTTCATCATTAGCTTCTCTATCATCGCATAACAAGAAAAAAAAGTCATATTTATCTTCTGAAAGAATATTTTTTATAGTAGGAATTATACCTTTTAAAGTTTCTTTTACAATATGAGTTCCGTCTGGAGTTATAGGATCCTTCCAATAGTGATGACGTTCATAAGCCCTTCTAAAAGAAACTCCAAGAATTCTTTTGTTTTCTGGAAAAAGTTTTAAATATAAATCTTGAGCCTGTTTTATTATTTCCATTTTTAAAGGACATTTATTATAAGCAAAAGAATATTGTTTTTTTTGCTGATATGATAGTTCTTTTATAATATCTTTATTACCTTTTCGTATACTATATTTGTTTAACTCCTCGGTCCATATTGTAGGACAAATAATG
>JAILBN010000053.1 GCA_024680915.1 Treponemataceae bacterium | reverse complement strand
TCAGCTCTTCTTTTGAGATAAGTCCCGAACGGCATGCCGCCCCAAGAAGCACCATATTCACGACCTTGCTGCTGCCCAGCTTTTTACAAGCCTGATCCGTATCAACAGCAACCACCTTACCTGATTTTTTCTCAAGAAAAGCAATCATCTCACCTTCGTCAAATATTTTTCCATTAAGGCTTGCTGTTACAGGCTGGACAATTCTCCTGTTCACAATTACAGAACCACCTTTCTTCAAGTAATCTATATTCCGTACAGCTTCCGCAGCCTCAAAGGCAATGAGGATATCTGCCTGTCCTTTTGGAACAAGGGGAGAATAAACATCACTTCCAATACGCACATGACTTACGACAGATCCTCCCCTTTGAGCCATTCCGATTGTCTCTGCGGAAAGTACTCTCTCGCCCTTGGATATAGCAGCTTGTGACAAAACCTTTGCCGCAAGGACGGTTCCCTGTCCTCCAACACCACAAATCAAAATATTCTTAGCCATTCTGAACCTACCTTATAGCAGCTGTCGGACATACTTGAGAACAAAGTCCGCAACCCGTACAAAGAGCTTTGTCGATTTCCACCAACTGCCTGCCCTTTTCATTCTTTGCTGTACTGACACTAAGTGCTGGACACCCAAGTTCGTTTATGCATTTACGGCATCCTATACATTTTTGAGTATCAACAGTTTTTGCTGCCGGGAATTTATACCCCACCTTTGCAGCTATACTTATACAAGGAGACTTGAAAATTATGGCACTAACCCCAGGAGCCTGACTTGCTTCCTTTACAGCCTCAACAGCTTTATCCTGGTCGAAGGGGTCCACCTGGATAATAGGAGAGACACCTATCGCCTCAAGTATTTTTTCAATACTGATTTTTTCAACGATTTCACCCATCATGGTGATACCAGTTCCTGGATGGGGCTGATGACCAGTCATCGCTGTCGTGGAATTATCCAAGACACAGATTGTCTGATGAGACTGATTATAAACAGCATTCACAACACCTGTAATTCCACTGGCAAAAAAGGTGGAATCTCCTATAAAACTGAAGCAGTAACGATCCTTCTCATTGTGGAAGAAGCCCTGCGCCATGGTTATATCAGCACCCATACAAAGGCAGGTGTCTGTCATATCAAGGGGTTGGGCATTTCCCAGTGTATAGCAGCCGATATCGCCACAATAAACGGTCTTTTTGCCTTTCATTGCCTGTTTTACTGCATAAAAAGCACCCCGATGAGGACAGCCGGCACAAAGAACAGGCGGACGTACAGGTAATTCAGGAGGCACAAGCTCTTTCGGGGAGTCACCTCCTTTTCCTGAAGTTTCATCTGCAACCAAAAGTGACTCCACCACAGCCCGGACGAGCTCCACGCTTAGTTCTCCTGCTTCCGGCACACTTCCATCAAGCTTGCCGTTTATTTTGCATTTTATTTGGTACCTGCCACTTATCCGGATAAGATTCTCTTCTATTACGGGGTCAAGTTCCTCTATTACAACAACACGCTCGTGCTCACGTAAAAAGCTTTCAGCCAAGTCCTTCGGGAAGGGATAGGGGGTTCCTATCTTCAGGACTTCGGCCCTAGCCAAGAGAGCATTCTCAGGCATCTCGGCCTTAAGAATTGTCAATGCTTCCATAAGGTAGCAATAAGATATTCCGCCAGTAGCAAAAGCAAAGGTATCGGAGACGTTACAGGGTTGTTCACCCTTATTTATAGAATTCCATCTATTTTTTGAAAACTCAGCTGGCAGAATTTTTTCGTTTCGCTCAAAAACACGCTTATGGTTCATGTATGAAGTCCGGGGAAAAATTACCCAGCGTTTTGTATCTTTCTCAAATTCTCCACGAGGACGACATGGTCCAAGCTCAGGGAATTCCATGCTTTCGTAAGCGTGATCCACCCGGGTAGTCGGACGGAGCAATACAGGAGTATTGTATTTCTCTGATAATTCAAAGGCTTCCTGAATCATTTCATAAGCTTCAAAGGGAGTGGAAGGATCAAAGCAGGGAAGCTTTGAATACTGAGCGAAATTGCGGGTATCCTGTTCAGTCTGACTTGAGATTGGTCCTGGGTCATCAGCAGAAACTATTACCATTCCGCCCTTCACGCCCACATAGGAAAGACACATTACAGGATCACTGGCCACATTCAATCCTACCTGCTTCATCGTTACAAGGGTACGGCTTCCAGCGTAACTTGCACCAGCAGCGACTTCGACAGCAGCTTTTTCATTCACCGACCATTCAACATAAGTTCCGGTCTTATCTTTGTACTTGGAAATAAATTCAATAATCTCACTGGAAGGAGTTCCCGGGTAACCAGCCACAAGATTCACTCCTGCCTTAAGGGCACCAAGAGCAATTGCCTGGTTCCCCATTATCATTTGCTTTGCCATAGAAACATTCTACTACAAAAGCACGTTTCTATCAATAATAACAAATCCTTATAGTTTTATTCTTACTCGTACTTCTTTTTTAACTGCAAAAACAAAAAAAGACCGCCATCTGGCGGTCTTTTCCATTCAGAAACTCTTTCAAACTGCTACGCGCACCGTTTCCGGTTTGCGCGGCAGAATGATTTTACTGTAACAGGCTGAGTACGTTCTGAGAAGACTGGTTTGCCTGAGCAAGCATTGCTGTACCGGCCTGCTTGAGAACCTGGTTCTTTGTGTATTCAACCATCTCTGAAGCCATGTCAGTATCGCGAATGCGGGATTCTGAAGCCTGCAAGTTCTCAGCACCGACTGTCAAGCCAGTGTATGCGTGTTCAAGACGATTCTGGTAAGCACCAAGGTCTGCACGCTGTTTGTTGATCTTCTTCAGAGCTTCATCAAGAGTTCCGATAGCACGGTTCGCTGAATCAGGATCCTGCAAAGTCATGATCTCTTCTGTACCAATCGTGCGCAGGTTGAGTGCTGACGCTGTCATTGTGCCAATGAACATCTGAACGCGCTGATCCATGTTTGCACCAACGTGGAGCCACATTGAACCTGTAACGGAGTTAGTTCCTGTATCCTGAGCGAAGCGGCCAGTAAGAAGGTTCAAACCATTGAACTGTGCCTGGCTTGCGATACGGTCAACTTCGGCAACAAGCTGAGAAACTTCGACCTGAATCTGCATACGGTCTTCTTCTGTGTAAATACCGTTAGAAGCCTGAACTGCAAGTTCACGAATTCTCTGTACAATGTCGGTTGTTTCCTGCAGGTAACCTTCTGTTGTCTGGATGAAAGAAATGCCGTCCTGTACGTTCTTTGCCGCACGGTTCATACCACGGATCTGTCCGCGCATTTTCTCTGAAACTGCAAGACCGGAAGCATCGTCACCGGCGCGATTGATTCTCAAACCGGATGAGAGTTTTTCCATGTTTTTCTGAGTTGTCAGATTTGTAGCATTGGTCTGACGCTGTGCGAACATTGCACTCATGTTGTGATTAATAACCATACTGTATCTCCTTGAATTTACTGTATCGTTTTTAGCCAGCCGTATTGCCTGCGTCTGACAACGCCAGACCGTATGCAGTTCACTTTGCTGCACTAATTATGAACGATTTCAGGAGGACTTCATGTCCTACTAAATTTATAATCGGAGATTGAAAAAAAGACTTTACACATTTTTGAAAAAATTTCTCCAAAAGCTTTATATTTTTGTTTTTGTTCATTTAATTTCTAGTATTACAACTAATTATCTTTACTTCTTCTTATAACATTCCGTACAGCCTGTAATATGCACATGTCTTTTGCCTGTATCCCGCAAAAAAAGATGAGCATCCAAATGACCATTCAAAGGAATTGTTTTGTGACAAACGGGACAAACTCTGTTTACACCAGGCTCCGGCTTGGGATAACAGTGAGGACATCCTAGAATCGTACAAAACTGATCTTTATCATCACTACCTTTATAAACTCTTGATATGACCTTCTCCCCCTTATAAAGAGGTGAATTACATATCGGGCAATTAGATTTCGGCTGCTCTTCTTCCTTGGTTTTTCTTTTATTTATAGAAGATTTTCTTCCACTGCCGAAAATCCCAGCCTTGAAACAGAGCAAAATGATTATGATACTTATCGCAAGGAGGATAAACATCCATAAAAGTGAAGGATTCATAATACTCTATATCGGGATATCGATTTATTTTTTAATATATAGATGGATTGATACTATTACTTGAGTTGATAAAACTACTGACTTTTGTATCATTGCACATTCGTCGCTTCTCAATAAATCCTGATATTTTTCTGCAATAGTTCATAAAAACAAATATTTACACATAAAAAGAATCATTGTATAATTACTTCGTGTCGACTTTATATATAGTAGCAACTCCGATAGGTAACCTTGGAGATATAACAAACCGTGCGTTAGAAACTTTCAAGGCTGTGGATGTGGTTGCTGCTGAAGATACGCGTCATACGCTCCAACTTCTGACACATTTTGAAATACGGAAACCCCTTATTTCCTGCCGATCGCAAAATGAGGAGCTTGCCGCAAAAAAAATTATTGCCCTGCTTGATGAAAACAAAAATGTTGCTTTTGCAAGCGATGCCGGAACTCCAGGTTTAAGTGATCCTGGAGCAGTCCTTGTAAAAATGACAAGAGAAGCCGGGCATACTGTCGTACCGATTCCCGGAGCATCCGCTTTTGCAACCTTGCTGAGCGTTGCGGGACCCGGAGGAAAAACTGTAGTATTTGAAGGTTTTTTATCTCCGAAACCAGGAAGAAGGCGCGCCAGACTAAGGGAGCTTATGGCAACTGGATGGGCATTCGTTTTATACGAATCTCCTTTCAGAATTGTTAAACTTTTGGCAGATATTGCCGATATTGAATATGAGCGTCATGTTGTTGTTGGCCGTGAGCTGACCAAACTGCATGAAGAAATTATGGAGGGGTCTGCCGGACAAATACACGAAGAGTTCGCCAGCAGAAGTAAAATACTTGGGGAATTTGCTGTATTTATTTCAGGAAATAAAAGCGCTCAACTTACAGAGGAAGATACCGATAAAAAGGTAAGGCAGGTCGAGGATGATGATAGATAGACTTGGTGGAATAAACCCACTGGACAGTATTAAGAGTACACAGAAAGCAACTGCGAAATCAACTGTAAAGAACAGTTCAGATACTGTGAGCATTTCCGAAGAAGCAAGGGAAATGGCGGAAGTTTACTACCTGTCAGAAGTTGCAAAAGAAACTCCTGACGTACGTGCAGACTTAGTCGCCGAAATCAAGGCAAAGATTAGCGATCCGTCTTATATGAATTCCGCAGTGATTGAATCTACGGCGGATAAGATTCTCAGCAGCTTTGGTTTTTAATTAAAGCTTTATCATTGTTGACAAAAGGCGGAATAATGATTCCGCCTTTTTTTATATAAAATTCTTAAAGGACTTCCTTAAACAGGAAAAAAAATGGCAGATTTCACACTTAAGATATCACCCAATATAACTCTTGGTTCTTATGCAGCCAGCAGGCTTGGTCAATTTGTCCAAGAGTGGGGAACCCGTTTCATACTTATACTTGACCCAGTACTAGCTGAATACGGAATATCTGAAAAATTAAAAAAATCACTTTCGGACAGAAATATAGAATTCTTTGTTTTTGATGAAATTCCTTCGGCTGCAGACACAACGGTTCTACAGACAGCTTTAGAGCTCGCGAGAAAAGCACATATCCACGGAGTTATTTGTGCCGGGGGTCAAAAAGTTGAAAATCTTGGTCGTGCCCTCGCAACCCTGATTCACGAAGCCCATGATATATATGACTATATAGATGGAGCCACACCTGTTTCAGGAGCATTACCTCTAATATGCATCCCGACGACAATGCATGATCTTTTCCTTTTCTCGGATCGTACACCAATAATTGATGCCAGAACAAGGAACCTTAGACTATTACCTATAAGGCAGAATACTTGCAAGCTAGCACTTTTTGATCCGAACCTCTGCGTAAGCCTTACACAGAATCAAGTTTCTTCTATTTCCTTACAAATGCTATGTATTGCAATAGAAAGCTATATTTCGCAAAAATCTTGTTTCTTTTCGGATACAATAAACGAAAAAGCTATTGAACTGTTAAGCTGCGGTTTGGATTCAAAACCTTCTCCTACTACAGCTATTCCTCCTGACCAGCTTCTGATACAAGGTGGCTGCATGGCATCCCTTGCAGCAGGTATGAGTCCCGCAGGAGCTGCATCCTTGTTAGCATGTACAATAAATGCCAAATTCAAGCTTTCCAGGTCAGTGATAACAACGATTTTATTTCCATACATAATTGAGGATGCGGCTAAATATAAATCTGATAAACTTGCTAAAATAGCCCGTATTCTAAAAGTCGCTTCAGACACAAGCAGCGATGATACTGCAGTAAATGCACTTGTAGAAAGCATAAGGGAACGTATCGCAATCGCAAATCTACCGGCCCGTCTAAAGGACATGGGTGTTTCTATAGAACAACTAGCCTTAGCGGCAGAAAATGCAGGGGAGCTGGAGCTTATGACTAGTCTTCCCCGCTCTATGTCAGCAGATGAATTATTCGACTTAATAAAACAGGCATACTGATGATAGAACCAGAAAAACTCTGGCAGCTCAATGGGGGTCAAAGGCGGAGAAAACTAGCTTTGACTTTCGGTGCACTGGAACGGGATATAGCAGGGATTGCTGAAACCGGTCACGAATACTCGTTTAAAAACCTTCCCCGCCCAGAATATACAAGAAGGGTCGTGCAGCTTCTGTTGAAAGATCCAGAACTGCCGCCAGAAGCAAAAAAAGAACTTGAGGATCTTCTTTCTGCTCCTACATTCGATGAAAGGCGTATTTGCAATTGTGCCCGCAACCATCTGCTGGCAATTATAGGTTCTTTTCCTGCTGAATGGGACCTGGTGATCGCACCTCATAAAAAACAAGACAGCCTTATATCACGAAGTATTTCTTCAACAGAAGCCTCCTCTCAATCAACCCAATCACCGGGAAATTCCATCGAAGAAAGGGCATTTTTCCCAGGGCTTTATGTTTATGCAGAGGATATCCGCTCTCCATTTAATTTAGGTTCTATTTTCAGAACCGCAGAAGCTTTCGGGGCAGAAAAACTCTATCTCTCTCCATTTTGCACTGCCCCGGAACATCCTAGAGCTGTTCGTTCCGCCATGGGCTGTGATAAAATTCTTCCCTGGGAACGAGATTCCCTTGATAATATTATTGCCAAACTGCCGGAAGATACAGCTGTCTTTTCCCTTGAGACTGGTGGTACAGATATTTCAGAGTTTGTCTTCCCTAAAAAAGGTCTTGTTATAATTGGATCTGAGGAACTAGGAGTAAGTCCAGAAGCCCTTTCAAAATCATCCCTAGGATGTGTCACAATACCCATGAAAGGAATCAAAGCTTCTCTTAATGTAGGAGTAGCCTTTGGAATTTTGATGCAAGCTTGGACATATTCATTAAAAAAACAATGATTTACAGCAAGCCTTTTGAATAATTCTCAGCAAGTTTATCTGAAAAAGCCTTAAGCTGTCCTTCTTTTTTCATATTGAATAATTTGAGTATAACTGGTTCAAACTGATAAAACTCCACTGTCTCATCCTGATAATTGGCTATCATATTTGCGAAATAGACTATTACGACAATAGTTCTTATTTTTTCTGGTGCTGACAAGGGATCATGATGATAACGAATTGTCTGTACGATAACATCAGGGAAATTCCATTTCTCTGCTATCTGAGCTCCTACCTCAGAATGATTAAGACCTGCTGTTATTCTTTCGAATACATCCATGCTAAGTATATGTTCTTTGCATTTCTGTTTGAATTTTTCAACCAGCTGGGGATGCGCGACGTTAAAGACAACACGGCCGATATCATGAAGAAGAGCGCAGACATAAATATCTTCACTAAGTTCCTTCGAACTAGGATAATAAACCTTTGCTATATGCTTTGCATAAGCGGCGACCTTGGAACAATGAAACCAAAGGTTCTTTTGCTCCGGAGAGAATTTTTCCAAGGATTTCATAGAACCTATTGAATAAAGAAGGTTTTTTATACCTCTGGTTCCAACAAGTTTCACGGCATCATGGATATTACGGCATGGCGTTGCCAAAGAAAATGCTGCTGAATTGACTATCTTAAGCAAGTCAGCAGTAAGGGCCACATCGCTGGAAATTTTTGCTGCCACCTCAGAAAGCTTCATATCAGGCTGTGTTATAAGCTTATGGATGCACATTATATTGTCAGGAAACTGAGGGATGGCATCGATTAAATCTACATATTCCTTTGAAAGCTCATTCAAGCTGGAAAGATTATTAGCCGTAAGAGGAATAATGATTTTACTCACAGTTTCTTTGTTATCCGAGTAGACTTGATAATGATCGCTGCTTATCCCGAGCTTTTTCAGCATCAGTATCATTATAATCAAACCAAGCCCGGCACCCTCTGTATCGTCGATAATTTGATTAAACGCCTCATCAACAGATTCATACTGTTCCGCCCTAGCCATTTTGTCATGAATTCTTTTGTATTCAAAAAAAGAAAGTCTGGAATTGTTATGTATTTCAATCCATACTGTATCGTTTTTTAACTGAAGGATAAGCTTAACAAAATATCCCTCTGTCTTTTGTTTATTAAGATAATATTTTATGTTGCTCATAGTATCGGCTTTGAAAGTCTTCATACCTAGCTCATATTCATCTTGATTATTTATGTCTAAATTCTTTTCTTTAAAATATATACGCTTTGTATTGGCCTTTTTTGCATTTGTTATCAGTTCGTTCATGCTGTAAATAATATATTCAGTCATGTTCTCCTGATTTATTTCATGAAAAAAAGCAGTTATCACTTCAGAAACATATATTTCTGCTTCATGAGGAAAAGTATAGGTCATTATGGATAAAGGAATACCCGACTGAACCGCTTTTTTTATTTTTGCCAAATCAAGTTTGATTTTTGTATTGTCAGACATACTTACAGATTATAGCACTAAACCTATAAAAAACAAAGCAAAAGCAACGATAGGAAAGATTTCCTTTTTTTATGATAATCATAGATTATTGAAGTTTACTTTCCTTTAATATAGAATAATGGTTTATGCAGGACTACAAACCACTGATTGTACAAAGTGATAAAACTCTCTTGTTGGACGTTCATGCTCCAGGTGCAGATGAATGCAGAAATGCGCTCATCCCTTTTGCAGAACTGGAACGTTCCCCTGAGCATTTGCATACATATAGACTGACACCGCTTTCTTTGTGGAATGCAGCAAGTGTAGGTTTTTCTCCTGAACATGCAATAAAGGTTCTTACTGATTACTCAAGATACGATATTCCTCAAATTGTCTGCTCCTGGATAAAAGAAACTGCAGAAAGATTCGGTAAAATACGTTTGATCCCGGATTTTTTTCTTGAAGACAACCTGGCAGAGGACGAATTACCCAATTCTATCCTTCTGGAGACAAATTCTGCTAAGGTTGCCAAAGAAATAGAATCCCAAAGGGTAATGATGAAATATCTTGTTGCCGTACAAGATACAAGGAACTCTCTTCCGGCTTTTTTGTTCCGGCTTAACATAACTGATAGAGGTACGGTCAAGCAAGAACTTCTGAAATTAGGCTGGCCTGTAAAAGACGAAGTGCCGCTAAGAGATGGAGAACCGCTGGAAGTTTCGTTAAAAAAAATCACAACAAGTGGAAAGCCTTTAAATATAAGGAAATATCAAAAAGAAGCCGCAGCTTCCCTTGTCGGTGACAAAGGTCCGGGGACAGGCTTCGGAACTATCGTACTTCCCTGTGGGGCTGGAAAAACCATTGTCGGCATGGTCGTAATGGATCTTCTGAAAACAAGTACATTGATTCTTACGACGAATATCTCGGCTGTTCATCAGTGGGTAGATGAGCTTCTGGACAAGACTAACCTTACACGCGACCAAATAGGTGAATATTCAGGCGAAACTAAAATAATAAAGCCCGTTACCATAGCCACCTACCAAATACTTACATGGAGGCCTGAAAAAGAAGGACCCTACCCTCATTTCCAGCTTTTCAGGGAACGCCCCTGGGGACTTATCATATATGACGAGGTCCATATGCTTCCTGCTCCTGTTTTCCGGGTTACAGCGGAGCTCCAAGCGACACGCCGTGTGGGACTGACGGCAACCTTGGTACGGGAAGATGGCTGTGAAGGATACGTTTTCAGTCTTGTAGGTCCCAAAAGATACGATGTACCGTGGAAAGAACTAGAGACATCCGGCTGGATCGCAGATGCAGAGTGTATAGAGCTCCGTCTTGATATGCCCATGGACAAGGAATTGGAGTACTCTGTTTCAGGAACAAGGCTCAAACACCGTATTGCCAGCGAGAATCCCGCAAAAATCCCCGCTGTTCAGGAGATTGTAAAACGCTTTGGCCAAGACAAAATCCTCATAATAGGTCAGTACCTGGATCAACTGTACGAAATAGCAAAATTACTTAATGTTCCCATAATCACCGGAAAAACAAATAACACTGAACGTGATGAAATCTACTCAAAATTCCGAAGAGGTGAGATACGAATCCTGGTGGTATCAAAAGTCGCTAACTTTGCCATAGACCTTCCAGACGCTTCAATGGCCATACAGGTTTCAGGTACTTTCGGCAGCAGACAGGAAGAAGCGCAGCGTTTAGGTCGTATTCTAAGACCCAAGCAAAGGAAAGCCCGGTTCATAACCCTTATTTCCAGAAGCACAATAGAAGAAGAATTCGGTACCAACAGGCAAAAATTCCTTGCAGAGCAAGGATACACCTATAAACTCATCCGTTCCATCGACGAGCTTCCTGATGAGATAGAATGTCAGCCAGAAGGAGATTACTGATGATAGAAAGTATTCTTCTTTGGCGTGAAACCCTTTCTGTAATGCCGGATCATCATTTTTTCGAGATAATCAGGATGTATCTGGGGGAAATAAAAACTCCTTATAACAAACAGAGACTAATCGAAGAGTTAAGTTCTTTTTTGAGGAAGGAAGAAAACAAACAGAATATTATTAAACTTCTTTCAAAATCAGACTTGGAGATAATCACAGCTATACAAGAGCTACCGTCAGCGACACAAGATAAGCTTCACTCTTTTTTTTGCAATGAGATGACTTTTGCCATTCTGTATGAAGATCTTATGAATTTAGAGGAACGTCTTGTCATATACAGACATCCAGATAAATCCTCTGGCCGCATAGTATTCGACATAAACCCCTTGTTGGAGACAACTCTTCTCCCTCTGTTAAAAAGAAGTAATCTTCTTCCCCTTGCCGAACTGAAAGCAGAAAATACTTCAAATAATCCACCCCCCGCTTTGACTCCTGGATTTATTGCCTCTTTTTACTCTTTTTTGCTTGAATATCCCGATTTATGCAAAGTGGATGAAAGCCTGAAAAAACGCTATGAAGCCATGCTCCAGGATGTATTTCCTGCACACAGAGAAAATAATTTCCTTACTCTCATGGTCTCAGCCTTTTCCAATCTGTCACTTATACGGATGACAGACTGTGGCTATACAGTCAAAAACAAGCGTTGGCTTCAATTCGCAAAGCTTGACCAAGCCTCTCAATACTCTTACATAGCCGCAGCTGCTGCAGGTCACTTTCCACGCAGCATCCTTCAGAATTATGCACAACTTATTCTTTCGATTGTCTCAGAAATACCTGACCAAGGGTTCACAAAAGATATCCTCTTACGGAGTATTTTTTTACATAGAGAGAAAAAGATACCTATTCCTCATACAATGCATTCAGGACGTTTCGCGGCAATACTTCAACGAGCAGAAAGCCAGGCAGAATCAGCCTCAGATTTTACGACAGTTTGTACTAACGAAAAGCTTTTTCAAACAATAGAGCGGCTTGGATTAGTATATCCGGCAGGAACAGATATTGAGGGCAAAATTATATATAAAAAAATGGTACTGCAAGCAGAGGATCCAGAAAAAAAATGCGCAAGTATAGACAGCGGATTTTCAATGACCATATTACCAGGACTTCCCCTTAGTACTCTTCTTCCTCTTGCAGAAATATCCGTACCTGTAAGGTATGAAACTATTTCTCAACTCGAAATAACAAAATCGGCCGTAATGCGCAGTTTTGACAAAGGACAAACTCCCGATACCATAGAGAAAAAACTGAATGATGTATTATCCCATAAGTTACCTCAAAATATCCTTTTCTCAATACAAGATTGGTACGAAAGCTATAATTCCGCATCTCTTTTCATAGGCTATGTTTTGAAGATACAGGCAGAAAAAGACCTTCTTGTGGAAAAAAACAAAGAATTAGCCCCCTACATAAAGCAAAAACTCGCACCTGGTATTTTTATGCTGGATTTTGCCACAAAAAAAGAAGCTATGACGGTCATAGCAGATAGCGGATTAAATTTTATAGGTTCAATAAAAGATATGCATGAAGAGGAGGATATACCTCCATTACCAAAAATATATCTCACCGCTTCAGCGACTTTCCGTAATTCTTCTGATGAAGGGGAAGGCGAAAATCGAAATATGCCCGAAGAAAGCCTATCGAATTACGATGCTGAATATTCTCTGTCCAATGATAATGAAAGCTCAGATTTCATACAGAAGCTTAATGACATAGTTGACAATATGAATCTTTCAGTAGAGCAGACAGAAGAACTAAAATCAAGGATTCAACGCCGTATCATCGTGAACGAAAGCCAATTGAAAGCCGGATCAGTAAGACCAGAGAAAAATGAAGCCTCTGGAATGGATTACCTTGGTAAGATTCATGTGACGGAACATGCAATTGCATCTGAAAGCCTTTTGAACCTTATGTACGATGGAGCAACATACCTTGTTCAGCCTGTCCGTATAGAAAAACAAGCTGGAGATGCAATTTTGAAGGCACTCCTTCAGCCGGACGGTACGGAGAAATACTTCCAGATAGGGAGAGTACAGTATTTGAAACGCATCCGCGGCTCTGTCTTCAAAGAACCTGACTATAAATAATACCTCTCCCGACACCTAGGCTACATCTATTCTCCGAATTTCTTAATCAGTTCCTCATGGTTTTTGCAACCGGTTTTCATGTAAATCCGCGAAAGATAGTTATCAAGCGATCTGTTCACTATATTCAGTTCTTTTGCAATTTGTTGTTTCGATTTTCGCTCAATAATC
>JAILBN010000131.1 GCA_024680915.1 Treponemataceae bacterium | reverse complement strand
AACAGAACAGAACAGACTTTGCCTGTTGTGGATAAACTCTCACTTTTTGTATCCTCTCTCTAACTCGCTTATAGTAAAATTATAATACAAGTTTAAATATTTTACAATAAAAATGTTGTTCATACTGAGGCGGACCAGCAGGCTGTTTTCAGCCCGACTGGCCCGGAGGCATACTTCACCACAGCTGCTTACTATGGCAACAGCACTCCCCTGCAAGTTACTTTTTCTTCTTATTTTTCTGATACAGGGAGATTTCTTCGCTCCAGTCTGCACAGATAGCCTTTCCCAAGCGGAAGCTTCCGATTGTATCGCTCACTGTCTTGAAATTCAGCTCGGTTCCAAAACCGTCGCATTCATACCGGACGGCTCTTTCCTTCATTATTCCCAGCTTGGAGGCTTCGGCACTAGCGTCGATGTTGGCACCCAGAAAAAGGAATTCCCAGCCGTATTTCTCCTGCTGTCTCTGAATCATCTCTTTGATTTTTGGATAAGTATATTCCTGACTGGAGTTCTCCTGTCCGTCCGTGGTGATGACGAAAATCGTCTTCTCCGGTCTGTCCTCCTCCCCGGCATATTTATGAACATTCCCCATATGATGTATTGCCCCGCCTACCGCATCCAGAAGGGCCGTACAGCCGCCCACAGAGTAGGTTTTATCAGTCATAGGCTCAATTTTATTAATGGGAAGCCTGTCATGCACCACCTCAGACTCATCGCTGAATAATACTGTGGAGACAAAAGCCTCTCCCTCTATTTTTTTCTGTTTTTCTATAAAAGAATTGTAGCCGCCGATGGTATCGTCCTCCAGCCCGCTCATAGAACCGCTTTTATCCAGAATAAATACGATTTCAGTAAGTCCCTTCTTCATAGGTCATTCCTCCTTGATTGATTCATGACCTGATGATAGCCCTTTGAAGCCTGCAAGGGGTCGCCATTTCAGCGACAATTACCCAGCCTTAACCGTACTATTTGGAAGCAAAGCAGCTTACATTGTGGGAATAGAGGATCATATCTACCTCAATAAGATTGTAGATTCCCTTCATGACACAGTATTTTACGATAAGGTCGAATTTGCTGGAGGGCATGAGGGCGTAGCCTGCACTGGCAAGGAAGTTCTCGAAATCCTCCAGCTTCAGCTCCAGGGCAAGCCCCAGCGCCATGACCGTCATCTTTTTGGGGATATAATTCCTCTGGCTGATTATTTTAGAGAAGAATTTTCTGTCTATAAGGGCTTTTGTGTAGACCGCAGAGTTCTCAAGCTTCCGGTCCGCTATCAGCTTCTGCAGTGTGTTCTGGAAGTTCATCCTATCATCAGACTGAGAGATAAAAGCATCCACATCCAAGGAGTCAGACCTGCTTTTATTTGCTAAAAGATGAGTTCCCAACAGAGATTCCTGCCTGATATCCTCTTCATGGGCCAAGCTGTAAAGCTCAACAGTCTCAACAGGGCTAGCAACCACAATATGCCTGGTATACTCCACAGACTCAGCAGGCTCAGAAAGAAGGCTCTCCTCAAGGTTGTCATCAAGAAAGTCCTGGATATCATCAAAAACCTTCTCTGAGACAAGATAAGATTCCTTGTCGTAGACCACAAGAAGCACTTCTATCTCATTCTGAAGGAGGAAGGAGCTGATTTCTTCCACAGCGACCTTCAGCCCTATTTCTTTGGGGAAACCGTAATTGCCTGTGGCAAGCAGGGGCAGGGCCACACTTTTGCAGCCCAGCTTCTTGGCAAGCATAAGGCTGGAGGAGTAACAGGAGCGCAATATATCCACCTGCCCTTTTTTACCGTCAGCGTAGGGAGTCCCCACCGTATGAATTATATATTTGATTCCATTTTTCTTGAGATTGAAGGATTTTGTCCAGACGGACTGCCCCTGGGGAATGTCACCGATTTTCCTCCGTTCCGCCAGAAGAGCATCAAGTCCCGCAGCCTCGTAGACAGACATATCGGTTCCAGACCCGACCAGAGGGCAGGCGGAAGCCGTATTAACGATAGCATCGGCCCGGACCTTGGTAATATCGTTTCTGATAATCTTAAAAGACATTCTTCAACTCCCTTTTATAAATAAAAAAGCCCCCGGCACAAAATAGCAACAGCAACTGCACTTACAAGCACAAGTGCAATTATAGCACACAAAAAAAAAACCACAAATCCCATAAACCCGTGCTACAATATGCAGACGGAGAAAAAAATGCTCGATAATATCAAACGCTTTGACATGAAAGCCCCCGCCATGAGACAGCATCTTCTGCCACTCATCTGGTTGCTTTCCTTCCCCGCTGTGCTTTCCCACAGGAACAAGCTTACAAAAATCAATATGAAGAATATAAAGCCGCCCTACCTGCTTTTATGCAATCATAACGCCTTCATGGATTTCAAGGTTGCCACCAAGGCGGTTTTTCCCCACAGGGCAAATTACGTGGTGGCCATCGACGGCTTTTGGAAGAGGGAATGGCTCCTTAGGCTCATAGGCTGCATCTGCAAACGTAAATTCACCAACGATGTCTCTTTGATCCGCCAGCTCAAAAGAGTGCTGGAGAGAGGGGATATCGCCGCCATCTACCCGGAGGCCCGCTATTCCCTCTGCGGAACCACCGCCCTCCTGCCCGACTCCCTGGGCAAGTTCGCAAAGCTTATGAGAGTCCCCGTGGTCACCTTGATATGCCACGGCCATCATGTGAACTCCCCCTTCTGGAACCTGCCAGACCATAAAGTCAAAGGAACCCAGGCCACCATGAAGTGCCTTTTCACCGCGGAGGAGCTGACCAAGCTGGACCACAAGGAAATTAATGAAGCCATCCGCAAAGAATTCATCTATGACGACTATAAGTGGCAGAAGGAGAACGGCATCCGCATAAGCTACAAGGACAGGGCAAAAGGCCTTCACAAGGTACTCTACAAGTGCCCGGCCTGCAAGACCGAATACAGGATGAGCTCCGGGGGAAGCACACTGCGCTGCGAGGCCTGCGGAAAAGAATGGGAGATGACAGAGCTGGGAGAGCTAAGGGCAAAAACCGGCCAGACCGGGTCCGGCCAGGCAGAGCCAGGGGCGCTTTCGGCCGGGTCCGGCCAGACCGAGCCAGTAGAGCTTTCGGCCGGGTCCGGCCAGACCGAGTTCTCCCACATCCCCGACTGGTACGAGTGGGAAAGAAGCGAAGTCAGAAAAGAAATTGAAAGCGGAAGCTACGGAATCAGCTGCAGAGCCCAGGTCGATGCCCTGCCCAACTCAGACCGCTACATCTATATCGGCATGGCCACCCTGACCCACGACATGAGCGGCTTCACCCTGAGCGGCAGCTACAAGGACGAGCCCTACCAAGTGAAGATAGACGCTCCCTCCCAGTACTCAGTCCATATCGAATACGATTACCTGGGCAAGAAGGGAGACTGCGTAGACCTGAACACTATCAACGATACGCTCTACGTCTATCCAGAGGGAAGCGATTTCTCAGTCACCAAGATGTCCCTGGCCACAGAAGAGCTCTACAAGTATTACCAAAGCCGCAGGAGTTAGAAATACAGCTCGCACTCGAAGCAGCTTTCCTCCTTGTTCCGGCCAACCACGACAAGCTTATCCTCCGCGCCGGATAAATCCGCCTGGATGGAGATATCGTTGTTCAGGACAGCCTCCTTGGAGTAGTTGATTATGAAATCCTTGTAGCACTTGTTC
>JAILBN010000127.1 GCA_024680915.1 Treponemataceae bacterium | reverse complement strand
ATAATCAGGACTACGAACCAAGACGATTCATAACTCCTGAAGCTTATGTTTCAAAACTTGTTGAAGAAGCTTTAGTTTCATGAACAAGAGGGCTGGAGAATAAAAAAACGTAATTCTCTGTTGACAAAAATCATAGGAGGGATACGGAAGGCGGCGAAGCCGGTCACCGCAGACTGAAATTTTCAGTCGAGGAGACTGGAGCGCGGTTAGCGCGGAACCTAGAGTAGCCCGCCCGTCCGAGTTTGAGAGCGAGACGGTCAGCTTAGCTGACCTATCCGCGAACAAACTCGTAAGTTCGCTTTAGCGAACGACGGGAACGCCCGTTCGAAAACACTACAATAACTAGGAACTTGCGTTTTCGTGGACTTTCGCACAATAGAACTTAGTTTATTTGAAATATATTTATTTTTCTTTGCTTTTATAAACAAAAATTCTTAAATTGTGATAAACTATACAAAAAGGAGAAAACGATATGCCTTTACAACCCGCTACAATTCAAATAACCGCAGGTATGGAACCATATATCAATACGCACAAAGCTGAGATTGAGTTCAAACAGAGAGCATTGTTGCTTTATCCTTTTATTCAAAACAATACTCTTTCTCATGGCAGGGTAGCCGAAATACTTGGTGTAAGTAAGTGGACTCTTATTCAGCTATACGGAAGCATTGGAATCCCCTACATAGACATGGATGAATCAGAACTAGAAAGTGATATTGCAAACGCTATTGCGGCGACTGTGTAGGAAATAAAATGGTTGTCGTTGCCGATACTACCCCACTTATAACACTCCTTAAAATCAATAAATTTGATATTCTCAACAAACTTTACGGTACAGTCCATATACCAAAAGCAGTTTATGATGAACTAACAACAAATACAGATTTTTCTCATGAACTAGAGATTGTTAGAAACACAACTTTTTTGGAAATTCATTCTGATATACCCGCTGATCGTGTAGACTTGTTACGCCGAGCTACGGGACTTGATTTGGGAGAAAGTGAGGCGATTGTTCTGGCTGATTTAAGCGAAACAAAAACACTGTTAATGGATGAGTCTCATGGGAGAGCTGTCGCGGCACAAATGAAAATCCCGATAACTGGTGTAATTGGGGTGTTGATTGCGGCATATAAAAAAGAGTTACTGACTGCAGAAGAAATAACAAACTGCGTACAGATAATGAAACTGTCAAATCGTTTTATTAGTGAACGATTGTACAATTTGTTGTTTTCAATGCTTAAATAGTGTTTTTTCCCGTCACTTCCTAAATTGTCTTTCGGACATAGGCTGTTGCCTTGCTGTTACCAAATCTCCCATCTGCACGGCAGGAAGCTTTTCTTATATCAGGTTCAGGCGTTTGTGTTCGTAGTGATAATGCCCCTTTTTGTTGGAGCTTTCGGTACTCTGAACTTTTGCAATCTCTACAACTTTTTCAAGCTTGTCTTTTTTCTGGCGTATCTAAAGTGCCCAACGCCCTTTGCACTCATGGATTTTGGCGATGTACGAATTTCCAACTTATGCTTTTTTACTGAATATGTAATACATTGCCAGCATGAATTTTGCCTGGAACAGAGGCAAAAGCGGGAATAACGTAAACAAGGTACACACTAAAGTACATCTTGTGCTGCCGATAACTAAAATCGAAGGGCTTACAGATGAAGAGTGCGTTCGACTTCGTGACAAGCTTTGTGCCATAATAAATAGCAATGATTGTATTTATCCCGATGCAGATGAGGAACTCACACAAAAACTGAACAGGAAGAATGCGCTTAGCCGCCTTGAGAATAGGATTGAAAATGCGCTCAAAATAACTAAGAAACGCAAAAAGACAAAACCAACACAGGTGAGTAAGGAGCTTTGTGATAAAATTACGCTTTCGGAATGCCCCCTCCGCCGATTCTGATAAGAGGACTGCTTGACAATTCAATTTTTTTGAGATATTCTTTCAAAGCGTTTATGGAGCGGTGGCCGAGTGGTTTAAGGCGGCGGTCTTGAAAACCGTTGAGCGGAAACGTTCCGGGGGTTCGAATCCCCCCTGCTCCGTACATTGTATTGCTTTAATTGGAGTGGTGACCGAGAGGCCGAAGGTGGCTCCCTGCTAAGGAGTTATACCCCTAAAGGGTATCGGGGGTTCAAATCCCCCCTGCTCCGTACCTTATTAAGGTTCATCATTGTTATGTCCAATAAGGTGCATAGCAATTTTTTTGAGACTATAGCTCAGCTGGATAGAGCGTCAGATTGCGGATCTGAAGGCCGGAGGTTCGAATCCTCTTAGTCTCGAACGGTTAACAACCGGCTGAAAAAAGCTTGGAGAGATGCGAGAGCGGTCGATTCGGGCGGTCTCGAAAACCGTTGATCCGTAAGGATCCGGGGGTTCGAATCCCCCTCTCTCCGTTTCGTTCCTTATTGATGGTCGAAACGCAGAACATACAGAGAGAGGCGGATAAACCACACAGAATGTGTGTTAAAAACTGATCCTGTCTACCGAGTTTTTTCAGAAAGTTTTGAAAAGCTTCCGCAGGGAAGCATTTTTTTTCAAACCTTGGAGAGATGTCCGAGCGGTTTAAGGTACAATCTTGGAAAGGTTGCGTACCCGAAAGGTACCGGGGGTTCGAATCCCCCTCTCTCCGTACGACCCCCTTGTTGGGGATTCGAAACGCAGGTCACGCCGAGCAAGGCGAGGAAGAGCGCACACGATGTGCGCGTCAGTGACCGGAGGCGGGATGGATGGAGCACACAGGACGTGTGCGACAGGAATCCGAATCCCCCTCTCTCCGTACGACCCCTTTGTTGGGGATTCGAAACGTAGGTCACGCCGAGCAAGGCGATTAAGACTCTTTCGATGAGTTCAGGTCCTATGCAAGAAGACTCTTTCAAACCCTGCCAGGTCCGGAAGGAAGCAACAGTAGATTGAGGGTTCTGTGCCGTAGTGTACCTGGGCTCTTCGAAAGAGTTTTTTTTTGCGGATGCTATTCCCCTTTTTTCTTTCTGTTCCTGTATAACACGATTACACATGCCTGCCCTATCACTGCTGCTCCCATACCTATCGAAAGGAAACGCATCTCATTTTTTACAATTGAAAGGGTGACGAATGTTAAGCCGATAAGCCCGAATATCAATCCAATAACAGTAAAAACTTTAGTTTTCGTATTCATCTTATCTGCCCTTCCTTTTTCAGCAAACGCTTCTTAAAGGAACAGAATCTAGCCATCGTTCCAGTAGCGTAGGCGATTCCAACCACGAGTGCCACGAAAGCAGCCGCCAACGAAGCCCCCTTAAAGAAACCAGTCCAGAAGGTATCTGGCAAATCACTGAGAGTCATCACTAAATTCGCTATAAGGGCAAGCATACCGATTGTTGAATAAACAATCATAACTACAGAGGCTCTCTTTTTCCCCTCGTTCTCATACTCCGAGACCTTCAATACAGTCTCTTTCATTTTTTCTTCCATTTTGTCGGTTCTCCTTTTTCCGTCAAGAATTTCACGGAGATCCACAGAATAGAAATCAGAAATCTCAATAAGTATATCCATATCCGGCAGATTGAAGCCTGTCTCCCATCTGGATACTGTCCTGCGGGCTACATTCAATTTTTCTGCCAGCTCCTCCTGCGTTAAGTTTTTTTCTTTACGAAGGGCAGCTAAAAACTTACCAATCTTTCCCTGATCCATTGTTGTTGATCTCCTTTACGACGTCAGAATAAACCGGAGCCTTAATGAACTCTAGGACACAAAATGCGCAAATGCAATATTTTTCAAATGAGACAGGGGATGTCTCATCCATAATTATTAAAAAATGCTTTTGTCTAGCGGCAAAAAATCAGGCCTCAGCAAAAACTTCTTTCCCAGCATGGAAGGTCCTAAGAACCTTACCCATAAGCTTCTTTCCGTTGAAGGGAGTATGCTTGCCCTTGGAAAAGAACTTAGAGGAGTCCACAAGCTGCTGGCAATCAGGATCGATAATAACTATATCCGAGGCATAACCAGGGAGAAGCCGACCTTTCTTAATATTAAGCAGCTTAGCCGGAACTGCGGACATAAGGGAAGAAAGCTTTGAAAGTGTCATTATTCCAGACTTTACGAGAGTCGTGTTACTGACGGCAAAAGAAAGCTCTATTCCGGTAAAGCCACATGCCCCAGAAGCCTTATCCGCCGGAGTATGAGGGGCGTGATCAGTGGATATAACATCCGCAGTACCATCAAGCATAGCCTGGATAACAGACTGCCTGTCCTCCTCGCTTCTAAGGGGAGGGTTGACCAGCTCTGAAGAAAGGGCATCACTGGTATTTGACAGAGCCATGTGATGGGGAGTCACTTCACAGGTAACAAGCCTGCTTCCCTCAGGAGTCTTTTTGGCCCTACGGACAGCTTCCAAAGAAGCCTTTGTGCTTACATGAGCTATGTGTACCCTGCAGCCGACCTTGAGAGCTATCTGAAGATTACGCTCAGTAAAAGTGTCCTCTGCCTGGGCAAGCACCTTTTCGGCTTCCCGGAACTTTTTCTCTGAACGCAGCTTCTTGGAAGTTGGAACAAGAGCCGGATCCTCGCAGTGGCAAGAGACAATTATTCCTTTTTCCGCACATTTTCTCATGGCTTCTTCCATTACAGAGGCATCAGCCACATCAAGTCCATCCTCCGTAATAACGGGAACCGCAGGAAAAGCACGGCAAACCTCGTCCAGATGATGGGTATCCTTGCCGGAAAAACCGTCCGTAATGCTTACGGTCTGGAAACCGTCGATAAGTCCGATACGCTTTAATTCCTCATCAATGGAAAGAGCCATCTCTAAAGAAGAGACCACAGGCTTAGTGTTGGGCATAAGCACGATGGTTCCCACACCGCCGGCCGCCGCTGCCCTGCTGCCTGAAAGAAGGTCCTCTTTTTCAGTCTGGCCCGGATAACGAAAATGCACATGCATATCTATGAAGGCCGGCATTACGGTTTTTCCGGCAGCATCTATAACGAGAGCATCCGGGTAGCGCTCCTCAAGACTGCTTCCACTGGGGCCAGATTCTTTTACAAGCCTCTTTCCACAAGTGCCAGAGGCCACATCACTTGCAGAAGAGCCAGTTGCGGTACCGTCTGTCCGCACCACATCTATAATCCCATTCTCTGAAAATGCAAGGCTTCCAGGAAAATCTACTTCAGCATCAACAAGACAGGCGTTTTTAATTATTACCACCTTGCCTTCGCCTCTACTAATGGCCGTTGCCTTGCCTTTAACACCACTATCACCAAAAAAAGCCTTTTTCTCTTCCATCACAAAATCTCCCCTACACCAGCACGATATAATTCATCACAGTATTCACAACGGTACTCTGCTCTTTTCCTGTCCACAAGACGGAAAACATGACGTATATAAGGCTCAGTACTGGTTATACAACGGGGATTCCTGCATCTGATGACATTCTCAACCTTCTCAGGTAAAGAAAGGGTTATTTTCTTGGCGATATGCTCGTCCATTACGATATTCACCGTAATGTTGGGGTCAATAAAGCCCAGCACCGAGTAATCAATATCGATTATATTGTCTATTTTGATGATGTCCTTACGACCCAGGGTATTTGAAGGCACATTCATAATCAGGGCGACACAAAAATCAGCTTTATCAAGCCCTAACCAGGTAAAAATGCGGTGTCCGCAACCAGCCCTTATGTGGTCGATAACAAGACCATTCTTTATTGTATCTACATTAAGCATCAGAGAACTCCTATAAGCTTGGAAATCAAAGCCATCCTGGCAAACATTCCGCATTTCACCTGCTTGAAGTAAGCTGCCCTGGGATCATCATCAACCTCCACAGCAATCTCATTCACCCTGGGAAGAGGATGAAGAACAATCATATCCTTTTTGGCCGCTTTCATTTTCTCCTTATCCAGGATATAACTGTCCTTAAGCCTTATATAATCCTGCTCATTAAAGAACCGTTCCTTCTGGACCCGTGTCATATAAAGGATATCAAGGCTGTCTATGACGTCCTCAAGACGCTCCACCTTCTGATAGCGTATACCGCCCCTTTTAAGCACCTGGGAAATAATATAATCCGGCAGAGTCAACTCCCCTGGACTGATTAACACGAAATTGTTATCAGGATAGCGGCTCAAGGTTTTCAGAAGACTGTGAACAGTACGACCGAATTTCAAGTCTCCGCAGAAGCCCACCGTATGGCCGGAAAAACCTCCCTTCAAGGTTTTTATCGTGACCATATCCGTAAGAGTCTGGGTAGGATGGTGGTGTCCTCCATCCCCTGCGTTTATCACAGGAACCGATGAATAGCGGGATGCCAGCAGGGCAGCTCCCTCTTTAGGGTTTCTCATGGCTATCACATCAACATAGGAAGACACGACCCTTATTGTATCAGCAAGAGTCTCGCCCTTAGTCGAAGACGAAGAAGCGGCATCTGCAAAACCAAGGGTGGTACCCCCCAAATGTTGCATTGCCGCTTCAAAGGAAAGCCGGGTTCGTGTACTCGGCTCAAAAAACAATGTGGCAAGAATTTTACCATGACACACTTCATTATATGAATCAGGATCCTTCATCATTTTACCAGCAAGATCACAGAGCTCATCGATTTCCTTAAGCTCTAAATCCGCAGGATCTATCAAATGCCGACCTTTAAGCATTTCCACCTCTCTTTATATTGAACTACTTATATATATCCAAATCAAGATTATAATCAATCTGACGGTTCCTTATCTATAATAAAGATGCGCAGCCAGAATTTTGAAGAGTAACCATCTCCGCAAAGGGAATACGGCCTTCCACACAGGAGCTTTTAGCAAGCCGTTTTTCGGGGCAAAATTCAGCGAGAGCATCTGTTCGATGAAAAATTGATGTCTCAAGAAATAACTGATTCCATTTCCGTTCATTTTAAGATATTATACGAATATGAAAGTAATTGTAATAGGCTCAGGCGGTCGAGAACACGCCATCTGCTGGAAAATCGCAGAAAGTTCTCTAGTTTCAGAGGTCGTATGTATTCCTGGTAACGGAGGAACACAACACGAGAATAAATGCCGTAACCTGAACCCGGCAGAATGTCCTGCTGCGGCAGGCTTGAGCGGAACAGATGCTCTAAAAGCAGCTGCTATTGCAGAAAAATGCGATCTGGCAGTAATCGGACCAGAGGATCCCTTGGCTGCTGGAATAGCAGATGACCTTTGGGCAGCAGGAATTCCTGTGGTCGGTCCATGTAAAGCCGGAGCCCGTCTTGAGGCAAGCAAAGACGAAGCAAAATCTTTTATGAAAAAATATGGTGTGGCTTGTGCGGAAAGCAACACCTTCACAGATATCAAAGAAGCACACGCCTACGTTGATAAAAAGGGTGCTCCTATAGTTATAAAGGCAGACGGACTGGCCGCAGGAAAAGGTGTTGTCGTCGCCGCCACGAAAGAGGATGCCCACAAGGCAATAGATGATTTTATGCAGGACGGTCTTCTGGGAAATGCTGGAAAATGTCTTGTAATAGAAGAATATCTGAAGGGTGTGGAAATCTCCATTCTTGCGGCAGTATCCGTAACTCCGGAGTCCGCAAAGGCAGAAAAAGCCTGCATAATTCCCTTCACAACGGCAAGAGACCACAAACGCCTGAACGACGGCGCAAAAGGCCCCAACACAGGCGGAATGGGAGCCATATCTCCAGTATCAGACGTTACTCCCGATCAACTGGTCAAGTTCTATGAGGATATTCTTGAACCTACATTGAAAGGACTTATCGCAGAAAAATACGATTACCGCGGTTTCATTTTCTTTGGAATAATGCTTACAGAAAAAGGCCCGAAACTACTTGAATACAACGTGCGCCTTGGCGACCCAGAGACTCAGGCTGTCCTTCCTCTTATGAACTTCGACTTTGCCGCCATGTGCAAGTCTATAACAGAAGGCACTCTCAAAGACTTCGATTTCCGCTGGAAAAAAGGATTTGTTTGCGCACCTGTGGCAGTCTCCGGCGGATATCCGGGTTCTTACAAAAAAGGCATGGAAATCTCAGGCGTACCAGCTTCTTCCGCAAACTCCGATGGCACTAAAGTGTTCATCGCAGGCGCACAGGACAAAGATGGAAAGCTCCTTACAAGCGGAGGCCGCGTCCTTGCCGCAAGCGCATTTGCCCCTACTTTCGACGAAGCCTGGAAAAAATCGTACGAACTGCTCAAATCCATAAACTTCGACGGAATGTTCTATAGAAAAGACATCGGACTT